>JBDHCY010000130.1:0-10144 GCA_039591795.1 Gemmatimonadota bacterium | reverse complement strand
CGGAAGACAGCGCTGTACCACTACTTCCCCGACAAAGAAGCGATCCTCTACGCTTGCCACCGTGAGTCGCTCGCCGAGCTGCGGCGCATTCTCGAAGAGGCCGAAGCGGACGCTCGGACGCCCCCCGAACGTCTCGCGCGGGTGATCCGGGAACATGTCCGCGTGATGACGGAGACCCTCGAGGGGTCGCCGCTCGCCTTCGAGGTGACCGCCCTCTCTCCCGAGCGCCAGGAAGAAGTCATTGCGGCGCGCGATCGCTACGAGCGCGGGCTCCGCCGACTGATCGCCCAAGGTGTGCGGGCAGGCACCTTCCGCTCGGTGGACCCGAAGGTGGCTGCCTTCGCGATCCTCGGCGCGATCAACTGGATCGCGCGTTGGTACCGCCCCGCGGGCGGCTTCGATGCTACCCAACTCGGCGCCGCGTTCGCCGACTATCTCGTAGGAGGCCTGACATGCCAGTCATGACCTCGCGGCAGTTCACCTCACGCGCCGCCGAGTCATTCACGTTCACGGAGATCCTGTACGCCAAGGCCGATGGCGTCGCGCGGATCACGATCAACCGGCCACAGAAATACAACGCCTACTCGACCACCGCACTCGAGGAGCTCGCCACCGCGTTCCGGGACGCCGGCTTCGACGACGCCGTCGGCGCCATCGTGTTCACGGGTGCCGGCGATCGCGCCTTCTGTACCGGAGGCGACGTGGCGGAGTACGCCGAGAGCTACGTCGCAACGCCGCGGGACTACTGGAAGTACATGGCGCTGTTCCGCGCGTACATCGAGAGCATCCTCAATACGGGGAAACCAGTCGTCGCGCGGCTCAATGGGATGGCGGTGGGCGGCGGCAACGAAAGCCAGCTCGCCTGCGATCTCACGGCGATGGCGCAACATACGTACATCAAGCAAGTGGGCACGCACGTCGGTTCGGTGGCCTGCGGCGGCTCCACGCAATGGCTGCCGTTGGTGGTTGGCGACAAACGAGCTCGCGCCATCCTCATGCTCAACGAGCCGATCCCGGCGCGCCAGGCGGAGGCCTGGGGACTCGTGAACTGGGTCGTGCCGTCGGTACGACGGGGCGACGAGTGGGTGGAAGAAGCCACTCCCGGCGAGATCAAGAAGGCACAGCGCGGCGAGGACGGATACTGCATCGATCTCACACGGCTCGACGAGTTCGTGGACGATGTCGCGCGCCGGCTGCTCGCCTCGTTCCCCGAGTGTACGCGGTACACCAAACAGCAGACGAACTTCTGGAAAGACCTCGCGTGGCATGCCACGGCTCGTCACGCACAAGACTGGCTCTCCCTCCACTATGCCTGTTGGGAGCCACTCGAGGGAATGCAAGCGTTCGTTGAGAAGCGCCCCGCCCGCTACGATCTCCTTCGCGAGCGAGCGGCCGCGGGTGGCTCCTCCGAAGCCCCGTGGGGCGCACCGATTCGACAATGTGGCGCGTGCGGGGCCAAGCACCTCCCCGTCGACCACGCTTACTGCGGCTCATGCGGCCAACCGCTCTCGTAACCGGCGGCGGGCGCGGCATCGGCCGCACCATCGTGGAGACACTGGCGCACAACGCGTGGGTCGCAGCGCTGGACGTCCAGTTCCCGGAGGTGTACGAGGCGGCAATGCTCCAGCTCCCCGTCGACGTCCGCGATCCGGCGGCCGTCGCCAGTGCCGTGCAGGCGATCGCCGACGAGCGCGGCGGGATCGACTGGGTCGTGTGTGCCGCCGGGATCATCCGCGACCGGGTGAGTTGGAAGATGGCCGACGACGATTGGGACGACGTGCTCGCCGTGAACCTGACCGGCGCGTTCCACGTGGCGCGCGCCGTCGCGCCGCACCTCCGCGCGGCCCAAGCCGGCCGGCTCGTGTTCCTGAGCTCGATCAATGGCCTGCGTGGAATGTTCGGTCAATCGAACTACGCGGCGGCGAAGGCAGGCCTCGTGGGCCTTGCGCGCTCGCTCGCGATCGAGTTGGCACGAGATGGCGTCACGGTGAACGTCATCGCCCCCGGGCTCGTCGACACCGAGATGACGCGTGGCCTTCCACCAGACGCTCTTCGACGCGCTGAGGCGCACACACCCCTCGGACGGGTCGGCCGACCGGCCGACGTGGCCGGCGTTGTGCGCTTCTTCTGCAGCGACGATGCCTCGTACATCACGGGCGTCGTGCTTCCGGTGGACGGCGGCCAGCTCCTTGGAGGAATCCGTACGTGACCGGCCTCAGAACCTCGCTCTCTGACGGCGTCGGGCACATCACGCTCGATCACCCGCCGCTCAACATCCTCACACGAGAGGTGCTGGCACAGCTGCGTGACGCCCTCACCCAGTGGCAGGATGATCACACCGTTCGCGCCCTGATCATCGACGGTGCCGGGAAGCACTTCTCGGCAGGCGCCGACGTCAGCGAGCACCTCCCACCCCATCACGAGACATTGATCCCCGAGTTCCTCGACACCGTGCGAGCGATCGTAGAGTTCCCGCTTCCGGTCGTGGCGGCGGTGCACGGCCAATGCCTCGGCGGTGGCTGCGAGGTGGCACTCGCCGCAGACGTGATCATCTCCGCCGAAAGCGCTCGCTTCGGCCAACCAGAGATCCAGCTCGGTGTGCTCCCGCCCGCCGCATGCGCCCTGCTCCCGGCTCGCGCGCCGTGGGGCGCCGCGATCGACCTCGTGCTCGGCGGTGAACCCCTCGGATCCCGGGATGCGGAGAAGCTCGGGCTCGTCCGCTTCGTCGTGCCCAACGAGGATCTAGCCCGTACGGCTTCGAGTATGGCGGCGCGATTCGCCTGCCACAGCCGGGCAGCGCTGATCGTGGGGAAACGCACACTCCTCGAGGCGAGCGGCGACGTGCGGGTACCGCTCGAGCGCGCGGGCCAGCGCTATCTCGACGACTTGATGAGCACTGAAGACGCGATCGAGGGCCTGCAGTCGTTCCTCGAGAAACGGCCGCCGGTCTGGAGGCACCGATGACTGTTCCCGTGACGTTTCCGGAGTGGCGAGACCGCCCCCTCGACGGCGTCCTGGAGTGGTGCCGCGAGTTGGTGGAGGATCCGGCCTTCCCGACCGTGCATCGGTGGCGCGAGGCCGGTGGCAAGGTCGTGGGCCATTTCCAGGTCTACTTTCCGGAAGAGATCGCGCACGCGGCGGGGATGCTCCCCGTCAAAGTGCGAGGGGCTCCTCTCGAGCCGACACAGGCGGAGTCACGGTTCGGGTCGTACCTCTGCTCGATTCTCAAGACCTCACTCGAGCTGGCCCTCTCCGATCGACTGACGCTGGACATCTTCGTGACGCACCCGATCTGCGACGCCGCGCGCAATCTCGCCGCGGTGTGGGGACGGAACCTCCCCTACCCCTGCCAGATTCTCTACCTCCCGCAGAACGCCAACTCGGCCCACGCGGCCGAGTACCTGCGGGCGGAGTACGAGCGGGTGCAGGGCGAGCTCGAGGAGATCGCTGGCCGCAAGGTGACCGACGACGCCCTCCGGAGCTCGCTCCGGCTGTTCAACGAGCACCGTGCGCTCCTGCGACATTTGTATGCACTCAAGCGCGAGTCGCCGTGGCTCGTGACGGCGGACGAGGCGTATGTCCTCCTCGGCGCCGCGGCCGTCCTCCCACGCGAGGAACACACGGCATTGCTCGCGCGGGTCCTCCCCGAGCTCGAGCACCGATCGGTCAAGCAACAGGACAAGATCCGGGTAGTCCTCGAAGGTGGATTCTGCGAACAGCCGCCGCTCGATCTCATCCGTGCGATCGGCCGCTCGTGTTATCTGGTGGACGACGATCTCCTGATCGGGCTGCGCTGGCTGCTCGAGGACGTACCGCTCGAGGGCGACCCCTTGTTCAACCTGGCGGAGTCGTACCTCGAGCGGTCGGCGCACAGCCCGGTGCAGCACGACCTCCGCAAGCCGAAAGAGCGGATGCTGCTCGAGCGGCTCCAGAGCTCCGGAGCACAGGCGGCTATCGTCATGGCGGCCAAGATGTGTGAGCCCGGGCTCGAAGAGGTGGTCGTGCACACCCGCGCGCTCGACGAAGCCGGGATTCCCTATTTCGTGAGCGAGTTCGAAGAGAACATGAGCAGCTTCGATCAGCTCGAAATTCAGCTCGAGACGTTCGTCGAAAACATCTTGTTCGACTGAGGATGGAGCCGATGGCCGCAACGGACACGACGACAATCGTAGGGCGCGGTAACCGAGACGGCGCACAGCTCTTCCGTGAATGGTTCGACGGTCTCGGTGAGGCCGCGGCGGCGGAGCGTCCGGCCGCGTACGTCTTCGTCATGGGGAGCCTCGTCGAGCTGCTTCGCGTTTTCGACTTCCCGATCGTCTTCCCGGAGATCAACTCGCTCCAAACGGCCGTGCGGCGGGTGGCGCATGAGTACCTGAACGCCGCCGAGGACTACGGCTACTCGCCGGACATCTGCGGGTACGTCAAGGCCGACGTGGCCGTCCAGCTCCAAGGGGGCAAGCACCCGATGGGGAGCATTCCGAAACCCGGGATTGCCGTCTACACGAACGCCTGCAACACCTACATCAAGTGGGCAGAGATCTGGGAGCGGATGTATCAGATCCCCATCTTCACGCTCGACGTCCCGGGAACGCGTGCCGCCGGTGCCCGGACGGAGCGCGGCGACCCGGGGTTCGAACGCGACCGCCGTTACGTGGAGGGGCAGCTCAAGGAGCTCATCGCCGTGTGCGAGCAAGTGAGCGCCAAGCGGTTCGACATCGACCTGCTTCGCGAGTACATGACGCACGCGAACGCGATGAACCGCGCGTGGAAGCGTGTGCTCGAGCTCAACGCCGTTCGTCCGTCGGTGTTCAACGCACTCTCCGACGGCACGATCTACCTCGGCGTGTCAAACGGCTTCCGGGGTTCGGCCACCGGCGCCGCTTACTTCGACGACCTCGTCGAAGAGATGGAGTTCAAGGGCGCGAACGGGATCGGCACGCTCACCGACGAGCAGTACCGGTTGCTCTTCGTGGGTGTGCCGTGCTACCCCATCTTTCGGCGCTTCAACGAATTGTTCACCGAGTGGGGCGGCACGTTCGTGAACTCCACCTATCTCTGGTTCGCGTCCGGCGGCGCCAACCTGGGCTTCGAGTACGACCTCGACCGGCCGATCGAGAGCCTCGCGGAGGGAGTGCTCGTCGGGGTGCGTGACGCGATGGACGCGATGTTCCACCAGACGAGCATTCTGACCGACATGATCGACACCTATCAGGCGGACGGTGTCGTCTACCACCCCATCAAGAGCTGTCGCACCGTCTCGACTGGGCTTGCCGACAGCCGGCGGGCACTGCTCGAGCAACGCAACGTGGCCACGCTGTTCATCGAGTCGGACATGATGGACCGGCGGGTGGTGTCGGAGGCACAGCTCAAGAACCGGGTGGATGCGTTCTTCGAGGGGCTCGCTTCGCGTCGGCATCAGGCATCGATCGGCACCGACTGACGACACGCGGATCGTGCTGCGAGCGGTCACGAAGATCGTGTCACCGCGAACGCGGCAGGGAGGGAGACCAGCTACATGGCGTATGCCGCAGGCGTAGACGTCGGCTCCACACAAACCAAGGCCGTCATCATCGACGAGGGCGGCGGGATCGTCAGTCGTGCGCTCGCCGACACCGGCGCCAACGTCATGCGCGCGGCCGAGCAGACGTTCCAGCAGGCGCTCGCGGAGGGAGACCTTCGCGAGGAAGAGGTCGAATACGTCATCGGGACCGGGTACGGTCGGTACAAGGTCACCTTCGGCAACGCGCAAGTGACCGAAATCAGCTGCCACGGACGCGGGGCGGTGCATATGTTCTCGGGGACGCGCACCGTGCTCGACATGGGAGGCCAAGACACGAAGGCGATCCGCGTCGGGTCGACCGGCGAAATCCTCGACTTCTGCATGAACGACAAGTGCGCGGCGGGGACCGGCCGGTTCCTCGGTGCCGCGTCGAGCGCGCTCGAGATTCCCCTCGGCGAGCTCGGGACCACGGCGCTGCGCGGCGATCGGCCGGTCAAGATCTCTACCACCTGTACCGTGTTCGCCGAGTCGGAGGTGCTCTCGTGGCTCGGCAAGGGCAAGCGCATCGAAGACATCCTCCTCGGCGTGCACGAATCGATCGCCTCCCGGTCCGTCGGCCTCCTCAGGCGTGTGGGGATCGACGAGCAGGTGACGTTTACCGGTGGGGTCGCGAAGAATCAGGCGATGGTCGAAACCCTCAACAAGCGACTGGAACTCGCGGTGAATGTGAGTGAAGACTCGCATTTCATGGGCGCGCTCGGGGGCGCGCTCTTTGCCCTCGACCGCATCCTCGCATCGCGAACGCCGGTGAAAGAATAGGGATGGGAATGAATGAATGGGGCAGTGAATCGCGGCATGCGGGAATGAGGGGCCAGGGAATGAGCGAGTGGGAATGAGGGGAATGAGGGAATGCGCGACGGCGGAGGCGCGATGACGTATACGGCGGGCATCGACATCGGTTCGACCTACACCAAGGCGATCGTGCTCGCGGACGACCGCACGATCGCGGGCCGCACGATCGAGCCAACCGGGTTCAAGCTCGCCGAGGTGGCAGACCACGTGCTCACCGGGGCGATAGCCGACGCCCATCTCGCCCGTGACGATGTGAGCTACGTCGTGGCAACGGGATTCGGCCGGCACCATTCCGCGGCGAGCGACGTGCAAGTCACCGACCTCACGGCCAGCGCGCGTGGAGCCACGTTTCTCTTCGCCGGCACGCGCACGATTCTCGACGTCGGTGGCCAGACGATGAAGGCGAGCCGCGTGGGCGCCGACGCCAAAGTCCAGTCGTTCCGGCTCAACGACAAGTGCGCCGCCGGGACGGGCGCGTTTCTGGAGAAGACCGCCCGGTACATGGGCTACTCGACCGAAGAGATCGGCCCACTCGTCGTGACGTCAAAGGAAGCGGTTTCGATCTCGGGCGTCTGCGCCGTCTTTGCAGAGTCCGAGGTGATCAACCAGTTGTCGCTCGGCGCCGCGCCGGCCGACATCATGCACGGCGCCATCGTGTCGCTGGTGGGCCGATCGGTGCAGCTCATGAAGCGTGTACGGATGACGCCCGAGTTCACCCTGGTGGGTGGGATCCTGCGGTTCCGCCGGATGGTGGACGTGGTGCGCGAGCAGCTCGGTGCGGAGGTGAACGTCCCCGCAGACGATCTCGTGCAGTTCGTCCCTGCACTCGGCGCCGCGCTGCTAGGACAACGGCGTCTCGCGCGGCTCGCGGCGGCCGCGTCGGGCGGGGAGCCAACCTGAGCATGGAGCGCGACGCGAACCGGGAGGAAGTCCTCCAGCACGTCGTGAGCGCGGAGGCGCGACGAGTCCTCTCCGAAGCGCAGCTGCGGCCAGATCCGAAGCGTGTCGCGGAGGGATGGGAGCGTCGGTTCATCACGGACGGCCGGCGGGCCGAGGAGCTCATGGCGTTGTATCGGGAAGTCGGCTTCGAGGTGTGTGCCGACGCGGTGCGCCCCGAAGAGGTGGGCGGCGAGGAGTGCGACGACTGCAAGCTGATCACGATGCTCGATTTCCGCACGATCTACACCCGCCGGCCCCGAACCGAGTCGTGACGACACACGCACGAACGACCTCGACAACACACGGCGCCGCCTGACCGATCCCCGTCACCGGCCGCCCGCACATATGGGAGATTCATCATGAGAGCCGCCGTCTTCCACGCTCCCAATCAGCCGCTCGAACTCACGGAGATCCCGACCCCCACGCCCGGCGCCGGCGAGGTGCTCGTGCGTGTCGCGGCGTGCGGGATGTGCCACACCGACCTCCACTATCTCGACCATGGCGTGAAGACGTTCAAGAAGCCACCGCTGGTCTTGGGACACGAGGTCGCGGGCACCGTCGCCGAGCTGGGCGCCGGTGTTGGCGACCACTCCCCCGACGATCGTGTGCTCATACCATCGGTCCTGTCTTGCGGGCGCTGTCGGTACTGCCGCAATGGTCGGGAGAACCTGTGCGAGTGCCTCGTCATGCTCGGCAACAACATCGACGGTGGGTACGCCGAGTACGTCGTCGTCCCGGCCGACGAGCTGGTGCCCGTTCCTGAATCGATTCCACTCGAGCGCGCGTGTGTCATCGCCGACGCGCTGTCGACACCCTATCACGCGGTCAAGGATCGTGGGCGGGTGCGTCCCGGCGACACGGTCGCGGTGGTGGGGTGCGGTGGTGTCGGGCTCAACGTCGTGCAGTGCGCGGCGGCCGCCGGGGCACGCGTCGTGGCGCTCGATCTGGTCGACGCGAGACTCGAGCTGGCCCGGGAGCTCGGGGCGCTCGAGACGCTCAATCCGACGTCTGTCGAGCGGCCGGACAAACAGATCCGAAAGCTCACCGACGGTGGAGTCGACGTGGCATTCGAAGTCGTCGGGTCACCCAGCACGATTCAGCTCGCTTTCTCGCTGCTGCGGAAGGGCGGACGCCTCTGCATCGTGGGCTTTTCAGCCGAATCGGTCTCGCTGCCGGCCGGGAAGATCATGTACTACGAGCAAGAGGTGGTGGGGAGCTTGGGCTGCGGCGGTGGAGCGTACCCCGAGATCATGCGGATGGTCGAAGCGGGACAGCTGCGCCTCGAGCCGATCGTCAGCGGCTCGTTCCCACTGGAGGAGATCAACGAGGCCTTCAACCGGCTGCGTCGCGGCGAGGGCGTGCGATGGGTGGTCACGCCGTGAACGCCGACCCCATAGCCTGATTCGAAGCCGGGCACCGCGAGATGCTGGGCGTGGA
The DNA here is from genome assembly GCA_039591795.1 of Gemmatimonadota bacterium. Taxonomy (GTDB): domain Bacteria; phylum Gemmatimonadota; class Gemmatimonadetes; order Gemmatimonadales; family GWC2-71-9; genus JBDHCY01. The sequence continues at coordinate 1,416 of JBDHCY010000130.1, read as the reverse complement.
GGGGCTCGCGGAGGTTGCCAAGCGGCTCGGCTGAGTGAAGTACCTTGCCTTAGCCCCTTACGACACACCACCCGGCGGTGGCGGGACGCTCGGACCCTCTCCCTCCTGCCACCGCCGCTGCTCACCGGACTCGGGCCGCCCACGCAGGATGGCTTCTGTCCCAGCACCCCAGTTGAAGTACCAACCGGCGGCATCCAGGAACCCGATCTGTAACGGCTCGACCGCCGATCGGGGCATGATGCGCAACTGGCCCAGCGTTGGGACCGATGTGAGCGGAAGGAACACCGAAACGAGTTTGTTCGGCAGCTCCTCGACGATGAAGCCGACGGTCTGCTGCTCGGGGCCAACCGTGACCAGCGCTGCCTGCATGTTGGGGACCTCTTCCCCACCCAACCGGCGGGTAATGTCGCGCACGACGCGGTACGGTGGGAACTTCCCAAAGATCTCGTTCTCGAACCACGCGCCCAATCGCTTTGCGGGCCCGGTGTACCGTATCAACCCGACGGCGATGAATACGACGCCCAGCATGCCGATCTGCACGAGCTGCCGTCCCCAAGCCGGCAGTACGCCGTACCGAGGAAGCAGATCCGAGATCGGCTGCGTGATGAGCACGAGCAGGTCGTAGAAGCCGCCGATCAAGAGGTAGGCCAGGAGCGCCGGCAGGAGAATCAAGAACCCGGAGACGAGGGCGCTGCGGAGCGTGCGAAGCATGGGTCACTCCTCGCGTGGCAAGGCAGTCGCGGGAACGACCCGGACGTCTTGCGTGAACAGGGCGCGGAGCTTGTCCCAGAACTCCCCGCCGAGCACGAAGAAACTGGTAAGCAGCATGACGTCGCCGCCGATGGCATAGACGAGCTGGTGCGACTCGTATGCCGGCAGATGATGACCGAAGTAGGGGCCGAGCCAGGCGAGGGCGAGCGGCACCGCCAACAGGGCGAGCCCGATGCGGTAGCGCGTGGCACTCACATGGTCGGGTGGTGCGATCGGTGCGAGCCAACGGCCCAGCATGCCCTTGAACCGAGCAAAACCGTCTTTGCCCATGATGGCCACGCTCGCGACCATGCCGATCTCGGGAATGCCGGCGGCGAGGAGCCCAGCGATCGTCGTCTTCCAGGCGGGTGGGAGACCGGAAGCCGTGACGAGTGGAATGAAGGCCGGCGCGAGGAAGCTCACGACGAGCACCGCTGCGCCGAGTCGGAAGCGTGAATCAGAGTGAGACATCCCACTGCACCCGTCCGCGCCAGCCGCTCGTGCGGCCGGCGCTCTCGATGAATGAAAATCGGCTGAACTCTACCGTGAGCTTGTTCCGGTGTCCGGCGAAGAACCAGTTCGCAGCTAGTGACGCCTCGCGCTCGACGTCGTCGGCAACCGACGTATTCGGATCGTAGACCGTGAACCGAGCGGCGACCTCGAGTG
>JBDHCY010000129.1:0-10163 GCA_039591795.1 Gemmatimonadota bacterium | reverse complement strand
GTCATGACTGGCATGTCAGGCCTCCTACGAGATAGTCGGCGAACGCGGCGCCGAGTTGGGTTGCATCGAAGCCGCCCGCGGGCCGGTACCAACGCGCGATCCAGTTGATCGCGCCGAGGATCGCGAAGGCAGCCACCTTCGGGTCTACCGAGCGGAAGGTGCCCGCCCGCACCCCTTGGGCGATCAGTTGGCGGAGCCCGCGCTCGTAGCGATCGCGCGCCGCAATGACTTCCTCCTGGCGCTCGGGAGAGAGTGCGGTCACCTCGAAGGCGAGCGGCGACCCCTCCAGCGTCTCCGTCATCACGCGAACGTGCTCCCGAATCACCTGCGCGAGGCGTTCGGGCGGGGGGCGCTCGCCCGCTTCGGCCTCTTCGAGAATCCGCCGCAGCTCGGCGAGCGACTCGCGGTGACAGGCGTAGAGAATCGCCTCTTTGTCGGGGAAGTAGTGGTAGAGCGCGGTCTTCCGTACGCCGAGCCGGGTGGCGATGTCGTCGAGCGTGGTTGCGTGGTAGCCCTTGGCGCGAAAGGCCCGGAGCGCCGCGTGGAGAATCTCCGATTGGCGCTTGCGGCGTTTCTCAGCTACTCGAGGTGATGGTGCGGCCGGATTGGCCGTCCGAGGCATGCCAAGGCTCCGCGGCGGTGTTTTCTTAATCTCGGTTCAAATTTTGAATTTTTATTAAAATTTCTGTGAAGAGCTATTGTGGGTTGCCGGAGCCACGGAGGATCAGGGCGCGCTGCTCGGGATCGTAGACGACGAGGGCAACGTCCAGCGGATCGAGTGCAACCCGCTCGGCCAGCTCGAGCAGAGCCGGCGCCGCTGCGGCGCCCTCCGCGGTGCGGACGGTATCGCCAGCGGCGGACGGCTGCTCCCGCTCGAAGCGAATCCGGAGGTCGTGCGGCCCGGGCGCCACCGGAAACTCGTGGAAGACGAAAAGCGGACGATCGGCACGAGCACCGGCGGCGCGCACGAGCTCGTCTGCCACAACGCGTCCATCGAGCGTCACGACGAGCCGGTAGGGAAGGACCCGGCCTTCGCAGACTTCCTCCCGGCGCATGTGTGTTGGGAGGTTGGCCCGCTCCGCCGGCGTGAGCTGTCGGCACTCCTCGACCCGCGCGCTGCGCACCCGCCACGCGAGTCGGACTGCTGCGCCCTGCGTCTCGCCTGCCGCGTAAGGGGCCCGAGACAGGGCCGCCACGGCAACCGTGACGACAACGGCGAAGGCCACCGCGATGCCGCGGCGGAGCGGGGCGATCACGGGCCTACCTCCTCGGGGACCGGATCGCAGGTCAGATTCAGGTCGATGTCGTCCTCACCGGCCACCTCTTCGAGCGCGATGACATGGGCACGAAAACGGGTGAGCTCGTCCCGCACCAACGCCTGCTCGGCGAGGCCGGCAAACGCGACGCGAATGCGACGACGGTCCACCCGTTCCTTGAGCTCCGCCTCCCGATCGTGATAGAGCCGCTCGAGAAGCCAGTTGGGTCCCTCGCGGTTCCAGCAGTCCCGTGCCGGGCACGCGACGATGAGCACGCCGCCGGCACCCGCTCGGACGAGATACTCTACGACGGAGGTGTGCAGGTTGCCGGCGCAAGTGACCGGGAAGACGGGTGCCCCATCGAACAGGGCACCGGCGGTGGCTCCACCGGCCCCCCGGCTACATGCCACGAGGACCACCTCGCGCGAGTCGAGACGATGGCCCGCAGTGAATTCCTCGACGAGTGTGAGTTGATCGCGGCCCGTACGCTGCGGCGGCCCCACTCCCATGGGCGCGCAGGAGGCGGCGCAGATCCCGCAACTCACGCACAGCGCCGGATTGACGCGTGCGACACTCCCTTCCCCTCCGTCGGGCCGCGCCACCATGGCGATCGCCTCGTACGGGCAATCGAGATAGCACTGCCGGCACCCGGTGCAGAAGCGCTCGTTGACGACAGAGGGCGGTGCCGCCGTCCGCTGAGGCCGCGTCCAACGAGGCACGACGAGGAGGAGGCCGGTAACGAGCAGCCCGAGTGCCCATACGACCGGCACCGGGAGTGCCCGGGTGACCGGGAGCCAGAATGAGTAGAACACGTCGTACGCCGCCGGCGCGGGGAGTCGAAGCGCGTCCGCGGCGGGCGGCATCGGCGCCGGCCACAGCACGCTCACGGCGATGAGCAGTGCCAAGACGCCCCAAGCGAGCCGCTTCGGGGGGAAGAGCGCCGGACGTGCGAGCCGCGAAACGTGAATCCACAGCACGACGCCCAATCCGATCGGGAGGGCGACGTGCAGGAACAGGTTGAGGAAGAAGAAGGCCTCCGGGATAGGTCGCTCGCCCACGAACGCTCGCGCGATCGGCTCGGCGAAGATCGGGATGGCGTCGAGGAGCCGCGCGCCCTCGCGCGCCAGCACGATGCCCTGCACGTCCCACACCATGACGTAGCCGGTCCAGCCGCAGACCAAGACCACGAAGAGGAGGACCAGGCCCGAGATCCAGGCGAGGGCGCGAGGCCCCCAGCTCCGGCTTTGCGCGAATACACGGAAGACGTGTATCGCGATCGCCACGACGGCGGCGTCGGATGCGTAGCGATGCAGCGTGCGGATCCACCGGCCCAGCCAGGCCTGCTCGGCGAGCCCGACGACCGACTCGTAGGGAGCGCCAATCCGGTAGAAGAAGATGAGATAGATACCGGTAACGATGACCACCGCCATCAGGGCTGCGGCCAGCGCCCCGCTGTGATAGAGCGGGTTCAGACGCCAGCCGTAGAGCCGATTCATCAATGCATCGGCCGGGGCTAGCACCCGTAACGCTATGTTTTCCAGCCGCTTAGCGAGTGCGGCCATATTCGTCCCATTTGAGGTCTTGCGCGGCCTATTTACGACATTATCATGAATTTAACAGTTTTCCGATACCGCTGTTCACGCCCTCGTCCCGCGCCCTGAGCGCGCCAGCCAAGGAGGCGTGCATGCCCGAAGAAAAAGTCCCTCTCGGCCAGCGACTCTTCGACAATCCGTTCCTGTTGCTCGTCGCCGGTCTCGTCACCATGGCCGTGTTCTACACCCTTTGGGGCTTGTGGGAGGTGCTGTCGCTCTCGCCGGCCCCGCTGCCTTAGGGGGGAACGATGAACACCGGGATCGAGTCTCCCAAGGGTATTTGGTGGAAACCGGCCCATGGCGCCGAGAAACTCTGGGTTGGCATCGCGTTCGCCTGGTGCCTGGTGCTCTTCGCCATGATGCCGCTCTGGCACCTGAAAGGTGGGCAGAACCCATCCGGGGTGCGACACACGGTCGATCCGCAGGCCTTTGCGGCGCGGACGCAGGAGTTCATCGAGGCCTACCAGATCGGAGAAGACAATGGCGTCCCGATCGTCGAACCGCCACCGGGGAGCGACATCTACCTGATGGGGTTCATGTGGGGTTGGCGTCCAGTGCTCCAGCTCAGGAAGGACGCCGAGTACATGCTCCACCTGTCGTCGACCGATCTCAATCATGGCTTCAACCTCTATCCGTTCAACATCAATTTTCAGGTCGTCCCCGGCTACGACTACGGCTTGCGGGTGACGCCCACCGAGGCTGGCGATTTCCGGATCATCTGCAATGAGTTCTGCGGCATCGGTCACCATCTCATGGTAGGCCGGGTGATCGTGGTGGATGAGACGGGCGGGACGCCGGCGAGCGCGGGAGGTCAGCCATGAACGGCGCGTTCCGCATCTGCCCAACGACGGGACTCAAGGTCGAAAGCCAAGCCGATCGGCTGATCAAAGCGAACGCCGTCGTGGCCACGGTCGCGTTGCTCCTCGGCGGGATCACGGGGCTGCTGGTACTGCTCACCCGGTGGCAGGCCGTGCATCTCTTGCCGGCAGATTGGTTCTACCGTCTGCTCACGATCCACGGGATGAACATGCTCATCTTCTTCATCCTGTTCTTCGAGATGGCGGTGCTGTACTTCGCCGCCGCCGTGCTGCTCAACAGCCGGGTGGCGGCACCGAAGCTCGCCTGGACGTCGTTCGTGCTGATGGTGCTCGGGGCACTGATCGTCGAATGGACGATGTTTGCCGGTAAGGCCGACGTCCTCTTCACGTCGTACGTTCCGCTGCGCGCCCATCCGGCGTACTACCTGGGCGTCATTCTCTTCGCCGTCGGTGCACTCCTCGTGACGTGCATCTTCTTTGCCACGCTCGTGGTGGCGAAACGCGAGCGGACCTATGAGGGCTCGGTTCCGCTGGTCACCTTCGGGGCCGCCACGGCCGCCATCATCGCGGTCATCACGTTGGGACACGGTGCTGCGATCTACATCCCGACCTTCCTCTGGTCACTCGACCTGATATCGGTGGACGCGCAGATCTACCGCCTCGTCTGGTGGGGGTTGGGGCATTCGTCGCAGCAGATCAACGTCGCGGCGATGGTCTCGATCTGGTATCTCCTCGGCGCGCTCACGGTGGGCGCGGTCGTCATGAACGAGAAGATCAGCCGGGCTGCGTTCGTCCTCTACGTCCTGTTCATCTCGATGGCCTCCGCTCACCATCTCTTGGTCGATCCCGGCATGGGGCCGACCTGGAAGGTGTGGAACACGAGCTATGCGATGTATCTCGCAGTGCTGGCCAGCATGATTCACGGATTCACCGTGCCGGCCGGACTGGAGATCGGCCAACGGCTGCGTGGCTACACGAAGGGCCTCTTCGAGTGGCTCCGGAAGGCGCCTTGGGGCGATCCCGGGTTCAGCTCGCTCATCTTCTCGATCATCATCTTCGGGTTCGTGGGCGGGATCACCGGGGTGACGTTCGGGACCGAGCAGATCAACATCATCGCCCACAATACACTCCGCATTCCAGGGCACTTCCACGCCACGGTGGTGGGTGGGACGGCGCTCGCGTTCATGGGCGTCACCTACTACGTCATCCCGCTGATCTTCCAGAAGCAGGTCGCCTTCTGGTCGCTCGCCAAGGTGCAGCCGTACCTCTTTGCGTTGGGCATGCTGATCTTCTCGGTGGGAATGACCTTCGCCGGGACATTCGGCGTACCGCGGCGCCACTGGGACATCTCGTTCGCGCAGGCACCGTACGACGTCCAGTTTGCACCCCAGGTGGATCTGCTCCTCGGCATCATGGCGATTGGCGGGCTCCTCGCCATCGTGGGTGGCGGCATCTATATCCTGGTCACCGTCTGGTCGGTGTTCCTCGGCAAGCCGCTCGAAGCGGCAGGGAGGGCATGATGGGCATGCACGGCGTTCCACCCGGTGTGAGCACGCCACCGGGGCCGGCCCCCGTTTCGGAAGAGGGCAGTGCCGACCGGCGTGCATCGGGCACGCTCGTCCTGGTGTTCGTCTTCTTGGCGGCGTTCATCGTGTACTACTTCGTGAACTGGAAGCTCCTGTCCTTCGTGTGGAAGGTCGGGTAGCGACGTGCGTGCTCGCGAGTTGACCGCGGTCGGCGCATTGGCGCTGATCGCCGCGATCACAGCGGCGTGGTGGGCGCTGGCCCTCTGGCCCCTGCCTGCAGAAGCCCCCGGTTGGCTCGCGCGCACGCGCTATGTCTGTTTTGGTACGACCTCGAGCGGCCTGCCCAACGGCGGCGGCTGGGTGCTCCTCATCGCCCAGCCGCTGTCGCTCATTGCGGTTCTCATGGCCATCTGGGGTGGGGCGGTGCGAGACGGGCTACGCGCGGCCGCCGCTCGGCGCTGGGGTAGGGTGGCGTTGCGCGGAGCCGTCGTGGCGCTGCTCGTCGGCGTCACCGCCGCCGCCTGGCGCGTGCGGAGTGCCGCCGCGTCGGCGCTCCCCGAGTTGGCGACGGTCGTGCCAGCGACCTACCCGCGGCTCGACCGCGAGGCACCGCCCCTCGCGCTCGACGATCACCGAGGTGAGCCCGTCACCCTCGAACGGTTTCGCGGACGCCCGGTCCTCCTCACGTTCGCTTACGCGCACTGCGAGACCGTCTGCCCGCTCCTCGTCCGCGACGTGCAAGCAGCTCGGCGGCGAACCGATGCGCTCGCGCTGGCGGCGCTCGTCGTGACGCTCGATCCGTGGCGTGACGTGCCGAGTCGACTCCCCCACATCGCGAAATCGTGGGGCCTCGAAGGGGACGAGCTCTTCTTGGGCGGCTCGGTCGAAGAGGTCGAGCAGGTGCTCGAAGCCTGGAACGTTGCGCGCTTCCGCGATCCGGCGACCGGCGAAGTCGAGCACCCGAGCCTCGTCTACGTGCTCGACCGAGAGGGCCGGATCGCCTACGCGGCAGCGGGCGGCGCGGACTTCCTCGTGGCGCTTCTCGAACGACTGTGAGCGACGCGACCAGCGCCTATTTCGAGCTCACCAAGCCGCGCATCACGTGGCTCGTGGTGCTGACTGCGGGCGCGGGCTTTCTTGCGGGGTCTCCGCTCCCCCCGGACATCATCCTGCTCGTGCACACGCTGTTCGGGACGGCGCTCGTCGCCGGCGGCACCAACGCGCTCAACCAATGGTGGGAACGCGACGTCGACGCGCGGATGCGCCGCACCATGCATCGGCCGCTCCCCTCCGGGCGCCTCACACCCGCGCGTGCGCTTGCCTGCGGTCTCGCGATCGCGGGGCTCGGAATCGGGGAGCTGGTCCTGTTCGTCAACGTCCTCACGGGGTTGCTTGCTGCATTCACCCTGGCGAGCTACGTGCTCGTCTACACGCCGCTCAAGCGCCGAACGGCGCTCGCCACCATCGTCGGCGCCGTGCCCGGTGCGCTCCCGATACTCGGCGGCTGGACCGCGGCGACCGGGGGCACATCGCCGGCCGCGTGGGCGCTGTTCGCCACGCTGTTTCTTTGGCAGCTCCCGCATTTCTACGCACTCGCCTGGCTCTACCGCGACGACTACCGACGCGCCGGGCTCGCGATCGTGAGCGTCTACGACGCGGACGGTCGGCGGACCGGACGCGGGGCGGTGCTCTACGCCGCGGCATTGCTGCCAGTCAGTGTTCTCCCGACGGCGTTGGACGCGGCGGGGGGCTGGTATGCTGCGGCCGCCCTCGCCCTTGGCGCCTGGCTCCTGGGGGCCGCAGCCGCCTTCGCCTCCCCCACAGTCTTCGACCGTCGTGGAGCGTCTTGGACCGTCCTCGACCGTCCTTCTCTCCTCAACCCCGCTGCCAGACGACTTCTTCTCACCTCCGTTGCCTATCTGCCGCTCCTCCTGCTCGCGCTCGTCGCGGATCGATTGGTCGCCTGACGCACTTCGACGAGCGGGCGTCGGCGTAGACGGACAGACCATGGGTTGTTAAATTACGCCCCCGATCTGGCGGTATCGTCTAGAGGCCTAGGACGCGGCCCTCTCAAGGCCGAAACACGGGTTCGATTCCCGTTACCGCTATTCCACCGTTCTCGCCCCCATCGTCTAGCGGTAAGGACACCACCCTTTCAAGGTGGGAACAGGGGTTCGACTCCCCTTGGGGGTATTCGTCGGCCCCCCGATGCGATGGGATTCCTCGCTTATATTCCCGCTTCCGTCACCACGCCCGCACGCAGCGGGACGTGCGCACCGCAGCCCGCAGAATAGGTTGAGTCCGATGACGCTCTCCGACCTCTCCTCCACTGACCGGTCTCGGAACGATAGCGCTGCGTAGTGGTCAACCTCCGCTCAGCCCAGCTCGCCCAATTGGCACCGCGGCTCGCGTATGTGGCGGTCGTGTTGGTCGCCACCGCTACGCCCTTCGAGTTGCGCTTCGAGGCCACCGAGATCATGGCGCGGTTGGGTCGCGCCTTCTCACTCGGATACTCACCGACGGCGCTGGTGGACGCCGCGCAGAACATGGCCCTCTTCGCCGGCTGGGGCGCACTGTGGATCGCCACGGGGCACTCGCGTCCCGGCGAGCGGGCCTTGCTCGCCCCAACCCTCACCGGGTTCGTGCTGAGTTTGGGCGTCGAGACGATGCAGCTCCTCCTGCCCGCACGCACCACCAGCGTGCAGGACGTGGTCACGAACACGGTGGGCGCACTGATCGGGGCCGCGTTCGTCGCGAGTTTCGTGAACGTCGCCATCGCGCTTCGCGAGCGCCGGTCGTACTTCGGCGTCCCCGCGCTCGCGTTCGCGGGCTCGTACGTCGCTGCTGCATTGTTTCAGGCCGTGCTCGGCTCGGCGCACCCGACGGTATTGAGTGCGGCGCGAGGCGGCCCGTTCACCCGGCTCTTCAACGGCCTCGCGGCATTCGACCCCGGCTCGTTCATCACGCTCCCGGTGATGGAGGTGGTTCTCTTCTTTCCGGCCGGCCTGTTCGCACTCGTCGTGTTGGCGGAGGTTGGGATGCCGCACCGGCTGGCAGCGCGGTACGTCGCCGTCGCCGGGCTCGTCTTGGCTCTCGCCACCGAGCTGATGCGTGGCACACTCGGCTTCCCGATCGAGGCTGGCCCTGTCTTCATGCGTGCGCTCGGTGTGTTCCTCGGTGCACTGGCCGCCGCCAAGTGGCTCGGGCCGTTCTCGCGCCAGGTCCGTGGGCGTTGGCGGCCGCTCCTCCTCGCGGCGGTGTACGCACTTGGGATCGCAATTTGGGCCTGGCGGCCTTTCATCTTCGAGACCGAGCCCGTGTGGCTCCGGCTTCAATTGTCGGCGAGCCGGCTCATTCCCCTTCAGGGTGGCTCGTGGCGGGCCGGCCTCGTCGGGGTGGGTGAAGTTGGCGAGTCGTTCTTCCTCTTTCTTCCGGTCGGGGCACTGCTCGCGGTCTGGCCACTGCGCCGCCGCGGTTGGTTGTGGGGCTGGCTGCCAGGCTTCTACCTCGCAGCGCTCGCCGAGCTCGGCCAGATCGCGGTGATCGATCGGTTCTTCGACGTGACGGACCTCTTGGTCGAGGCTGCGGCGGTTGCCATCGGCTGGGCCATCATTCGGCAGGCCGGATATCCGGTGCACGGTGCCATGCTACCCAAGGTGGGGGCGCGACGTGCGCGGGGCGTGACGTAGGGACGCCGGCTGGAGTCTGTCCGTCGTGCTCTCGCGTGGGGTTGTCGTGCTGGAGCTGCCCGATCGGTCGCACCGGTGGCGCGGGTTGCCAACGCGAGCCCGCCCGGCGATGTTTCTCACCCTGCGCCGCTAGCTCAACTGGTAGAGCAAGTGACTCTTAATCACTAGGTTCGGGGTTCGAGTCCCTGGCGGCGCACTCTGCTAAGTCTTCCTGCCCATTGACGCTAGCCCGCTGGCTAGCGTTCTGCGTTTCGCCCAGTGGGGTAAGAAGTGGGGTAACTTGCCTACCGATTCTGCTTGATGACGCCTGTCTCGCAGAGCTTGCCCGCATCGAGGACCACTCGCGTGAGCGTCTCCTGGTCCGGTTGCTGATAGCAGAGTAGCAACGTGTTCGGGTCACGCCAGCCGCCAGCTTGAGCCACGTCTTTCAAGGGCATGTCCCTTCGCCCCGTCGCCCATTTTCGCCGCCAAGGGCGCCAGAGGCCTCCATTGAGCGGGTCCAGATCCGCTTGGACATATGCCTTTCGGAGGATCTCCCATCGAAATCGGTCGATCTGAAGCCGGGCGTGGCGCGGGATTCCACCGCCCTCACCCGTCACGAATCCAGGCTCGCGACTGCGATGATTGTGAGGAGTCCCAAGGCCGCCACTCCTACGAGACCCACTCCGCCGCCGATGCGGGCACCCGCATACCAATCCACAAAAGTCTTGGGCTCACCTTCCGCACCAGACTCGGTTGCAATGATGTCAACCTGCGTGGTAACCCCGACAATGTTCCGGAAATCGAACCCTACCTGCGCTCTGAAGCCGGGCAAGCGCGGGCCGACCGTCAGATCGGTCGCCTCCCAAATGACGCCCGCACCCGCCTCAAGCGCCGCGCTTTGTGACACCCAGCGGCGATAGCGTAGCTGAGCGCCCGAACGGCTCGCATCAGCATCGAGCCCTGCAAAGAAGACCGCGCCGCCGAGCGCATCGCGAGGACCAAGGTTGCGGAGAGCCCCGAGTGCGACAGTGATGCGGTTCGATGATTTGCCCTCGACGGACGGCGATCCTCGTGCAATCGGGACACTGTACCCGACCTCGGTAATCAAGAGCCACTCACAACGGGGAGCAGGTGCGGCGCGGAGGCAGAGCGTCTTTCGCTCGGCGTCCTGGGCAGCCAGAGAGTTGGACAACACCGCCGACGCGACGCACAACGAGAGCAAGGAAGCGACACGGCGGACACGCAGCGACAGATCGGCTGGCGTCACGTTGACCACGCTACGGATCGAGCCGCTCAACCG
>JBDHCY010000128.1:0-12445 GCA_039591795.1 Gemmatimonadota bacterium | reverse complement strand
CCGTCCGGCGTGGCGGAGTAGATCTCGAACATTCCGGACCGATCGGAGCTGAAATAGATGCGCCCGTTGTCGTGCGACCAACGGGGCCCTTCATCGCGCCAGGGTCCGTACGTCAGATATCGGACCTTTCACGTCTCCGGGTCGAGCAGAAAGAGATTGAGGCTCCCGCCAGGGCCGAACGCCGTGCGGTCGGAGGCGAAGACGACGGTCTTGCCATCGGGACCGACCGACGGGTCGACGTCCTGATACCGATCCGTGGTCAACCGCTCGAGACGGCCGGTCGCGAGCTCGATGCGGTAGAGATCGGAGTAGCCGGCAACCGACAGTCCACTGAAGACCACGCTCTTGCCGTCGGGGGCCCACGACGGCGAGAGGATCGAAACGAGCTCCGGAAACTGGAAGCGCGCGACGACCTCTTGCCGCTCGAGATTCCAGAGGAACAGCGCGTCGCGTCCGAGGTATTTGCTCCCAAAGACGATGACGCCATCGGGAGACACGTCGAGTCGGGAATAGAAGGAATGAAACGACTCGAACTCGGTCGACCGCTCTCCTTCGACGACCACACGAGCTTGGCCGCCCCCGAGGGGCTCTGCATAGATGTTCGTGTACCCCGTCCGGGGCGAGAGGTAGAAGACCTGAGCGGCGCCCGAGTCGCTCGCGAACACGGCGGGCTTGACGGCGAGGGCGGAGATCGGCCTGGCCTGGAGATCGAGCGGCTCCCGCTCCGACACGACCGGGTAGTACCGCCGACGCATCCAGTGCACCCACTCCTCGCTGAGCTGCGCCAGCGAGCGCCCGTAGGTTCCGGCGATCGCCTCGGCGAAGTCCCGGTATTTCCACAGGTCGTGAAACAGGACGGCCACGCGCCACTCGCCGTAGGCATCGGCCAGCCACTCATGAATGATCCCGCCCAGGGGATATGCCACGCCGCCGCTCACGAACGTGAGCTCCGGGAGCCCCGGGAGCAGCCCGCTGACGACGATGTCCCGGAGGATCATCTCGTCGCGCGAGTCTTGTTTGGCCGACCAGAACTCCGCCATCCCTTCGGTGAACCACAACGGGAGCGCGGGGCGGCGTGTGCGCGGGTACTGCTCCGCCACCTCCGTCTCCAAGCTCAACTGAAAGGCGTGCACCAGCTCGTGGCGCAGCGTGTGGCGGAACTCGGGGTAGCTGCCGTTGAACGGCAGCGTGACGCGTCGCTTCAGAAACTCCGTGACGCCAAGGATGCCCTCGGGTGGAACGAACGGAAGGATGTTGGTCTGCTCGAAGTCGGCATGCGACGCATACAGAATGAGGGGGATGCGACGTCGAGGGACATGCTGGAGCTTCTCGGTGAGCAGATGGAAGCTCTCCTCGGCGTAGGCCAGCGCCACACGGGCGAGCTCTTCTTCTTCAGGATAGAAGTAGAGGTCGACGTGCTCACCGCGGAGGATCTGCCACTCGAAGCCACGGAAGTGGATCTTGTTCTGCCCAAACGCACCGAGCTGGGCGGATGCTCGCCCCGCACTGCCGGCGACCAGGAGCAGTGCGCAGCCGGCCAGGAGAAGGCGTCTACCGCTGGATGCGACGAATCCCATCACCCTGTGTGATCTCTTGGAGCCTCGCCTCGTCGGAGACGACACGGCCGAACACGGTGTAGGTGCCATCGAGGTGCGGCTGGGGAGCGAGCACGATGAAGAACTGGCTGCCCCCAGTGTCGGGACCGGAGAGGGCCATCCCGACCACGCCACGCCGGTCGTACCGGCGCGGGTTGATCTCGTCACGAATTGCGAGGCCCGGACCACCCCACCCGTCACCGCGCGGATCGCCGTCTTGCACGACGAATCCGGGCACGACCCGGTGCCACGCGCCGCCGTCGAAGTAGCGGCGATCCAGCAATCTCAGGAAGTTGTCCACGGTCAGCGGCGCATCTCCCGCAAAGAGCTCCATGACGAAAGACCCGCGATCGAGCTCGACGGTGACCGTCGGCAGCCCACCGCCGCTCAAGGCCGGTAGCAGCAAGCGCCGCGCCACGTCGCGATAGTCGGCAATCCCCCGCTGAGTGCGGACCGGAGTGGACGGCCCCCATCGCTGCGACGCCGCCGGCAATTCGTCTTCGGCGACGCGGAGAATCAGATAATCCTCGGGCGTGGGCACGACATCGAGGAAGCCGGCCGAAACGGCGGCGAGACCGGTGGGGGAGGCTGCAGCAATGGCGCTCAGCGCCCGGAGCGTGGCAAGACGCGCGTCGTCGAGCGCATCGGCCTCCGCCCGGCGCCACGCGTCGGTCAGCCTGGGAACGTCGGCCGGGTCCGCGGCCGCCGCGAGTTGATCGGCGGCGACGCTGCGTATGACCGGGTCGTCGTGTGCGAGCCCGCGCCGCGCCGCACTGAGGAGCACGGTATCGCGGTCGGCCAGGACGTCACCGAGTGCGGCGAGCGCGGCCCCCGCCACGCGTGGATCGGGATCGTCGAGCAGTGGCAGCACGAGGGGGACGGCGAACCGGACGCCGCGTCGGCCGACCGCCTGCGCGGCGGCGTGTCGCTCGCGCCAGTCTCGCCGGGCCGCCCAGTCGCGTACGACCGAGTCGAACTCGACGCCAGCGGTGCGCGCGAGCGCGAGGATGGAGGCGCGACGGATCGCCCAACGCTGGCCGCTCAAGAGATCGAGGAGCCGCGGTGTCGCCGTGGGCGATCGGAGGGCGCCGAGCGTGGACACGGCCTCGACACGCACGTTGAGGTCGCGATCATTGAGCCGATCGAGTGCCGCATCAACGAGCGCCGTGTCGAAATAGGTCCCCAACGTCCGGAGCGCCTGGATTCGCACCTGGGGGTCGGCGTCGTTGGCGAGTGGCCGCACGGCCCCGAGTGCCGTCTCCACATCGAGACGGGCCGAGTCGCTGAACGGCCGGACCAGGGCGCGGACGGCGGTCGCGCGAACGAGTGGCTCGCGATCGGCGAGCCCGCGAAGGAGAGCAGGAGCCGCATCTGCCGTGCGCAGGCGCCCCAGCGTGTAGTACGCCCTCCAACGCGTCTCGAGCGTCGACGCTTCGGCGAAGCGCGCAATTCGATCGAGCGGCGCGTCGCCACCGAGCCGCCACGACTCGAGCAGCACCGCGTCGACGATCGGATCCGCCCCCTGCTGAAGCTGCCCGACCGCCCGGTCGAGCACGCCCGCGAAGAGCGTCGCCACCGACGGCCCCCCAATCTTGGCGAGCGCCGTGACCGCCTGGACGTGTCGTGCGCCCGGGGTCGTGCCCTGCACCGACGTGACCAGATCGCCTAGCGCCGCGACCGCAGCCTGGTCGCGGAGGAGCCCGAGCGCGAACGCGGCCGCAGACTGAACGAGTGAGTCGGGATCGCGGAGGAGCTCGAGACTGAGCTCGACCCCAGCCGGATCGCCGATGCGGCCGATCGCCAGGGCCACGGTGCGCCGTACCACCGGATCGGGCTCGCGCGCGAGCGCTCCGAGCGCTCCCCGATCGAACCGCCGCTCGTCCTCGAGCTGAAGCGTCCGGGCAAGCGCGTCGACGATGGCCTCGTCTTGGCCCGCGAGGGGGCCGCTTGCGAGGACGAGGCTACAGACGCACGGGATCGGGAGTCGGTGCCAAGCGCGCGAGGATATCATCGGGCATGCGGCTGACGTGATGGGATTGGTCGAGAGAGACCAGCGACGTCTCCGCCGTCGCGAGCAGCATCTCCGTCTCGTCGTGCTCGATCACGTACCCGAAGGTGACGAGACGTGAGCCGGCATCGCGCACCCAACACCGGACCCGGACGAGATCGTCGTACCGCGCCGGCTGCCGGTAGCGCACGCGCAGCCCGGACACGGCAAGGCGTACCCCCCGTGCCTCGATCTCCCGGTAGCTCATCCCGGCGGCCCGGATATGCTCGGTGCGAGCGATGTCGAGCCACACGAGGTAGCGGGCGTGGTAGACCACGCCCATCTGGTCGGTTTCGGAATAGTTGACGCGGTGTGTACATGCCGTGATCACGCCCAGGCGCCTCCACCCGCGAGGTTAGGGTGGACCGGACCAAAAGTCAAACGGGACAGCAGCTTGCGACCGTTCGTGAAGGCGCCCTATCTTGCACCGTGCCTCCCCCCCGCGCCCTCATTGTCGGCGATCTCCATCTCGGAGCCTCCCCAGAAAGCGTGCGGCGCGACTTTCACGCTTTTCTTGCCACGGTGCCGGCGCCCGGCGATCACCTCCTCATCATCGGCGATCTGTTCGACTTCTGGTTCGAGTACCGCCGCGTCATTCCGCGCGAACCGTTCAAGACGCTGAGCGCGCTTCTGGCGGCGCGCGAGCGCGGCGTCCACATCACGATCGTCGGAGGCAATCACGACCGCTGGGGTGGCGATTTCTTGAGCAGCGACCTCGGCATCGCGTTCTTCGCAGACGGGGAAGCAGAGCTCGAGCTCTTCGGACGGCGCGTGTACGTGCATCACGGCGACGGCATCGGCGAGCAGCACTGGAGCTCGCACTTGCTCCACTGGATCACACGCCGGCGCGGAGCGATCGCCTTGTTTCGCGCCATCCACCCCGACGTCGGCTTCTGGTTGGCCGACCGACTCGCCGGCGTGCTGGCGAACTCGACGAAGGACGAGTCGGCATTCGACCGCGCCGCAGCCGCGCAAGAGGCGTGGGCGCGCGCCTTTCTCGACCGCCGCCCCGAGATCGACGTCGTGGTCCTCGGCCATACCCATCGGAGCGCCCTCGTCGAGCTTGGGGCACGCTGGTATCTGAATCCGGGCGCCTTCTTCGACGGGGGCCGCTACGCCGTGCTCACCGACGAGGGCCTCGCGGCGGAGCGGTTTACGGTAGACGGGGCCAGGGAATCTCGATCGAGAGCCCCCCAGGAATTGCCCGGACGCTGAGATCGTCGGGGAAGCCCCGGAGGTGGGCGGAGACAAACGCTTCGAGCCCGCTGAAGACGTGGTTGAAGATCCAAAGCACGAGCCAGTCTTCACGCTCCTGGCGCTTGCCCTCCGCGGCGGGGGAGTCGATGCTCTCGAGGTAGCTCATCTGCTGGTTGGCCTTGATGGTCATGGCCATCGCAATCCCTTCGAAGGCGACGAAGAGGGCACCGGTGAGGTGGCGGTCGAGCTCGGCCTGCCCCCACCCTGGTACCGCGAGGGATTTGAGGAACGCTTCCATGGGGCGAGGGCCACCCGTGGTGTCGCTGGGGTCCTGCATCGGAACGGGCACGAGTTGCGCGGTGTCGGGCCTGGTCGGCGGATCCTGCGCGCGACAAGGGCTTGCGGCGAAGAGCCACACTCCGACGAGCGCGATGCCGCACGTCGACGCACTCACTCGGCGATCAGGACCTGCAGTCGAGCGGGCTCGAGCGTCACGACGATTTCCGACTCCTCGAGTGAGCGGAACTCGCCGTCGAGATGCAGATGGAGCGGCGCGTCGATCGCCCGGATGCGCACCTCGTGAGTCTGGAACAGCTCAACCTCCGGGAGGGTGCCGTGAGTCCCCCGCATCACTCGGGGCAGCTTGGCGAGGAAGCCAAGCAATCCGACCCGCCGGACGAAACACACGTCGAGCTTCCCGTCTGCCGGGTCTGCATCGGGAGTGAGGAGGAACCCGCCTCCGCCTGAGCGTCCGACGGCGACCTCGGTGAGCATCATCGGGCCGCGCTCGGTGAATTCCTCCGCCTCCACGTGAAAGGTAGGGGGGCGGAAGCGCGCGAAGGTGCCGCAGGCGGCGGCGAGGTAGCGCACCTGGCCGCGCAGGTGGCCGAACGCGTTGACGCGCCGCACCACTTCAGCCGTGAATCCCGCTCCGGCGGCATTGATGAAGTACTCGTCTCTGACCCGTCCCACATCGAAGTGCGTGGGCGTGGCACCCGCGAGCCGGTGCGCCGTGTGCTCGGGCGGCTCGGGGCGCAGCCCGAGCAAGCCCGCGAAGTCGTTGCCCGTGCCAATCGGCACCACCCCGAGGGCGACCGGCGTCGGGCCGTGGTCCGACGGCGGCACGGCGAGGAGCCCGTTCGCGACCTCGTGCACCGTTCCGTCGCCACCGGCGGCGATGACGCGATCCCAGCGCTCGAGGGCCGCCTGCCGGGCCAGGGTGACGGCGTCGCCCGGCTGTGACGTCTCCGCAAGCTCCGTCGCCCACCCTTGCGACGCGAGCGCCCGGACGATGCGGCGGCGCCAGGCGCGGCCACGGCCGTACCCGGCTGCAGGATTGAGAATGACGAGGCTTCGCACGGCGGCGTGAAGATAAGACCGGCGCTCCCCCTACGGGGAGGGCGCCGTGGTGCACTCAGCGGAGTCGCCGTCGCGCTGGGCGCTCCGCGAGGGCAGTCCGCACGTCGGACAGGCGCCACAGGCCCAGTGCCTTGTCGGCGTACTTCCCCTCGTTCTCGGTGCACCCCTCTTCGAGCAGGAGCAACGGCGGTGGAAAGCTGAACGGCCCACGCTCGAGGTTCAAAGGCCGCCACCCTCCGGTGGATACGTTGCGGTTGCGCCTGCGTGACGAGTAGGTCGTCGTGAGGAGAAGACGGCTGCCACTCGCAATGATGTTCTCGAGCGCGCGGAGTGCGTCGGCAAGGGAGAAGTGAACCAGCCCGTCACGGCAGAGGATCAGGTCCACACGCGGCAGCGCGTCGCTCAACAGGTCGAGACGCGTGAACGAGACGTCGGGGCCGCCGTAGGCAATGTCGTTCTGATGCACGAGCTCGGGAACGATGTCGGCTCCCACGTAGCGAATTCCTCGGAGGTCCACCTGGCGCATCCAGTAGAAGTCGCCGCATGGAACGTCGAGGAGGGTCTGCACGTCGTGGCCGCGAAACAGGGGAGGAAGAGCAGCGATGACGCGAGTCGTCTGTGCGAGCTCGGCGCTCGGGCCGGACACGGAGAACGTCCCGCCCCACCCATTGGTGGAGTAGATCTCCCGAAAGATGGCCTCTGGCGTCGCCTGGGCTCGACGCCTGGCGAGGGACCATCGCCTCGTGACTCGCCCGGGCTCTTCGGGTGAGGGACCCTGCGTCACGGTGCTCTCGGCCTCCTGCACATGGTGCGGGCGGAAAAACTGTCGCGGGCCGCGCCCGGTCGCAAGCGTTGCATCGCCGCCACGATCGGACGCCCACGCGAGGCCGGGTCGGCTAGGCCGGCTTTGGCCAGAACCGGAAGACCGCCACGCCCACGAGCAGGATGATGACGAGCGCGCCGAACAGCTGCGCGAGGCGGAGAAAGAGGTGGTCGATCACGCTGAGCTGGCCGGCAACCCCGCTGTCGACGAGCGCGTGCAGCTCTTCAAACGCGGCCGTGCGCTCCGCCGTGACCAGGTCGGCCAATGCGCTCCGCTCCCCACCGACCGTTTCCAACACGGTCGCGAGCGCCCGATTGATCTCAGCCAGGGTGGCCACGCGCTGTCGATCGACGTCCAGCAGGACGGCCCGCCGTTCCTCCCGGAGTGCCGCGACGACCGCTTCGCGCTGGGCGTCCGTCAGCTCGGGGATCGAGGCGATGAAGTCACTCGACGTGTCGAGGAAGTGCCGCACCGCGGAGGCTTCGTCCGAGATGCGCGCATCCATGAGCGCGAGCGTCGCGAGCCAGGTGACCTGCTTTCCAGCCGTTTCATTGAGATAGCCGACGCGGTGCTCGAGGCGAGCCACCGAGCCCTCGAGGCTGCTGACCGTCGTGAGGAGTCCCGTCTCGTCACTGCGCAGGAGCCCTGCCGTCTCGCCGACGAGCGAGGCGCGCACGAAGGGCACCCCGCCCAATGGATACCGGAGTGCCCACCGCTCGATCGAGTCGATCGAGGCCGCGCTGATGCCGCTGTCCGACACCGCTGCCAGGAGCGCATCCCAGCTCTCGCCCACCTGATCGAGGGCGGCTTGTCCGACGGCCGCGTGCTCGCCGAACGTCTCCAGACCGGCGTCCGACGTGAAGAACTGCTCGAGCTGCACGCCGAACGCGTAGGTGTCGAGCACGGCGAGCACGGGGTCAGGGCGAAGCGCCGCGTCGTGCGCGGCCGAGACCGCGGAGAGCTTGAAGAGAATCGCGTTGCGCCGGATGGCCGGGTCGTCCGTGGCGGCGCTGATGTCGTCGGCCGCGTGCTCGATCCCGCCCGCAAACCGGCGTCCGAACTCGGCCATCCGCGTGCGGAGCTCGGCGGTGGTGGCGGAGATTTGCCCCGACCCGCGCATCAGGGCGGTCTGCCGGGGCGTCGTGGCGCAGGCGGCGATGAGCGGCAGCAGGAGGAGGCCCACAGGGCTCGACGGAATCGATTTCGGCGTCATGACTCGTACTCGATGGGGTCGGCGGGAATGTACCGATCTCGCGGCCGGCGGTGAGCCCCGGAGCACTACTCGAGGGCTTTTCGCAGACGGTCGGCGTCGGCCTGCAGCTGACGTGCAAACGCCTCGAGCCACGCCGCGAGCTCGCGGCACGCCCTCGCCGGCGGGCGCTGCCAGGTGAGGTAGTTCCCGAGGGTATTCCGATGCCAGCCGAGGGCCCTGGCCAGCTCGGTCTTCGGAAGGTGAGTTCGGCGAACGGCGCGGCGGAAGACGGCAGTCGGGGCAGCGGTCACGAGACCCCCCATGTGCAGATATGACCAAGCTATGTCGATGTGCATAACTGCACAAGAAGAGGCCACGGGCGAACTAGCGAACACGTCGCAGCGGCGAACCAGCCCCCTGGCGACGGCTCGGGCCGGCCCTGCCGCACGGTGCCTAGTTTGCCGCTTGCGATGGACCTATCTTACCTCGCTCCGATGGCAGATACCCTCGAACGACTCAAGGCGGCGCTGGCGACCCGTTACGCGATCGACCGCGAGCTGGGCAGCGGCGGCATGGCCACCGTCTACCTGGCTACCGACCAGCGGCACCGCCGTTCCGTGGCGCTCAAGGTCCTCCGGCCGGAGCTGGCGGCCGAGATGGGGACGGAGCGGTTCCTGCGCGAGATCGAGATCGCCGCCAGCCTCCATCACCCCCACATTCTGCCGCTCTACGATTCCGGTGAGGCAGAGGGATTCCTCTACTACGTGATGCCGCACGTGGACGGGGAGTCGATTCGAGAGCGGCTGGTCCGCGAGCACGAGCTGCCGATTCCGTTCGCCACGCAGGTGATCGGGGAGATCGCCGACGCGCTGGCCTACGCCCACGCGCGCGGTGTGGTGCATCGCGACATCAAGCCGGACAACGTGATGCTGTCCGGAAGGCACGCCCTCGTCATGGACTTCGGGGTGGCGAAAGCGGTGAGCGACGCCGCGGTGAGCGCCGCCCTCACGACGGCTGGCGTGTCGCTCGGCACTCCGGCGTACATGGCCCCGGAGCAAGCCGCCGCCGACCCCAACGTCGATGCCCGGGCCGATATCTACTCGCTCGGCGCGCTCGCCTACGAGCTCTTGGCGGGCCGGCCGCCGTTCATCGGCACGACGCCGCAGATGGTCATGTCGGCCCACGTGACCCAGACGCCGGAGCCGGTGACCAGCCATCGCCAAGCCGTCACGGCCGAGCTGGCCGACCTCGTGATGCGCTGCCTCGAGAAGCGCCCCGCCGACCGGTGGCAGCGAGCCGACGAACTGCTCGACCGCATCGCGGCGATCGACACGCCAAGCGCGGGAATGCAGGGTGCCGCGGTGAGCCCACCGGGCCTCCACGCCACGACGGTCGAGCCCCCCGAGACCTCGACCGAGCGAGCCATTGCCGTCCTGCCGTTCCAGAACCTGAGCGCCGACGCCGAGAACGAGTACTTCAGCGATGGGATCACCGAGGAGATCATCAACGCGCTCAACAGGATTGCGTCGCTTCGGGTCGCCGCCCGCAGCTCGTCGTTCGCGTTCAAGGGCAAGAATGTGAACGTCCGAAAGGTGGGTGAGGAGCTGAAGGTCAACGCGGTGCTCGAAGGAAGCGTGCGCAAGGCGGCGAACCGGCTCCGTATCACGGCCCAACTCATCAACGTCGCCGACGGATATCAGCTCTGGTCCGAGCGCTACGATCGCGAGTTGGAGGACGTCTTCGCGATCCAGGACGAGATCTCCGAGAGCATCGTGGAAGCGCTCCGCGTCGTGTTGAGCCCCGAGGAGAAGCCAGCCATCGCGAAGGGGCAGACCGCGCACGTGGTCGGGCCACGGAGATCGACTCCACGTATGCCCTCGCGCACGCCGGCGTCGCCGACTGCTGTTCCCTGCTCTACATGTACTTCGACGCGAGCGACGTGAACCTCACCCAAGCCGATGACTCCAGCCGCCGCGCCCTCGAGCTCGATCCCGACCAAGCGGAGAGCCATGTCTCCCGCGGCCTCGCGTTGACGCTCAACAAGCGATATGAGCCGGCAGAAGTGGAGTTCCAGACGGCGGTCCGTCTCAACCCCAAGCTCTTCGAGGCCTGGTACTTCTACGCGCGCGCGTGCCTCGAGCAGGGTAGACCGGAGCAGGCGCTCGAGCGCTTCGATCAGGCAGGGCAGGTGCGGCCTGAGGACTGCCAGGTCCCGATGTTCAAGGCGCAGGCCTTCAAGGCGCTGGAGCAGCCCGAACGGGTCCAAGGCGAGCTCCGGGTGGCCAAGGATCTGGCCGAGGCCTATCTGCAGCTCAATCCTGACGATGCCCGGACCCTCTATCTCGGCGCTGCCGCCCTGGCGGGCCTCGGCGAACGAACCCAGAGCCTCGAGTGGGTGCGACGCGCCCGGGACGTCGACCCCGAGGACCCCGTCATGCTCTACAACGTGGCTTGCGTGCTCGCGAGCCTCGGTGAGGTCGACGAGGCGATCGACACGCTGGGCCTTGCCGTCGAAAACGGGATGGGCCACAAGGAGTGGATCGCCCACGACCCGGATCTCGAGCCGCTGCGACAGAGTCCCCGCTTCAAGGCCCTGATGGAGAAAGTGGGCTGACGCGCTATCCAGTGACCCTCGTCACCGCACCTCCGCCCCGTTCGACCCAATCTGTGAAGTGCATCCGACCTCCCTCGACCAGCTTCGCACCGAGGGGCCGAGTGGCGAGGTCAACTTCCGAGGGGAGCTGTCATGCAACTCGAGGCACAGCACGAGCGGATCGGGATACAGGAGCACCCACTTGCTGAGGTCCCCTCGCGGCTCGGCGCCCTCGCTCGGTTCGCCGAGACGCGCCTCTTCGAGATGGCCGTCTGGGTGCTGCTGGTCATATGGTGCGTCCAGCTCTTCTCGATCTGGAGCGGCTTCGCGGAGTGGGCGACGCGCCTCCAGTTCCCCGGATGAGCTAGCCAGGCGCTAGAACTGCACCACGAGGTTGAGCCGGATGCGGTCGGCGAAGGTGTTGTTGGTCCCGACCTGCTGGTCCTTTCGGCGGAAGTGATACCACGTCGCGCTCAGCGTCGTGTTCTGCAGCAATGTGTAGTCCAGCGTGACCGTGTGCAGAACGTAGTCAGTCGGTAGCGTCGTGTTGTCGTGTGAGAACGCGGCCAGCACGGCGTCCGTCTGCGCCTGCGAATAGCCATACTGGAAGCGGATGTCGCGAGGCGCGCCCACGCGGCCTACGAACAGGTCGGCAACGAAGCCCTGGTCTTCGGTGACCGCAGCGCCCTGATTCTTCACGAGGTCGGCGACGAATCGGACAGGAAAGCGCTCAGACAGCCCTCGGTATTCGACGATGCCGATGAGGTCGAGCACGTCGAAATCCGATAGATAGTTCGTGCTATCGGCGTTCAGGTAGTTGCTGCGAATGTCGCCGCCATCGGCGTGATTCAGGCTCTTGATCGTATAGTCGAGATAGCTCGCCGCTGCGGTGATCGTCCAGGTGTCGCTCGGTCGGAAGCCCAGCTCTGCCTGCCCCCCGTACATGTAGCTGTCGCCGGCCAACGCCTGCTCGTCGACGATCGAGTAGATGAGGTTCACTCGGGGCCGAAAGACCCCGAGCCCCGCGAAGGTGTAGCGGCCGGCGAGCCCCTGAGGGTTCACGTCACCGTCCCATACGAGGTCCACTCGACTCGTGAGCGGGTTTGGGAACTTTCCTCCGGTCAGCATCAGGTTCTGGTAGTTGAACTCGACGTAGGCACGATCGAGGCTGATGGCCAGGTCGTCCACGAAGTCCCCGAGCGTGACGTCGGCGGTGTTGGGATCGTCGGGCGCGCCGGTGGCGATCCGCGCGCCGACGGTGAAGAGCTCGTTGATCGGCATCGTCATACCGGCGCGGAACCGAAGCACCATGCGGTCACGCGCCTCGTCCACGTTCGGCGGCGGCGGATCGATCACCTGCTGATTCTCGGTATGCTCGTAGCGCAAACGAAAATCACCGGAGAACCGGACGGCTGAGAAGCCGTAGTCCTGCGCCCGGAGTTGCCCTGGCAGCGCGAGGGCGCCAACCACTCCGAGCCCAACCACGACCGCTAGACGACTCATCGTTCCTCGAGTCATTGAGTTACCTCTCCGTTGCAGTTGTGTCGGACCCACGCTGCAAGTGCAGCCCTACCGTCGGTGCCAAGCGCAAGCGGCATACCGCTAGGGCAAGACGATCATGACGCCAACTTCGGGGGCG
>JBDHCY010000127.1:0-11560 GCA_039591795.1 Gemmatimonadota bacterium | reverse complement strand
CTAGTTGGACGGCACGAGCTTGTACAAGAGCTCCCCATCACGGATCATCCCGAACCGCTCCCGAGCAATCCGCTCCTGCATCGCAGCATCGCCGCGCAACAGCTCGAGCACACGCGTGAGCGAGTCCACCTCCTGCTCGAGTCGCTCGATCTCGGCCAGCTCGCGGTCCCGCGCTCCATCGACACGCCACCAGTCGTACATACTGTACTCCCCACCCATCACCGCGTAGATGAGCCCGAGCACGGCAATCACGATCCCCGCCACACGAGCGAGCTTCACAGTGGATAGAGTCCCGGTCCGGGGTAATGCGCGCGTCCGGCAAGCTCCTCATCGATCCGGAGCAGCTGGTTGTACTTCGCTACACGGTCGGTGCGGGACGCGCTGCCAGTTTTGATCTGCCCAGCACCCGTGGCCACCGCGAGATCGGCGATGAACGCGTCCTCGGTCTCGCCCGACCGGTGCGAGACGACCACGCCGTACCCGCTGGTCCGGGCATACTCGACGCACTGGAGCGTCTCGGTAAGCGTTCCGATCTGGTTCACCTTGATCAAGATAGCGTTGCCGACACCCTGCTCCACCCCGCGCGCCAGCCGCTCGACGCTGGTGACGAAAAGATCGTCGCCCACGAGCTGCACCCGCGCGCCAAGCGTTTCGGTGAGGTGCGCCCAACCCTCCCAATCGTCCTCGGCGAGGCCGTCTTCGATAGAGACGATGGGGTACCGCCCGCACCAGTCCTGATAGAGCGCCACCAGCTCGGACGCGCCGCGCGACGACCCGTCGCCCTTCTTGAAGACGTACTGCCCGTCTTCGAACAGCTCCGAGGCCGCGACGTCGAGCGCGATCGCGACGTCCTCGCCCGGCCGGAAACCCGCCGCCTCGATCGCCTCCACGACCGCATCGAGCGCCGCTTCGTTCGACGGGAGATTGGGCGCAAAGCCGCCCTCGTCGCCCACCGCCGTCGAAAGGCCGCGCTCGCCGAGGACCCGCTTGAGCGCGTGAAAGACCTCGACGCCCATGCGTAACCCTTCGGGAAACGTGTCGGCGCCGATCGGGACGACCATGAACTCCTGGGCGTCCACGTTGTTCGACGCATGCGCGCCCCCGTTCAGAATGTTCATCATCGGGACCGGCAGGATGTGCGCGAGCGGACCACCGAGGTAGCGATAGAGCGGCTGGCCCGCATCCTGTGCCGCCGCTCGTGCCACCGCCAGCGAGATCGAGAGGATCGCGTTGGCGCCGAGGTTGCCCTTGTTGGGCGTGCCGTCGAGCTCGAGCATGAAGTCGTCGATGCCCATCTGCTTCGATTCTGGGCCCGAGCGTTTCGTTGACGTGCCGTACGGCTTCGAGCACGCCTTTCCCCCCGTACCGGGACGGATCGCCGTCCCGCAGCTCGACCGCCTCGTGCTCGCCCGTCGACGCGCCGCTCGGCACGGCGGCGCGACCGGTCGCGCCGCTCGCCAGGGTGATCTCGGTCTCGACCGTGGGGTTGCCGCGGGAGTCGATGATCTCTCGTGCGTGCACTTCAATGATGGTGCTCATCGCCGCGGGAACCTAGTGACCACCAAACTCTGCGTCAACGAGCACCTTGAGCTCGAGCATCGCCGCGTGCGTGCGCTCCATGAGCGTCCCTCGGTCTTCATAATCGAGTCCGTTGGTGGGAATCGGCGGGCCGTAGCGAATCGGGATCGTGCGCGGCCGAAGCGCGCGACCGCCTTTGGGCAGGATGTCGAAGGTGTTCCCAACATAGATCGGCACGATGGGCACCTGCGCGGCGATGGCGAGCACGAAGGGCCCCTTCTTGAACGCCTGGAGATCGCCCGTCCGGCTCCGTGTACCCTCGGGGAACACCCCGGCGGAGAGTCCGCGTGCGATCAGCGCCGCCGCCCGATCGTAGGAGGCGAAGGCCGCCTGACGCTGCTGCCGGTCGATCGTCACGTGACCGGCTGCTTTCATCGCGGGACCGAAGAACGGCACTTTCAGCAACTCCTTCTTGGCCACGAACCGCACTGTGCGGGGAAAGTTCGCGGCCAGCGCCAGGATGTCGAACATCGAGGCGTGGTTCGCCACGAAGAGCACCGGAGTCGGGGGGATGTGCTCGAGCCCGCGGATGGCGACCGGCGTTCCGGCGGCCCAGAGCAGCACGCGCGCCCACCGGCGACTCACGCGGTCGAAGATCCCCCCGGGCGTGGGCGGAACGCGGAGTAAGCCCGCAACGATGAGCGGGGCACCGTAGAAGATCGTGGCCACCACCACCGTCGTGAAGAAGAACGCCGTGCGGAGCATCAGCCTGCGAAGTGGTCGAAACCCGCGGGTGGAGACACGGCGCGCCCGGCGAGCATGGTCTCGACGCCCTTCCCTTCTTCGCACGTGCCGACGCACGTGATCGGCACGGGCGTCTCCTCGTCGCCTCCGAAGCCGGCCGGCATCGCAGCCAGCAGCTCGTACTCCTCGCCGCTCGCCGCTGCCAGGAGCGGGTCGTCCACGCCGTCGACGAGCGGCACCCGGTCGAGCTCGAGCACTGCGCGCACGCCCGACGCCGCGGCGAGGTGCCCGGCATCGGCAGCGAGCCCGTCGCTGACATCGATCATCGCCTTCGCCCCGTGGGCAGCCAGCCAGCGGCCCATTCCGAGACGCGCTTCGGGCCGTGCGAACCGGGCCCGATGTCCAGCCTCCGGCTCCGACCCCGCTCGCCACGCCTCGACGGCTGCGCGCGGCCCGCCGAGCGCACCGGTCACCCAGAGCCCGTCACCGGTCGAGGCGCCGACACGGCGGACGGGCCGTTCCGCCCATCCGAGTGCGCAGCAATCCACGACGAAGAGCGCGCTCGCGGAGAGGTCGCCACCCAAGATCGACGTCCCGAGCGCTCGTACCGCGCCGCCCGCCCCTTTCATCAATTCGGCCAGGTCGCTCTCGTCGAGCTCGCGGGGCGTCCCAACGCTGATCAGAAGCCCCAAGGGCTCCGCGCCCTCGGCCGCGAGATCGGACATGGCGGCCATCGCCGCGCGCCAGCCGATCTCCTCGAAGCTGAGCCACGCACGACGGAAGTGGACGTCGTCGACGCTGAGATCGACGCTCGCCACGAGCCAGCCCTGCGTACCGAGCCGAACGGTGGCAGCGTCGTCGCCCCATCCCGCGCCCGCGGCACCCACGACCTCTGCCAGACGGCGGATGCGGTCGAACTCGGCGCCGGGGCCCATCGAGAGGTGCGTCATCGATCGGCGATCGCGCCGCGTGCGAACCGGACGAGCCCTCGCTCGGTGGCCACCCAGATCCATCGAGTCCCCGTCGCGACGCCCGTCGGGCGGCCGGGGAGATCGCCCGGCGGCGCGAGACGTGCCCACCATTCACCTCGCAGGGATCCGTATGCGACGCCGTCAGGCCCGGTGACCCAGACGCCATGGTCGTCACTCGTCAGTTGCTCCACGGCACTGAGAGGAACCGATGCCGCGGCCTGCCAGCTGCCCGTCGCCGGGTCGCGCCAGTACAGCGCTCGGTTGGTTGCCGCGACCACGGTGTCGCCGACCGACGTGAGCGCGACGATGGGCGCGCGCAAGGAAGGAAGGTCGCGCGATCCCGGTGGCACGAGCACCTCCAGTCGATCCGACGGGACGATGCCGAGGCCGCGCTCGAGTCCGACCCACAGGGTGTCGCCGTGCGCGTGCAGTGCGAGCACGGCGTCGCCGCCCGTCGTGCCGAGCGGCTCGGGAGCGGTGGCGCCCTGGGGCACGACGGCGAGCCCACGACGCGTGCCCACCGCGAGGCCGAAGCGGGTGGACGCCAGCGCCCACACATCTCCGCTCGGCAGCCCATCGACTTCGCGGAGGACCCGGATGTCGGCCGACTCGGGTGTCAGACGCAGGAGCCCGCCGTCGGTCGCTCCCCACACGACCCCCCCATGCGCGACCACCGCACGCCCCCGACCGAACGGGAGGCCGCTTCGCCCCTCGAACCACCGAAACGTCGCGAGCTCGCGGCCGATCTGCGCGAAACCGCGGCGCGAGAAGCCGCCACGCTGGTCGAGCAGGGTCCAGACGCCGCCGCTCGCCGGCGCGACGGCGGCGACGCTCGATCCGGGAAGCCCGAACGCGAGGCGTTCGGAGCGGAGCATGGTGACATCGACGGCAACGACCCCTCCGCCGTTGGTCCCGAGAAAGAGCTCGGGCTGATCCGGACTGCGTGCCGCGGCGACGGGGGGATAGCTCCGCAGGGTTTCGTCGGCGAGGAGAAGCGACTGCATCGCATCCACTGCCGGCTCTTCACGCAGGGCGTCGTCGACCGAAAGTGGCCGCAGCGCGCCGGCCGGTGGACGTCGTCCTGGAACGGGCGCGAATGCACCCCACGGGAGATAGAGCCACTCGCGCGACGTTCGCAGATAGACGCCGGCTTGCACGTCGTTGGGGTCGAGCGCGAGGTCGCGCACGCCGCCGGCGATCAACCCTCCCTCCCACCGCCGGAGACTTGGCTCGTACCGTGCCCAGCCCGCTGCGGTGCCGAGCCAGAGCGTCTCGTCGGGCGCGGCGAGCGCCACGACGACCGGTGCTGTCGGGTAGCCGTCGAGTCGTGAGGACGGCGGATCGAACCGGCGCGCCGTGCGGTCCCAGATCGCGAGTCCTCCGGGTGTTGCGATGTAGAGCCGGAAGGGGGTGGCGGCGAGCGCGCGCACGTGGGCGTAGTCGCCGAGGACGACGCGCTCGCCGGGACGCCAGAGCGGGTTTGCCGCGACCTGGAGCGCGAGCAATCCCAAGACGACCCCGCTCACGTGACCGCCGGGTGCGGGAACTCGGCGAGCATGGGCGGCGTCCCCACGGCCGGAGACGCCCACTGCCGCCACAGCTCGGGAAAACGTCGGAGGAGATCGGCCGGTCGAAGCGCGCGCGCGGTGCGGTCCATCGCTACCAGCTCAGCGGCACGCCCGAGCGCGTGGGCACCGAGGCCCGCTGCGGCGACGGCCGGGAGTCCGCGGGCGAGGAAGGCGCCGATCAGCCCGGCGAGGAGATCGCCCGACCCCCCGGTGGCGAGCCCGGGATTCCCCGCTGCGGCCACCCGAATCGGTCCCGCCGGATCGGCGATGACGGTTGGCACTCCTTTGAGGAGTACGACCGCCTTCGCGATCGCAGCGGCGTCGCGTGTCGCAGCCCAGCGATCGCGGCCGGCGAGGTCGTCCAGCTCGGGGAAGAGGGCGCGGAACTCTCCGACGTGGGGGGTGAGCACCGCCTCACGTCCGGCGAGCCGCGCGACGAGGCCAGCCCGCGCGCCGCCCGCGATCGTAAGGGCGTCGGCATCGAGGAGCACGCCGCGCTCCGCGGCGTCGAGGAGCTCGCCGAGAAACTCGAGTCGCGTGGGGCCGCGACCGAGACCCGGGCCCGCGACCACGGCGTCAGCCCACGCGGCGGCCTCGCGCACCTCGGGCTCGAGCGGCGCCTCGAGTGCGCTGATCGTGGTGAGGACATCGGGGGCGGACGCGCGCGCGGCGACGACCGTCTCTTCCGAGGCGACGAGCCGCACGAGGCCCGCGCCCGCGGCGAACGCCGCCGAGCACGCGTGGAGTGCCGCACCGCTCATCCCCGCCGCACCGCCGACCACGAGGACGCGGCCGCGCTCGCCCTTGTGGGCGTCGACGGCGAGTGGTGGCAGTGTGCCGCTCGCCCAGCGGTCGCTGAGGCACGCGGGCCAGCTCGCGTCTGCCGGCGGGAACCCGATGTCGACGACGATCACGTCGCCGCACCACTCGCGCGCGAGCAGATGGCCGCGCCGGGCGCCGCCGAAGGTGATGGTGAGCTCCGCCCGCACGGGGCCGTGCGCCTCGCCGGTCGAGAGGTCGAGTCCGGTGGGCCCGTCGATCGCGACGATGGGGGCGCCGTGTGCCACGAGCTTCGCGGCGAGGCGCTCGACTTCGCCTCGTACCGGGCCCGATGCGCCGGTTCCCAAGAGGGCGTCGATGGCGAGGCCGGAGGCGGGCCACGCCTCGTCTCGCGCCAGCTCGCGCACGCCACCCAACATGGCGAGTGTGCGGTTGGCCGCCGCGTCGGGAGTCTTGGGCTCGAGCGCCGCCACGGCGACGTCGATGCCCGTGGCCGCGAGTGCGCGCGCCACGACCCATCCGTCGCCGCCGTTGTTCCCACTCCCGCAGGCGATGAGCGCGCCCCGTTGCAGCGCATCCCCGTCCGCTCGCTCTGCGACGATGCGCGCGGCGGCGCGGCCGGCTGCGTCCATGAGCACGCGGCTCGGGATGCCGTGGACCGTGCGTGCGGCCGCATCCCAACTCGCGGCTTCGGCGGAGGTCAAGACGGGAAGGAGTGTCATGCGCGGCCGGCCCGCGCGGCTGCGGCCCGTGCCGGGCTGGTCAGCCGAGACGGGTGCACTGCCGGCCTACTTCTGGCTCTGGCCGATGGCGCGCCCGAATGAGATCTCGCCGTTGTCGATACGGATGTTGAACCCGCAGTCCGGGCTCGTGCACACCCATGCCTTGTAGGTGATGGGTGCCCCGTCCCGGCCGTAATCCGACAGAGGTAACAGCCGACCCTGCGAGCACTTCTGGCACTGCGGCCACTCGATCGCCTGCATCGTTCACCCCTCCCCGCGCGCGCCCGGCGCGCCGCTCACCGCTGACCGCCCATCCCCGTCCAGCGATACCCGCCGTCGAAGGCGCTCTCGAAATCGTACACCTGCTCGAAGTCCTGCAATCGGTCGCCCGGCTCCTTGGCGAGGAGTCCGATCTCGACCAGCGTGAACACGACCCGTCCGAAGTCTTCCGTCCGAATGATCCCCCAGTGCTCGAGCACCGTTCGCGCCATGAGCCCGAAGTGCTCCCGTGCCAGATCGCGGCACCCCCAGGCCAGCTCGCCACCAGAGATGTGCCGGCGAGACGGGAGCCTCGTCTGCGCGTACTCGAGTGCCTCCAGCACGAACACGTAGGCGCGGGCATGGTACTGCCCGTCGTGCTCGCGGATCTTGGCTAGGACCTGGTCGGCTAGTTCGAGATCGTGCACGGGCGGTCGGCTCCTTGGGCTCGGCTATGGAGCTGAAGATAGGATGGGAATCGGCATCCCGCGATAGAGCGGAAAGCGCTGGGCCAGATCCCGGACCTCGCCCCGCACCGTGTCGCACACGTCCGCCCTGCGGGCCCTGAGGACGCGGTCCATCAGCTCGGCAATCCGGACCATCTCCAGCTCGCCCATCCCGCGGGTCGTCACGGCCGAGACACCCACCCGGATGCCGCTCGTGACGAAGGGCGACCGCGGATCGCCCGGCACCATGTTCTTGTTGACGGTGATCCCGGCCCGGTCGAGGAGCTGTTCGGCCTCCTTGCCCGTGAGCTCGGTGTCGCGGAGGTCGAAGAGTAAGAGGTGCGAGTCCGTCCCTCCCGAGACGAGCTGCCACCCGTGCGTGAGCACCGCTTCGCACAACGCGCGCGCGTTCGCCACTACCAGCGAGGCGTATTCGCGGAACTCGGGTGTCGCGGCCTCGCGGAACGCGACTGCCTTCGCGGCAATAATGTGCTCGAGCGGCCCGCCCTGCGTGCCGGGAAAGACGCGCCGGTCTACCGCTTTCCCCATGGCTTCGGTGCTCAGGATCAGTCCGCCCCGTGGCCCGCGCAGCGTCTTGTGTGTGGTCGTCGTGATGAGCTGCGCGTGAGGCACGGGCGATGGATAGGCACCGCCGGCCACGAGGCCAGCGAAGTGGGCCATGTCGACCAGCAGGACGGCGTCGACCTCATCGGCGATGGAGCGCATCGCGGCGAAGTCCACCGCGCGTGGGTAGGCCGACCCCCCTCCCACGATGAGCTTCGGGCGCTCCGCGCGCGCCAGAGTGCGCAGCTCGTCGTAGTCGATCCGGCCCGTCTGCTCGCGAACGCCATAAGGAATCGCGCGGAAGACCTGCCCCGAGATGTTGACCGGCGAGCCGTGGGTGAGATGCCCACCGTGCGGAAGGGCGAGCCCCATGAACGCGTCGCCCGGCTCCAAGACGGCGAGGAACGCCGCGAGATTCGCCTGCGCGCCGGCGTGGGGCTGCACGTTGGCGTGCTCCGCGCCGAACAGCTCCTTCGCGCGGTCCACGGCCAGCCGCTCGATCTCGTCGATCACCTCGCAGCCGCCGTAGTATCGTCTGCCCGGATACCCTTCGGCGTACTTGTTGGTGAGGACCGTCCCCATCGCTTCGAGGACGGCGCGCGAGACGAAGTTCTCGCTCGCAATCAGTTCAAGCCCCGTTTCCTGCCGCTCTCGCTCCCGGAGCACCAACGCGTGGAGATCCGGGTCGACCTCGGCGAGGCCCTGCCACCGTTCGCTCATCCAGGCTCCTCGATCTTGTGCACCCGCCGCACGTGCCGGCCGCCGTCGAACGGCGCGTCCAGCCAGCGTTCCAAGATGCGCACCGCCTCCTCCTCGTCGAGTACGCGGGCGCCGAGCGTCAACACGTTGGCGTCATTGTGCCGCCGTACCAGCTCCGCAACGTCTGGGTTCCATGCGACCGCGGCCCGCACACCCGGGTGGCGGTTGGCGGCCATGGCCATCCCCACCCCCGTGCCGCACACGAGCACCCCGCGCTTTGCCTCGCCCGTCTCGACCGCTCGCGCGACCCGATGGGCGAAGTCGGGGTAGTCGGTCGACTCGGCAGTGGTCGCGCCGACGTCGACCCCGCGGTAGCCGAGCCGCTCGAGCTCGGCAAGCAGTCGCGCCTTCAGCGCCACCCCCGCGTGATCCGCTCCAACGTACACCGAGCGCTCCGGATCAGACAAAGCTGCGTCGGACCTCGGCGATGGCGGCGATGCGCTGCTCCGCGAGCCGATCCGCAGCTCGGTAGCTCGGAATGCCCTCTTCCTTCGCGATCTCGAACACCCTGAGCAGCGTGTCGTAGATGGCCCCGGCGCGATGCTTGGCCCGCTCCAACGACCAGCCCTCGAGCTCGGTGTTCACGTTGATCAGCCCGCCCGCGTTGATCACGTAGTCGGGAGCGTAGAGCACACCCTGTTCCTCCAAGGCGTCTCCGTGCCGCTCCTTCTCGAGGACGTTGTTCGCCCCGCCCGCAATGATCTCCGCCCGGAGGCGCGGCAACGTCTTGTCGCTGACGACGGCCCCCAGCGCGCACGGTGCAAAGACGTCGGCGTCGGCGTCGTAGATCGCGTCGGGCTCGACCACGGTGGCTCCGAACTCCTCGGCCACCCGCCGGACCTTGCGCGGCTCGATGTCGGTCACGACGAGGCGGGCCGCCTCGCCGACGAGGTACTCGCAGAGGTTGTAGCCGACGTGGCCCAGGCCCTGCACCGCGATGCGCTTCCCCGACAAGTCGTCGGAGCCCCACCGCACTTTGGCGCACGCTTTGATCCCCCGATAAACACCGTAGGCGGTGACGGGAGACGGGTCACCCGATTTCCCTTGGAGCCCGACCACATGGTCGGTTTCCATGTGGACGTAGTCCATGTCCGCAGGGCTCGTGCCGACGTCTTCGGCCGTGACGTAGCGTCCGCCGAGCGACTCGACGTGCCGTCCGTGCGCCCTGAAGAGCGCTTCACGCTTGCTGGTGCGGTGGTCGCCGAGAATGACCGCCTTGCCGCCGCCGAGATTGAGCCCCGCCACGGCGGCCTTGTAGGTCATCCCCCGTGCGAGCCGGAGCACGTCGTGGAGCGCCTCCGCATCCGACGCATAGCGCCAGAAACGGGAACCCCCGAGCGCGGGGCCCAGGAACGTGTTGTGGATCGCGATGATCCCCCGATAGCCCGAGGTCGGCTCGTAAAAGAAGCTGACTTGCTCGTGCGCGTGCTCGGCGAGGGCACGGAAAAACCCGTCCGCCGGCTGCGACCGGGGCTCAGCGACTGGCGAGGAGGTCGCGAGCGATGACGATCCGCTGGACTTCACTGGTGCCTTCATAGATCTCCGTCACCTTGGCGTCCCGGAAGAGACGTTCCACCGGGTAGTCCCGCATGTAGCCGTACCCACCGAATATCTGTACGGCCTGGGTGGTCACCCACATCGCCGTTTCTGACGCAAAGAGCTTGGCCTTCGCCGACCACGCGCTGACCCGCGCGTCGGGGTCTGCATCGACCATTCGGGCCACCAGATGAGCCAGCGCCCGCGCCGCGTCCACGCGCGTGGTCATGTCGGCGAGCTTGAACTGGATCCCCTGGAAATCGGCGATCGCCTGCCCGAACTGCCGCCGCTCGCTGGCATACGCGACGCTCGCCTCGAGCGCCGCGCGAGCGATGCCGACCGCCTGCGCGGCGATGGAGATGCGACCGCGATCGAGCCCCTCGAGCGCATAGACGAACCCCATCCCCTCATCACCAATGCGGTGCTCGTCAGACAGCCGGAGCCCGTCGAAGACCACAGGGCACGTGTTCGACGAGCGGAGCCCCATTTTGTCCTCCGGTCGCTCCGCCCGATAGCCCGGCACGTCGGTCGGCACGACGAAGGTCGTGATGCCCTTCGCCCCGCGGCGCGCCCCCTGCTGGTCGGTGCGTACCATCACGAACATGAGGTCGGCCGTGCCACCGTTGGTGCACCACGCCTTGGTCCCCTCGAGCACCCACTCGTCCCCCTGCCGCACGGCCTGTGCCCGGAGGCTCGCGGCGTCGGAGCCGGCGTCCGGCTCGGAGAGCGCAAACCCGGCCAGCAGCTCGCCGCGGGCCATCGGCCGGAGCCACCGGTCCTTCTGCGTCTCGGTGCCATGCCGCGCCAGCATCGTCATTGGAATCGAGTTGTGGATCGCGACGCTCACCGCGATGCTCGCGTCGGCCGCCGCGAGCTCCTCGATGACCAGGAGATAGCTCATCAGGTCGAGCCCCATCCCGTCGTAGTCCTCTGGCGCTCGCATGCCGAGAAAACCGAGCTCGCCGAGCTGATCGATGACGTCGCGCGGGAAGGTCTTCGTGCGATCCCACTCGGCTGCGTTCGGAGCGATGTGCTCTGCGGCGAACTCGCGCGCGAGATCGCGAATCTGCTGCTGGATGTCGGTGAGGGCTGCCGCCTCAACCATAGGAATAGAACCCTCGGCCGCTCTTCCGCCCGAGATCGCCCGCGGCCACCATGCGACGGAGCAGCGGACAGGGCCGGTATTTGTCGTCGCCCAACCCGCGGTGGAGCACCTCGAGAATCGCCAGACAGACGTCGAGGCCAATCAGGTCCGCCAAGGCCAATGGCCCCATCGGGTGATTCATGCCGAGCTTCATCACCTGATCGACCGCGTCCGGCTTCGCGACCCCTTCCATGACGCAGTAGACCGCCTCGTTGATCATCGGCAAGAGCACTCTATTCGCGACGAATCCGGGGTAGTCTTGCACCTCGACGGGGGTCTTGCCGAGCGCCGTCGCGAGGGCGACGACGGTGTCCACGGTCTCCTGTGAGGTGGCGTGCCCGCGAATCACTTCGACGAGGGGCATCAGCGGCACCGGGTTCATGAAATGCATGCCGATCACCTTGTCCGGCCGCCCGGTGCGCGCCGCAATCTCGGTGACCGAGATAGACGAGGTGTTGGTCGCGAGAATGGCACCCGCCGGCGCGGCGCGATCGAGCTCCTCGAACAGCGTGTACTTGATCTCGGGGTTCTCGGTTGCCGCTTCGACGAC
>JBDHCY010000126.1:0-12116 GCA_039591795.1 Gemmatimonadota bacterium | reverse complement strand
GTATGTGGTCTTCGCCTTGCGGGACGCTGGTCCGTGGGCCGTGGCGGTCCAAACCGGGCTCACCGACTACGACTACACGGTCGTCCTCGCGGGACTCACAGAGGCCGACTCCGTCTTCATCCTCCCGACGGCCGGGCTGCTCGAAGAGCGGCAGCGGCGTGGGGAGTTCATCAGGGAGCGGGTGGGCGGCCCGCTTCAGACCCGGTAATCGCGATGAGTTTCTTCGAGATCGTGCGCGTTGCCTTGCAGTCGATCCGCGGAACCAAGCTGCGATCGTTTCTCACGGCGCTCGGTATCGTCATCGGGGTCGCGGCCGTGATCACCATGGTCGGGTTGGGGTCAGGCGCGCGCGCCGCGGTCGAGGCACAACTCGACGCACTCGGCACCGACCTCCTCTCCATCACGGCGGGGCAGTCCTACTGGCGTGGTGTCGCCAGCGGGGAGCGGGTGAGCCTGACGAGTGACGACGCCAGCGCCCTCATGCGAGGTGCCCCAGCGATCCGCGCCGTCGTGCCGAGTCTCGGCGGGCGCCTGCAGATCAAGTACGAAAACAAGAACATCAACGAAGATGTGGTCGCCACCACGGCGAATTTCCCCGAGGTTCAGCACTTCACGCTTGCTGAAGGCCGGTTCTTCACGGCCGGGGAGGACTACGGGCGCCGTCGCGTCGCCGTGGTCGGACACGACATTCTCCGCGAGTTCGACATGGAGGGTGGATCGCTCGTCGGGAAGGAGATTCTGATCCGTGGAATCGCGTTCGAAGTGGTTGGGCAGTTTGCGCCGAAGGGCGACCAGCCGGGCCGCGACGATCCTGACGAGACCGTATACATCCCGTTTCGCACGGGCGAATACCGCATCTTCGGTACCGACCGGCTGCGCGGCATCACGGTGCAGCTCACTGAGCCCGGCGCGATGGACGCTGCACTCCTCGATATCGAGCAGGTGCTGCGTCGTGAGCATCGACTTCGCCCCGACGAGCGGAACGATTTTCGCATTCGCGATCGCTCCGAATTCCTCACCGCACGCGCCGAAGCCAGCGCGACCCTGACCTACCTGCTGGCGGGGATCGCTGCCGTGAGCCTGATGGTAGGTGGTATCGGGATCATGAACATCATGCTCGTGTCGGTCACCGAGCGCACGCGCGAGATCGGCGTGCGCAAGGCGCTCGGGGCGACCAGGCACAACGTGATGCTTCAGTTCCTGGTCGAAGCCCTCACGCTCTGTTTCCTCGGCGGCGTGGTCGGCATTGCCTTGGGAGCCGGTGCGTCGGCCGCGCTCGCCCGACTCAACGGGTGGAGCACGCTCATCTCACCAGCTGCGATCGCCCTCGCCGTGGGGTTCAGCATCGGTGTGGGTCTCTTCTTTGGCGTGTGGCCCGCGCGGCGCGCCGCACGCCTCGATCCCATTCAAGCACTCCGATACGAGTAACGAGCGGGCGGGCTACCGGCCCCATCCACCGTGGCTTCGCGCGCTAGGAGAGCCCCAGCCGCCTGCTCACGTGGTCTCTCACCGCAGGTGTGATAGTCCCGTCGGCGAGAAGCTCGTCGAGCGTCGTGGAGATTGCGGGGCGATCGGCATCCAGCTTTCGCTCGCGCATTTCCTGAATCAGCCGGGCCAACCGTTGATCGTAGTCGCCGTGGCGCAACTTCCCCGCGTCCATGTCGGCTTTCATCTCCCCGAGCTTGCGCCGGAGATGCTCGATCGAGATCGGAGTACTCATTGACCGCCTCCCGCGCCCGTGGCTGCGACGCGATCCTTCGTCATGTAGCGTTCGAACCAGCTGCGGAGATACAGTTGGGTCCTGAGGAAGTTGTGGGGGTTGTGACGTTGCCGACGTACATCAGGGGCGAGCGCTGGAGGTGCTCGGTCGGATCGTCCCAGGGGAACTTCTCGAAGTTGCGGTACCAGCTTGCGCCGTCCGTCGTGCCGACGAACGAGAGCCAATTCGTGACTGGACAATTCGCGCTGGCCGCAGCGAACCGGTCGGTGTGCCCCACTACCCACGAAGTCAACACCCCACCGCCGCTGCAGCCGTAGACGAACAAGTTGCGCTCGTCGACGTAGCCACGGCCGAGCAACGTATCCACTCCGGCCATGAGATCGTCAAAGTCCTTGCTCGGGTATGCATTCTTGATGGCGTTTCCGAAAGCACTCCCGTAGCCAGAGCTTCCCCGCGGATTGGTGTAAAGCACGACGTAACCGTTCGCCGCGTGCTCCTGCCAACCGAAGTTGAACCCGACGCCATACATCCCGTGCGGCCCACCATGAATGGCGAGCATCATCGGATACTTCTTCGACGGGTCGAAGTCTGGCGGCTTCACGATCCAGCCCTGGATCTCGTAGTCGTCCACCGACGTGTAACGGATCTCCTCCACGTCGCCGAGTCGCCGGCCGGCCAAGACGTCCGCGTTGACGTTGGTGAGGGTCGAGATACGGTCTGGGCGGCGCAATTCGAAGGTGACGATGTCGCCCGGCGCGTGAAAGCTGCGGAGCGTGCCCACCGCGAGACCGTCCTGCGTGATTCCGTTGACGGTCAACAGATGGGTGCCGTCGGTGACTTTGCGGACCTCTCCGCGCAATGAGGCGAAGTAGAGGTTGCGGCGGCCATGCTCACTCACGTTGAAGTAGATGCCGTTCCCGTCCGGCGCCCACGTCAAGCCCTGCGCGTTCCGGTCGAGCTGTTCCGTGAGCATCCGCGGGTTCGAGCCGTCGATCCCCATCACGTACAAGGGCCGCGTACGGTAGGTGTCGGTACTGAAGTCCACTCCCGAGTAGGCGACCAGCCTCCCGTCAGGCGAGACCACCGGACCCCCGTCGGGTCCGTGGCGGGTCGTGAGCTGACGAATCTCGCGGCTCTCGACGTTGACGGCGTAAATCTCCGACTCCCGCCAGGCATACTCGGCCGTGTCTATTCGCAAGCTCGAGAAAAGGATCTCCGACCCGTCCGGAGTCCACTCCACGCCGCCGTGGTTCCAATCGCCATCGGTGAGCTGGCGCGCCGTGCCGCCAGACGCTGGCACCACGAAAATGTGGCGATAGCCGGCGTCGACATATCCGACGCGGTCGCGGCGATACCGGAGGCGTGTCACCACCTTGGGATCGGCGGTCCACTTCGCTCCCTCGGGACGCGGCGGCATCTTGACCGTGAAGGCCCGATCGCGATCGGGGACGTTCATGACGAACCCGATGCTCTTCCCGTCGGGCGACCAGCGGATGCTGCTGGGGCTCTGTTCGAGACGGCTGATCTGGGTCGTCGCTCCCTCCGCATCCATCCAGCGGACGAAGATCTGAGCGCCGCGAGGCTCACCCTGCTGGACGAAGGCGATGCGCGTTCCATCGGGGGACCAGCGCGCCGAAGAGCCGTCCAGGAGGAAGCGGTTCTTCGAGCCGTCGGCGTTCATCATCCAGAGTGACGACTCCCACCGATCGTTCATCTTGTCCACCCAGCCGCGGGTGTAGATGATTTGCCGGCCGTCGGGGGAAACCTGCGGGTCGGAGACGCGTTCCCAGTCGAGAAAGAGGTCGAGCGTCAGGCGATCCGGTGCCTGTTGCGCCGCGGCAGGGACGCCGGCCAGAACGAACGCGGCGACCGCCAGGCGCGTCATCGGATGTGCCACGGTACCTCCGGACAGGAGTGGGCGGTGATGCGATGGAAGAAGCTAGCACTCGCAGGGAGCCCCGGCTACCCGCCCGGAGCCGCTTAACCCCACCCACGCAGCGGCGTCTACTGGTGGGACGTATATGCCATGGGAGGACACCATCATCGCGCCAGACGCCCATCGCTCGCTCTCCCGTGGCTTGGCAGGCTTCGCGTGCCTGGCGGCGCTCGCCGTGGCGACGCCTGCCACTGCCCAAATCGGTGGGGCGACGGACATCATCACGGGCCACGTCACCGACCTCGACGGCACGCCGCTGGCCGGAGTGACCGTCGAGGCGTTCTCTCTCGAATCCGAGATCACCCGGCGCGCCCGGACCGACCAAAACGGGCGCTACACGATCCTGTTCCCCGACGGTGGCGGGCAGTACCGGTTAAGGATCCGCGCCATCGGCTATCAGCCGGTGGACGAGATCGTCGTGCGCCACGGCGACGAAGACCGACTCGTCTGGAATCCGGCGCTCGAGTCCGGCGCGATCATGCTCGAGGAGCTGACCGTGCAGGGCCGGACCAGGCCCCGTCGCGTGGGCACCCCCGACCGCCGGACGCCCGGCTCGACCGAGCGCGTCTTGACACCCAGCGTGGTGGCTCGTCTCCCAATCGACCCAGCCGACATCAACCTGCTCGCGACACTCGTTCCCGGCGTGGTTGGCCTCGACGCGACCGACAGCACGGCACAGGCCTTCTCAGTAGCCGGCCTTGGGCCGGAGGCCAACGCACTCACCCTCGATGGCTTGATCTTCGGGTCCGGCGACGTGCCTCAGGAAGCCGTGCGCCAGACCCGCGTCATCACGAGCACCTACGACGTGGCGCGGGGACAGTTCTCGGGCGGTCTCTTGGCGGCCACGACCCGTTCGGGCACCAACCGCGTCCAAGGGTCGTCGCAGTATTCCCTGCGTGACGACGACCTCGCGGCTTCCGGGCAGGGAGCGTCCGCCTTCGAGCAGGGCTTCACCCAGCACTTCCTATCGGCGGGGCTCGGTGGTCCGATCGCACGCGACCGGCTCTTCGTGTTCGGTGCGGGACAGCTTCGAGTCCGGAACGACGCACAGCAAACACTCCTGACCGCCGATCAAACGGATCTGGCGCGCCTCGGCGTGCATCCCGATTCGGTGGCTCGTTTTCTCGGCATCGTCGACTCATTGGGTGTGCCGAGCGCCGCCACCGTCGACGGACGGAGCCGAAACAACCTCTCCGCGCTCGTGCGGTTCGACTTCTTGGCGTCGAACGCACATACGCTGAGCCTCCGGGGCGACTGGCGGGGCACGGCGAGCGACCCGACGCGCCTCGGGCCCCTGGCCCTCCCGGAGACCGGCGGTTCTCTCGAGACATCGGGCGGAGGCGGGATGCTCTCGCTCTCGTCACGCCTCGGCACCCGCGTCATCAACGACGCCCGCGTCTACCTCCAAGCCGACCGACGGATCGGTGACCCGTATCTCTACCTCCCGCAGGGCCGTGTGCAGGTAGCCTCTGCCCTCGATGACGGGGCCACGAGCGTCTCGACGCTGGTCTTCGGCGGGAATCCGGGATTGCCCACGAGCAACCAGACGTCCCGGCTCGAGGTAGCCGACGAGGTGTCGTGGCTTGCGGGGAGGGGGCACCGGCTCAAGCTGGGCGGTTTCTTCGCGTCGCGTCGGCAGGACATCCTTCCGGCCGCCAACCAGTGGGGGGTCTACCCATTCAACTCGTTGGGCGACCTCGAGGCCAGCCAGGCAGCCTCATTCCGTCGCACCATTGCGGTGGCTGAGCGCCAGTCACGGCAGAGGGACTGGGCGATCTACGCTGGAGACGTGTGGCTCGCGTCGCCTGCGTTCCAGTTGACCTACGGTGTGCGACTGGAGGGCGGGGGTTTCGGAGCAGCCCCGCCCCACAACGCCGGTGTCGACTCGGTGTTCGGACGCCGGACCGATGCCCTCCCGTCGGAGTGGCACCTGAGCCCGAGGGCGGGGTTCACTCTCTCGGTGGGAGGGGAGCGGGCTCGGGGCCGGCTCGCCACGCCTCCAACCCTCGTGATTCGTGGTGGTTTGGGTGAGTTCAGGAGCCCTGTGCCTGCGAGCCTCGTGGGGCAAGCGTATGGAGCCACCGGGCTCGATGCAGGGGGACAAGAGATCACCTGCATCGGGCTCAGTGTCCCACCGCCCGACTGGGGGGCGTTCGCCGCCGATCCGGCGACGATTCCGAGCGCCTGTCGCAGTATCGCACCCGTGCCACCGGGGCCAGCCCGCACGGTCACGCTCTTCGCGCCAGGCTTCTCGGCGTCTCGGGCATGGCGCGCCTCGCTCGGGATCCAGAGGAGCCTTTCGTCGCTCTTTCGCCTCTCGCTCGACGGGAGCTTCGCGCGCGGCGTCGCTCAGGCGGGCTACCGCGACCTCAACCTCGATGCGGATCCCGTCTTCGGGCTTCCGGCCGAGGGACAGAGGCCGGTCTACGTCCCACTCCTCGACATCGCGCCCCCAACGGGGGCGGTGCGTTTCAC
Organism: Gemmatimonadota bacterium; assembly: GCA_039591795.1. Taxonomy (GTDB): domain Bacteria; phylum Gemmatimonadota; class Gemmatimonadetes; order Gemmatimonadales; family GWC2-71-9; genus JBDHCY01. The sequence continues at coordinate 5,985 of JBDHCY010000126.1, read as the reverse complement.
CGGCTCACGCATCGATCCCGCGTTCGGTCACGTGCTCGAGCTGCACTCTGATCTCGCCACCGAGTCGTGGCAAGCGACTCTCGGCGTGGGTGGCATCCTGGGTCGGGGGATCCAAGTCCGCGCGTCCTACACGCTGCAGCACGCAAGTGATCAGGGCTCGAGCTCGCGCTTCCGTGGCGGGTTCGGGGGTGGGTTCGGCGGCGCGACGACGGCGGGTAACCCCAACCTCGCCGAATGGGCGCGGTCGGGGTTTGAGCGCCGGCACCAAGTGCTCGCAACACTCACCTATCCCTTCGGCACGTCACTCGAGGTGACTTCGATCGCGCGCTTCATGTCCGGCGCACCGTTCACTCCCCTCGTCGCGTCCGACATCAATGGCGACGGGGCCCGCAACGACCGTGCATTCATCTTTCCACGCGAGAGCGGTCCGGAGGGTGAGGCGATTGCGCGGCTCATCGAGACCGGGTCTCCGACCGTGAGCAGCTGTCTCGGGCCCCGGGTGGGCGCGGTTGCCGAACGAAATGCGTGCACCGGCCCTTGGCAGGCCTCACTCGACTTTCAACTCAATTGGCGTCCCACCTTTCTCGGACTCAATCGCCGATTGAGCATCTCGGTCGTCACCGTCAACTTCCTGCGAGGGGTGGACGAGATCCTCCACGGGAAAGACGGAGCGAAGGGATGGGGTGTCGCCGCTCGACCCGACCCGACCTTGCTCTACGTCACAGGTTTCGATCCGACTTCCCAACGGTTCGCGTATCAGGTCAATGAGCGCTTCGGGGCCACCGGTGGCTCCGCCAACGCCTTCCGACCGCCGTTCCAGATTGGCATTCAGGCGCGGTTCACCGTGGGTCCCGATCGGAGGCGACAGGCGCTCGACGCCCTGCGGGGGGGAGGGCGTGGTGGGATTGGTGGAGGGGCCGGGCGCGGTGGGTTCGGTCCCGGAGCCCGAGGTGGGATACCAGGTGCTGCTGGGGGAGCGGACGCGATCGCGCGGCGACTGGAGCTCCTCCCCAACCCGGCATCGTTCGTACTCGAGCGTCGGGCCACGCTCGATCTCACCGACGAGCAGATCGCCCCGCTGGAAGCGCTACGAGACTCGCTGATGGCGCACAACGCGGGTCGCGCGGCGAGTCTGCGCGAGGCGCTCGAGCAGGAAGGCGAGAACCCCGAGCTGGCTCGGATCGTCGTGATCGCGCGCCCGATCCTGGAAGAGGCACGACAGGATATCGATCGGATGCACGGCGAGGTTCGGGCGATCCTCTCCGACGCCCAATGGCAACGGCTCCCTGAGGGCTTCCGCGATCTCCAGCGACGCCTGCGTCCGGGACGACGTCAGTAGGGAGGAGTGCGCGCGGCGAGCCAGGCGCGATCGGGGAGCGGTTCCGTGTGCCGCCCGGCGCAGACCGGCTAGGGAGAGGTGACGATCGGCTCCACAGCCTTCCAGACCGTCTCGGCCAGCACGCGATGCCCTGCGGCATTCGGGTGAATTCGGTCGGCCTGATTCAGCGAATCGACCCCGCCCACGCCATCGAGGAGGAATGGGATCAGTGCAAGCCCGTTCACGTGGGCGAGGTCGCCAAAGATCGCTCGAAAACGGGACGTATAGCGCGGTCCGAGATTGGGCGGCGCCTCCATCCCGGCCACCACGATCGCCGCCTCCGGGGCCCGGCGTTGTGCCAGGTCGACCAGGGCCTGGAGGGTCGCGCGGACTGAGTCGGGCTCGGTGCCGCGCAGTCCGTCGTTCGCGCCCAACTCGATCACGAGCGCCGCGAAGGGCTCGCGGAAGACCCAAGCGGCACGCCGCAGGCCACCGGCCGCGGTCTCGCCGCTCACCCCGGCGTTCACGACCTCCCAGCCCACGCCCAATGAATCGATCCGGCGTTGAAGGATTGCGGGGTACGCCGAATCGGGCGGGACGCCCAGACCTGCGGTGAGGCTGGTTCCCAAGAGCACGATGCGGGGACGCGCGGTGCGCGTGACGCGCCCACGTTGGGGCGCAGGCTCGCCTCCCTCTTGACCGCAGGCAAGCGCCATGATCGCTGCCATCGCCAGCTGCATCGTGGGTATCATTCGATGCGCTGTTCGCCGGAGTGCCGTGTGCTGATTGCCAAGAACCTCACCCATCGTTACACGAGCGGCGGCCGGCCGCTCGAGGTACTCACGGAAATCGACCTCACCATTGCGCCCGGTGAGTTCGTTGCCGTCGTCGGCCCGTCGGGCAGCGGCAAGACGACACTGCTCGGGCTGCTCGCCGGGCTCGATCTGCCCACCGAGGGGACCGTCGAGCTCGACGGGGTGGATCTCAGCGCCCTGTCTGAAGACGGTCGCGCCCGGCTTCGCGCCGCCAAGGTCGGGTTCGTATTCCAATCCTTCCAGCTCCTGTCAACGCTCACGGCACATGAGAATGTACTGCTCCCGCTCGAGCTCTTGGGAGACGACCGCCGACACGGGGAGGCCGCGCACCAACTGCTCGACCGCGTCGGCCTGGGCGTCCGGGGCCATCACTACCCCACACAGCTCTCGGGCGGTGAACAGCAGCGCGTGGCTCTCGCTCGCGCGCTCGCCAACGAGCCGCGCTTTCTCTTCGCCGACGAGCCCACCGGGAATCTCGACCGGGCAAATGGCGCCCACGTCCTGGAGTTACTCGAGCGGGCGAATCGGGACACAGGAGCCACTGTGGTGCTCGTCACCCACGACCCGGCGCTCACCGCCTCCGCGCACCGCGTGGTGCGGCTCGACGACGGTCGCATCGCATCGGAGGAGCGCCGGTGAGGGTACGGTTCGTCGCGCGCCTCGTGCGCAGGGAGCTACGCCGTCTCGGCGCCGGTTTCCCGCTCGTTCTGGGATCGATCGCAGTGGGCGTCGCGGCGCTGGTTTCCGTTCGCTCGTTTGCGGCCGACGTGCGCGGGGCACTCGCCGAGCACGGCCGGGAGCTTCTCGGGGCCGATCTGGCGCTCCGCAGCCGCCACCCGTTTCCCGATTCCATCGTGGCAGTGCTCGACTCGGCGGGGGAAGGCGGCGTGCGCATCGCGCGGGTCACCGACTTCGCATCCATGGGTTACGCACTCCGGACCGACGGCGCTCGGCTCGTGCGCGTGCGAGCGATCGAGCAGGAGTACCCGTTCTACGGCACGCCGGAGACGGAGCCGGTCGGTGCATGGGATCGCGTGCACCGCGCACCGCTCGCGCTGGTCGACCCGCCGCTGCTCGCACAACTCGACGTCGCCGTGGGCGATACGCTCGCCCTCGGCGAGGGGCGCTTCGTCATCGCTGGTACGGTGACCCGCGGCCCGGACGTCGCAGGTCCCGCGGCGTCCCTCGCGCCCGGGGTCGTGATTGGGTCGCAGTTTCTCGCCGGCACGGGGCTCCTCACCTTCGGCAGCCTCGGTGTCGACGAGGCGTACCTCGCGTTCGCGTCGCCCGAGGACATCCAGCCGTTTCTCGACCGGTACACAGAGCTGTTCCGGAGGGAGCGCGTGAGCTGGCAGACCGCGACGGGACTCGAGCGCGAGTTGCTCGAGGCACTGGGCGGGGCGTCTCGCTTTCTCTCGCTCGTGGGGCTGATCGCCTTGGGCTTCAGCGCGGTTGGTGTGATGAGCGCCGTTCGGCTGTTCGCGCTGCGAAAGGTCGCCGCCACCGCCATCCTCCGCTGCCTCGGCGCCACGAGGGCCGAGGTCCTTGCCGCCTACGTCGGCTTGGCGGCAACGGTGGCGCTCGCTGGAGCCGTGCTAGGTGCTGTGCTCGGTGTCGTGATTCAGCTCGTCACACCGAGTCTCGTCGAGGCATTCCTGCCAACTGCGGTGTCGCCCGAGCTCCACTGGGGCCCGATCGCGGCCGGCATTGGGGTCGGTGTGTGGGTGGCCATCCTAGCGGCTCTCCCCCCGCTGCTCGGCGTGCGCCGCGTCTCACCGCTCCGTGCGTTGCGCCAGGATGTGGAGCCCGCCGCGGCTCAGCGGGCCCGCCGAGATCCGTGGCGCATCATCGCGCTGGGCCTGCTCATCGCGTCGTTCCTCCTCGCGGCGGCGCTCGAGCTCGAGAGCGGCACGCGAGCGCTCGTCTTTGCGGGGGGGTTCGTCGTGGCCGCTCTGGTACTCTACGGCGTCGCGGCCGCGCTCATCCGCCTCGCCCGTTGGGCCTCCTCGCGGGCCGGGGGCCTCGTGTGGCGACATGGGCTCGCGAACCTGCATCGCCCGGGAAGTCAGACGCTCGCCGTCACGCTGGCGCTCGGCTTCGGGGCCGCACTCGTGACGGTTACACACCTCATCGCAGGCAGCCTCCTCGGAGAACTGTCCGTGGATGCCAGCGAAGGCCGTCCCAACCTGGTGCTCTTCGACATTCAACGGGACCAAGTGGCCGATGTGGCCGCGCTCGTGCCCGCACCCGAGGGCGAGCTGCCGGACCGCATACCGATCGTTCCGGCACGGTTCCACGCCGTGAAGGGCGAGCTCGTGGCCGATCTGCTCGGAGATTCCACGAGGCGCGTCAATCGCTGGGCACTTCGGCGGCAGTATCGCCTGACGTATCGCGACTCGCTCGGGCCGGGCGAGTCGGTGGTCACGGGCCAATCGTGGCGCGGGCCAGCCAGTCCGGAGGCGTTGCTCGAGGCCTCGCTCGACCGAGATATCGCCGAGGCAATCGAAGTGGAGCTCGGCGATTCGATCACGCTCGACGTGCAAGGTGTGCGAATCGGGATCGTGATCACGAGCCTGCGCGAAGTGCGATTCACTCGACTGGAGCCGAACTTTTTCCTCATCGTGCAGTCGGGTGGACTCGAGGACGCGCCGGGCATGTTCGTGATCGTGACCCGTCTCGCAGACCCAGCGGAACGAGGTCGGCTGCTTCGGGCAGTGGCCGAGGGCTTCCCGAACGTGGTCGGCGTGGATCTCACGGTGTTCCAGCGCTCCCTCGACGAGCTGATCGGCCAGGTGGCGGGAGGCGTGCGCTTCCTGTCCCTGGTCTGCATTGGCACGGGGGTCCTCGTGTTGCTCGGGGCCATTGCGGCGAGTCGGCTGCAGCGGATCTCCGAGGGAGCGCTGCTCCGAACGCTTGGGGCCACCTCACGCCAAGTGCGCTCGATCATGCTCGCCGAATACGCTGCGCTGGGGCTCACCGGCACGCTCGTGGGGGCGAGCATGGGTGCCGTCGCAGCTTGGGCACTGTGCCGCTTTTTCTTACAAGTGCCCTTCACCTCCCCGCTGCTGCCGGTGGGGGTCGGCTCGCTCGCCGCTGGCGGTCTGACGGCGCTCCTGGGTTGGTTGGGGAGCCGGGGTCTCTTCGCCCGGCCACCGCTCGTCGTGTTGCGGGCCGAGTAGCGAGGACGAACAAGGCGCCCACCTCGAATGCCGCGGTAGGCGCCTCAGTGTAAGACTGGCAGGCGCCGTTACGCGCCGCCGTCGCTCGAGGTCGAGACGTGCATTACGGGAGTGGCGATGATTTTCCCACTTCCCGTGACGGCGATCGTTCCCAGCGTCGTGCCCGTGCTGAAGAGCAGCGTGAGATCGCTCCCGCCCGTGTCAACGTCGCACGCGCCTTCAGCCTTGATGCCCGTCTGGTCGCCGGACGGCACCTTCAACTCCATTCCATAGTCTTGCCCGGCGATGAACTCGAACCGGCCGACCCTCACGTTGCTCTCGAACGAGATCGACGGCGAGTCGAAGAAGAGCCGCACCCGGCACTCGCCCGGTGTCACGTCCACGCTCCCGAGTGCGATCGCGTCGCTAGACTCGGTGGGAAGCGCGAGGAGATCGAGCGTGATCGGGTCGTCGCCTTGTGCAGGTGTGAGATCCACGACAGCCCAACCGGAGCCCGGCGTGTGAAGGTGGACCGCAGTGAGATCGACGGTGAAGGTGGCAACGACGGACAGGTCTATCTTCGCCTCGGCGAGCGTCACGTCCGCGCGAAGCGCGTCCACGACCTGGCCGCTTACGCCCATGCCACCGCTCACCAGCTTCAAATCGACGGTCACCAAGTTCGGGCTCGTGGTCT
>JBDHCY010000125.1:0-20287 GCA_039591795.1 Gemmatimonadota bacterium | reverse complement strand
AAGACGCGGGCGAGCGCCTCATCGATCTCGGGCTTGAGGTCGCGGTACTGGACCGCGAGGTCGAGAAGAGGAACGTTCACGGGGTCCGATAAGGTTAAGAAACTACGCAAGTTAGCGGCATCACCGATCGGGATCAACCGGTATCAGCTGCCCTTCTGCTTCGCGGTACCCGGTACCGCAGGCCGCGCAGATCGCCGCGCCGTTGCTGACGAGCACCCGCTCACCACAGCGGCACATCCATCCGACGCGCCGGGCCGGGACGCCCACGGCGAGCGCGTGCGACGGCAGGTCCGCCGTCACGACAGCGCCCGCTCCGACAAAGGCGTACTCACCGAGAGTGATGCCGCACACAATCGTGGCGTTCGCGCCGATCGTCGCGCCGCGGCGCACGAGCGTCTTCCGATACTCGTGCTTGCGGCTCACGTGTGCTCTCGGGTTGACCACGTTAGTGAACACGCACGAGGGTCCACAGAACACGTCGTCTTCGAGCTCGACACCTTGGTAGATCGATACGTTGTTCTGGATCTTGACGTTGTTGCCGATCTGCGTCCCGGGCATCACTACGACGTTCTGTCCGAGGTTGCACCGCTCGCCAATGACGGCACCGGACATGACGTGACTGAAGTGCCAGATCTTGGTACCGGAACCGACCTGCGCTCCCTCGTCGACGTATGCGCTCTCGTGGGCGAAGTAATCGGGCATGTCGCGATCCTCAGGCACCGATGAGCCGGACTTCGAGCTCGAGCGCGACGTCGAATCGCGCGTGCACCGCTGCCCGGACGTGGTCGATCACTCGGCGGACGTCGTCGGCCGTGGCGTTCCCGGAGTTGATGATGTAGTTGCCGTGCTTGGTCGACACGACCGCGCCACCCACCCTGAACCCCTTGAGCCCGGCCTCGTCGATCAGCCCACCGGCCGTCGCTCCCTGCTGCGGATTCCGGAACACGCTCCCGCAGCACGGCTCGTCGAACGGCGTACCGGCGCGCCGCCATCGGTAGAGCTTCTGTTGATCGGCACGCAATGCCGGGGCGTCTCCCGGTTCGAGCTCGACGGTCGCTCCGACGATCACCGCGTCGCGCAGACCGCTGTCCCGGTAGCGGAATGGGATCTCCTCGCGCGCGAGCACGCGGTCGTCACCACCGGTCGTGACGACGGTGACCGACCGCACGACATCGGCGAACGTCTGGCCGTGGCATCCGGCGTTCATCGCGACACCACCTCCGACCGTGCCCGGGACACCGACCATCCGGTGCAGTCCGCCAAACCCCTGCGCCGCGGTGCGCTTGGCGAGGAGCGGCGTTGGCAGCCCAGCCCCGACCTGCCACGTGCCGCCCGAGACCGCCACCTCGTCGAGCCCCCGCCCAAGCCGAATCACGACGCCCGCGAAGCCTCGATCCGAGATCAGGACATTCGACCCGAGCCCGAGCGCCAGCCACGGCAGCCCGCGCTCAGCGGCGAACCGGAGGGCGCCGGCCACGTCGGCGGGGACGGCCGGCTCCACGAGGAAGTGAGCTGGCCCACCGATCCGATACGTGCAGTATTGGGCCAGTGGGGTGCCCTCGAGGACCACCCCTTGGACGCCGGGCATCCCGCTCAAGACTCGTCCCGGGCTGCTGTTGCAGCTGGCGCCCACAGCGCGTCGACCGCGTCGTCGTCTGTGCGCACGTGCCACTCTTGCAGACTCCTCACCGTGCCGGCACGGCTCCGGAGCGCGATCACCGCATCGCAGGCCGCGCTCGCCGCCGACATCGTCGTCGTATAGGGCACGGCGTAACGCAACGCAGCTCGACGGATCTCCGAATCGTCGCGCTGGGTGAGCTTGCCGAGCGGGGTATTGATGAGGAGGTGGACCTCACCCGACACGATCAGGTCGATCGCGTTGGGTCTGCCTTCGTAGATCTTCCGGACGAGCTCGGTCGGGACACCGCGAGCACGCAGATACCGGGCGGTTCCACTCGTGGCCAGCAGGCGGAACCCCATCTCGTGGAAGCGCCGGACGATAGGGAGCACCGTGGGCTTGTCCCGATCGTTGACGGTCACGAAGACCGCGCCCTCGAGGGGGAGCGCACCGTCGGCAGCAAGCTGTGCCTTGGCGAACGCCATCCCGAAGGAGTCGGCGATCCCCATGACCTCGCCGGTGGACCGCATCTCGGGGCCGAGGATCGGATCGACACCCGGCAGCTTGGTGAAGGGGAAGACGGCCTCTTTGACCGCGACACCTCGCATCTCGGGCTCACCGACGACCTCGAGGTCGCGAAGAGTCGTCCCCGTCATGACGGCAGCCGCGATCTTCGCAAGAGGAAGCCCCGTCGCCTTCGCCACGAACGGCACCGTCCGCGAGGCGCGCGGATTCACCTCGAGCACATAGACCACGCCATCACGCATGGCGAATTGCACGTTGATGAGGCCGACGACGCCTAGCGCCTCGGCGAACGCCCGGGTATGGGCGCGCATCTCGTCGGCCGTCCGCTCGCTGATCAGATAGGGGGGGAGCACGCACGCCGAATCGCCCGAGTGCACTCCCGCCTCCTCGATATGCTGCATGACGCCGCCAATAATGCATGATGTTCCGTCGGCGACGGCGTCGACGTCGACCTCGAACGCATCTTCGAGGAAGGAATCGATCAGGACCGGGTGGTCGGGCGACACCCGCGCGGCGCGCTCGAAATAGTTGCGCAGAGCCGGCTCGTCGTAGACGATTTCCATGGCGCGTCCACCGAGGACGTACGATGGCCGCACCAACACGGGGTAGCCCACCCGCGCAGCCACCGCCGCCGCCTCCTCCACCGACCGGGCCGTCCCCGAGGGCGGCTGCGCCACGCCGAGCCGGCGAGCCAGCTCCTCGAAGCGACGACGGTCTTCCGCCGCGTCGATCGCGTCGGGCGTCGTCCCGAGGATCGGAACGCCGGCCTCCTCGAGGGCACGAGTGATCCGGAGCGGCGTCTGTCCGCCGAGCTGGACGACCACGCCGAGCGGACGCTCGAGCTGTGCGATCTCGAGCACGTCCTCGAGGGTGAGCGGCTCGAAGTAGAGCTTGTCCGAGATGTCGAAGTCGGTGGAGACGGTCTCCGGATTGGAGTTGATCATGATCGTGCGATAGCCCAGCTCGCGGAACGCGAGCCCGGCCCGCACGCAGCAGTAATCGAATTCCACGCCCTGGCCGATGCGGTTGGGTCCGCTCCCGAGAATGATCACGCCGCGTTCGCCGAACGGCTCCGACTCGTTCTCTTCGTCGTAGCAGCCATAGAGATACGGCGTGCTCGACGGAAACTCTCCGGCGCAGGTGTCGACGACTTTGTACGCCGGGCGAACGCCCAGCGCCCAGCGCTCGGCACGCATGGTGTGTTCGTCGGTGCCGCGGAGGTCGGCGAGCTGCCAATCCGAAAAGCCGAAGCGCTTCATCCGCCGCATCTCCTCGGCGCCCAGCTCGGCAAGCGTCGCAAACCAACGTTCTGCTTCGACCAGCTCGGCGAGCTGCCCCACGAACCACGGATCGATTCCCGTGGCGCGCGCGAGGTCACCTTCGGGCAGCCCCGCAAGCAGTGCGTGCTTGAGCTGGAAGATCCGCTCTGGCGTCGGCACGCGCACGGCCGCGAGGAGTTCATCGGGGTCGTCGCCAGTCAACCGGTCGTCGGCGAGCTCTCGGCCGACGACCCACCCAGCCCGGTCGATTTCCAACCCCCGGCACGCCTTCTGAAACGCCTCTTTGAAGGTCCGGCCGATGGCCATGACCTCGCCGACGGACTTCATCTGCGTCGTGAGGCGATGGTCGGCCTTCACGAACTTCTCGAATGCAAAACGCGGGACTTTCACGACCACGTAGTCGAGCACGGGCTCAAAGGACGCAGGCGTGGTTCGCGTGATGTCGTTGGAAAGCTCGTCGAGCGCGTACCCAACGGCGAGCTTGGCGCCAATGCGCGCAATTGGGAACCCGGTTGCTTTCGAGGCCAGGGCCGAGGAGCGTGAAACGCGCGGGTTCATCTCGATGACCCGAACCGTGCCATCCGTCGGGTCCACGGCAAATTGGATGTTGCAACCACCCGCCTCCACGCCGATTTCACGGATGATGCCGATCGCCGCGTCACGCAGGAACTGGTACTCGCGGTCGGTCAGCGTCATCGCCGGTGCGACGGTGATCGAGTCACCGGTGTGCACGCCCATCGGGTCCACGTTCTCGATCGAGCACACGACCACGACGTTGTCGTGCCCATCGCGCATGACCTCGAGCTCGAACTCTTTCCACCCGATGACCGACTCCTCGACGAGCACCGCACCAACGGGGGAGAGGTCCATCCCCTTCCGGACCATGTCTTCGAACTCGGCGCGGTTGTAGGCCACCCCACCGCCAGTGCCACCGAGGGTGAACGAGGGCCGGATGATCGCCGGGTATCCGATCGTCTCCACGAACGTCAGCCCCTCGCCCACCGATCGCACCGTGCGGCCGCAGGGCACCGCCAGCCCGAGGCGCTCCATGGCGGTCGCGAACGCGGCGCGATCTTCGGCCATCTCGATCGCTCGTGAATTCGCGCCGATCAGCTCGACGCCGAAGCGCTCCAGCGTGCCGTCGCGTTGCAACGCCATCGCCACGTTGAGTGCGGTTTGTCCACCCATCGTGGGGAGCAGGGCGTCTGGGCGCTCGCGCTCGATGACACGCGCGACCCAGGTCGGGGTCACCGGCTCAACGTACGTCCGGTCGGCGAGCTCGGGATCGGTCATGATCGTCGCGGGATGCGAGTTCACCAGGACGACGTCGAACCCCTCTTCCTTCAGTGCCTTGACCGCTTGGGTGCCGGAATAGTCAAATTCTGCAGCCTGACCGATGACGATCGGGCCAGAGCCCACGAGCAGAATGCGCTGAAGATCAGTCCGCTTCGGCATGAACGAGGTCCGCGAGCGTTTGGGCGAGGGTGCGTTGAGGATGCCAACCGGTCGCCGACCGGATCTTGTGCGGGTCGCCGACGAGATGCGGGATATCGGCGGGTCTCGTGAGGCCGGGATCGACCTCGGGCAAAACGGAGGCGTCGAGGAGCACCGCGAGCCGTTCGAAGAGCTCACCGATCGAGAGGGTCTCGCCACCGCAGACGTTGTACACCTCACCGGCGGCGCCACCGTCGAGGAGCGCGACGTAGGCATCGACAACGTCCCGGACGTCGAGGAGCTCTCGCACCGGGTCGAGGCGACCCACCTTCACGGCCGGTGCCCTCCGCTGCTTGGCGAGCCGCAGTCGCTCGACGAACGCGGGGGCGACGAACCGCGTGTCTTGTCCCGGTCCCGTGTGCGCAAAAGCGCGCGCAACGACGACGCGGAGCCCCGTTCGCCGTCCCACCTCGAGCGCTCCGAGCTCGCCGGCTGCCTTCGATGCCGCGTACGGGGAGCACGGCGCCACCGGGTCGGCCTCGCGCCGCGGTGCCGCGTCGCCCGCGCCGTACACCTCAGCCGTCGACGCGTAGAGAAAAACGGGGTCGGCCGCACCGCGGCTCACCAATTCCCCCACCGCCCCGGCGACGAGCGCGGTGCCGGCGGCATTGACGCGCCACGCCGCCAGCGGATCGCTCAGACTCTCCGAGCCAGACGCGACCGCTGCCAGGTGGATGACGGCGTCGACGGGGGATCGAATGCACTCGCCGATCGAGGCAGGGTCGGTCACGTCGACGACGAGAGCCGCTGCCCCGTTGTTGGGTGGTCCGTGCGCGGCCACGACTTCGTGGCCAAGCTCGCCCAAACGGCGCACGAGCCAGCGACCGACGAATCCATCGGCGCCCGTGACGAGCACCTTCACCGGCTGCTGTCCAACCGCTCGAGATCGGCGTCGACCATCATCCGCACGAGCTCGGCGAACTCGACCTTGGGGGTCCAGTCGAGTTGCTCCCGTGCCTTGGTCGGATCGGCCAACAACAGATCCACTTCTGCGGGTCGGATCAGCTTCGGGTCGACGCGAACGTATTCCTCCCATTCGAGCCCGACGTGGCGGAAGGCCAGCTCGCAGAACTCGCGCACGCTGTGGGTCGCGCCGGTCCCCACGACGTAGTCTCCGGCCGTGGGCTGCTGCAGCATGCGCCACATGGCGTCGACGTAGTCCCCGGCGAATCCCCAATCGCGACGCGCGTCGAGGTTACCGAGCCGCAGCTCGTCGGCCACGCCGAGCCGAATGCGCGCCACCCCGTCGGAGATCCTCCGCGTCACGAACTCGAGACCCCGGCGCGGCGACTCGTGATTGAAGAGGATCCCGCTGACCGCGTAGAGCCCGTACGACTCGCGGTAGTTCACCGTGATCCAGTGGCCGTACACTTTGGCGACCCCATAGGGCGAGCGTGGGTAGAACGGCGTCGTCTCGCGCTGAGGCGTCTCGCTCGCCTTGCCGAACATCTCGGACGAGCTGGCCTGGTAGAATCTCGCAGTTGGATGGGCGAGTCGGATCGCCTCCAGCAGTCGGGTGACGCCTAGGGCGGTGAACTCGCCCGTGAGAACAGGCTGGGTCCAGGATGTCGGCACGAACGACTGGGCGGCGAGGTTGTAGACCTCGTCAGGCTTGGTATTGGCGACGACCTGCGTCAGCGAGTGCTGGTCGAGGAGGTCGGCCGGCACGACCTCGAGGCGATCGAGGAGGTGACCGATGCGCTCATAGGAGTCGTGCGACGTCCGCCGGACCACGCCCACCACGTGGTAGCCCTGGTCCAGCAGGTGCTCCGCCAGATAGCTCCCGTCTTGACCGGTGATTCCAGTGACGAGGGCCGTTGTCATCGGGGGATGCCGAGGCTACCTTGCATCGTTCTTTCCCTGGCAGGATTAGGTCCGATCATGGCACGCGTGTGTGAGGTTTGCGGTAAGGGACCGGTGTTTGGCAACCATGTCAGCCATGCCAACAATAAGCGGCCCCGCCGGTGGTACCCCAACTTGCAGCGAGTGCGCGCGCTCGTCGATGGCCGGCGCCAGCGGCTTCGCGTCTGCACGAACTGCATCCGGTCCAACCGGATCGTCAAAGCCGGCTGAAAAAAGGGGGACCCGATCGAGTCCCCCCTGCCCGTCATCCGCTTCCGCCCCGATCATCATCCCTCGAGCAACTCGATACGCGCCACGTCGGCTCCGTCGCCCTTGCGGTGACCGAGCTTGACGATTCGCGTGTAGCCACCGGGCCGCGCAGCGAAGCGCGGGCCGATCTCGTGGAACAGGCGCTGGGCCACGTGACGGTCTCTGAGCCGCCGCTCGACCAGCCGGCGTGCGTGGAGGTCGCCTCGGCGCGCGAGCGTGATCAGCCGCTCGGCGAACGGCCGGAGCTCTTTTGCCTTGGCTTCGGTGGTCACAATCCGCTCGTGCTTGAACAGGCTCACGGCGAGGTTGTGTAGCAGCGCCTTGCGGTGGCTCGCCGTGCGGGAAAGCTGGCGCGCCTTGGCGCGGTGCCTCATCCCTCCTCCTCCGTCCCGGGCTCGCCCTCAGCTTCGGCCCCCGCGAGCGCTGCGGCGGAAGGCGGCAAGCCCGGCTCGACGATGCGCAGCTCGCCGTCGACCTCTTCGAACCGCATGCCGAAGTTCAGGCCCTCGCGCCGCAGGAGCTCGGCGATCTCCCCAACGGCTTTCACGCCGACGTTCTTGACCTTGAGCAGATCGTCTTCGTCGTACTCGACGAGGTCGCGCAGACTCAAGATGTTGGAGTTCTTGAGACTGTTGACGGAGCGCACCGAGAGGCCACAATCGTCGATCGGGCATGCGAGCCGCTCGGCCAGGCCAGCCTCACCCGCGATGTCCCCATTGTCTGACGGGGCGGCCACGGTCGGGACCGTGCCAAAGTCGATGAAGTAGCGGAAGTGTTCCTGCGCGAGCGCGGCCGCGTACGCCACTGCGTCTTCGGGCGAGATCGACCCATTCGTCTCGACATTCAGCGTCATGCGGTCGTAGTCGGTTCGCTGCCCCACGCGCGTTTCTGCCACGGCGAAATTGGCGCGTCGAACCGGGTTGTAGATCGAGTCGATTCGAATCACGTCAACCGGCATCGACCGATCGATGGGATGCTGCGACGACTCGACGTAGCCACGTCCTTTGTTGACGTAGAGCTCGCCGCTGATGTCGCGGTCTTCTTGCAGCGTGAACAGCACGTGGTCGGGATTGACGACGCGCACCGCCCCATTCGGCTCGATGTCTCGCGCGTGGACCGGACCCGCGGTGCCACGTTCGATCCGGAGCACGACTTCGTCGACCTCCGGCGCGAGCACGAGGGTGAGACCCTTGAGCCGCTGGATGATCTGGTGCAGGTCCTCGGCGATGCCGGGGATGGTCTGGTGCTCGTGGACCACGCCCTCGAAGCGAAAGGCCCAGACGGCCGTCCCGCGCAGCGAGGAGAGAAGGAGGCGGCGCAGCGCGTTGCCCAGCGTATAGCCGAACCCGCGCTCGAGCGGCTGCAGCCGGAACTCGGCCGCGTTTACGTCGTCCTCCCGCTTGGTCATTTCGACCACGTGCGGTCGGACCAGTCCCGTCAGATCGATGGGCATAAGGCGTCGTCAGTCCTGGCTTCGTTACTTCGAGTAGAGTTCGACGATCAGCTGTTCCTGCGCCGCGATCGGAATCGCATCGCGCGTTGGCCGCTCGGCAACACGGCCAGTGACATGTTCCGGATCGACCGAGAGCCACGAGGGGCGTGGACCGCGGCCGGCAAGCTCGAGTGCCTCTCGCACCCGCGCCGACTCGCGCGCCTCACCGCCTACCCGAACCTCGTCGCCCGGGTGCAACCCGAAGGACGGGATGTCCACCGTGCGACCGTTCACCTCGATGTGGCGGTGCCGCACGAGCTGCCGCGCCGCCTTCCGGCTCGCAGCAAACCCCAACCGGTAGACGATGTTGTCGAGGCGGCTCTCGAGCGCCGCCAAGAGGTTTTCGCCCGTCACGCCAGGCTCGCGCAGCACGCGCTCGAACACGTTGCGGAATTGCCGCTCGGACAGCCCGTAGACACGCTTGACCTTCTGTTTTTCGCGAAGCTGTCGCTGGTATTCCGACGCCTTGCGGCGACGACCCATCGTCTGCCCGTGCTGGCCAGGGGCATACGCGCGACGCTCGATCGCACATTTCTCGGTGAGGCAGCGTGACCCCTTGAGAAAGAGCTTCGTGGCCTCGCGACGACACAGCTTACAGCTCGAACCGGTGTAGCGTCCCATAATTAGCGCTAGACTCGACGCCGCTTCGGCGGGCGGCACCCGTTGTGTGGAATCGGTGTCACGTCTCGGATCGAGCGCACTTGCAGCCCCGCGGTGGCCAGCGCCTGAATCGCGCTCTCCCGGCCCGAGCCGGGCCCCTGCACGCGTACGTGGACGCGCCGCAGGCCGAGCCCATACGCCTCGCGGGCGCACTGCTCTGCGGCCACTGTGGCTGCAAACGGCGTCGACTTCTTCGACCCCTTGAACCCAGCCTTTCCGGCCGAGCCCCAGGCAATGGCGTTGCCCTGGAGGTCGGTGATCGTAATGAGCGTGTTGTTGAACGTCGCAGTGATGTGGACCATCCCCTCGGCGTCCACCACCTTCTTCGAGCGCTTGCCCGTCGTGCCGCGTGTCTGTGCCATTTACTTCTTGGTGACCCTCTTCTTGCCGGCGATCGCCCGACGCGGCCCCTTTTTGGTCCGCGCGTTCGTGTGCGTCCGCTGCCCACGCACCGGAAGCCCGCGTCGATGTCGAATCCCGCGGTAGGCGCTAATGTCCATGAGTCGCTTCACGTTCATCGCGACTTCGGTGCGCAACGCACCCTCGACCTTGTAGTCGCGCTCGATGACCTGACGGAGCCGGGCTACCTCTGCGTCGGTGAGGTCGCGCACGCGAGCGGCGGGGTCGATTCCCGTCTCGGAAAGGACGTGCCGCGACGTGTTCTGCCCGATCCCAAAGATGTAGGGCAGCGCGAACTCGACCTTCTTGTCGCGTGGGAGGTCGACGCCAGCGATGCGAGCCATCTATCCCTGCCGCTGCTTGTGCTTGGGCGACCGCTTGCAAATGACGCGAATCGTCCCGCGGCGCTTGATCACCCGGCAATGCTCGCAGATCGGCTTGACACTCGAACGGACCTTCACACCGTCATCCTTCCGGAGGCTGCCCAACTCTGGTCGAGCTTTCAACTATAGACAGCGCCGCAAGCGTGCGCAAGGGATGGGCTTACGGCACAATCCTGAGCTCGGCGAGGCTCCAGCGCCCGCCTTGGCGGCGGTAGCTCAGCACCACGGTTTCCCGGCGCTCGTCTTCGGTCCCCGAAATCACGTATCGCCGAACCGCCTCGACGTACCACCGCCTGGCTCCTTCCGACCGGCAGGGAGGGATCGGCCCCGGGCATGGCCAGGTAGAGTGACTGGCCAGACCCCACCAGAGCACTCACGTCATGAGCCAGCCACGCGCGGCCCGCCGCCGCCACCACGGCCTCCAGGTCGTCCTGGAGTTGCCCACACTCGCTCGGAGCACCAATCACTGCCGCCGCCAGGAGATACACGGTCAGCATTGGGCCAGCTCCTGGAATTCCGCGTACGCGGCCGCTGGGTCGGGCGCTCCAGTGATCGGGCGGCCAACGACCAGATGCGTCGCTCCCGCCTGAGCGGTCTCGCGCGGCCCCGCGACTCGACGCTGATCGTAGAGAGGATCGCCGGGCCGCCTGATGCCGGGGACGACGAGGAGCACATCGCCGACAACCTCCCGCAGGGCCGCGACCTCGTGTGCTGACGCGACCACGCCAGCGCATCCGGCGTCCACCGCCATCCGAGCCAGTCGGAGGACTTCGCCTTCCAGGTCTGGGACGTCCCTGCCGACGAGCTCAGTCAGGGTAGGCACATCGAGGGATGTGAGCACGGTGACGGCGACGAGCGGGAGCGCGGCACCGGCGCTCGCAACGGCCGCCTGCAACATCTCGGCGCCGCCGAAGGCGTGTACGGTTGCCAGCTGGACGTCGAGGTCACGGGCTCGCGCTGCGACTCCCCCTACCGTTTCGGGAATGTCATGCCACTTGAGATCGAGGAACACGCTGACGTTGCGGGCCCGGAGCTCCCGCGCGAGGGTCGGGCCCTCCGCTGTAAACAGCACCGACCCGATCTTGGCCCACACCAGGCCGGGGAGTCGATCGACCATCGCCAACGCATCGTGCGCGTTCGGCATGTCGAGGGCGACGACGACTTCAGCCATACGGCCGTCGCGCGAGCCCATCAGCGATTCGCTCGGCGGCGCGAGGATCGGCGAGCGACGCGGTCCCGACCGCGACGAGGGTCGCCCCGGCAGCGAGGTACTGTCGCGCATCTGCCGCGCTGCGAATACCGCCGACGCCAATCACCGGGAGGCCAGTACGTGCGACGACGCGCTCGGTGGCGAGCGTGCCGACGGCGAGCAGCGCCGGTCCGCTGACGCCCCCCGGGCCGAGGCCGAGCCGCGCACGACGTCCAGCGCCGCCATCGCGCTCGCGATAGAGCGTTCCGGGGATCGTGTTCACGCAGGTGAAGCCGTCTGCGCCGGCGGCGGCCGCTTCCTCAGCGAGCGCGGCCACGTCGGGGACGACGGGCGACAACTTGACGATGAGGGGTTTTCGAGTGGTCCGTCGTGCGGCGGAAACCAACTCGCGCAGCGTGCGAGGGTCCGCCCCAAACTCGAGTCCACCGCGCGAGGTGTTCGGACAGCTCGCGTTGAGCTCGAACGCGACGAACCCGTCTGCGCTATCGAGATGCTCGAGCACGCGCACGTAGTCGTCCACTCCGCTGCCCGCCACGTTCACGATCGCGCGGCCGGGGGGGAGCCACTTGGCGAGCCATGGGAGCTCCACGCGGCGGACGGAATCCACGCCCGGGTTGGCGAGCCCAACGGCATTGAGCATCCCGCCACCGAATTCCGCGACCCGGGGAGAGGGAGCGCCGGCGCGGGGCTCTGGAGTGACAGCCTTCGTCACGAGGCCTCCGAGGCGCGCGAGGTTGGTGACCTGCGCTACCTCGCGCCCGAACCCGGCCGTGCCGGCAGCAAGGAGCACGGGATTCGGAAAGGTCGTCCCAAACGCCTGCACGCCTGGACCGGCCGGGCTCATCAGCGCCGCCTCGTCGACGCGCTGTTCGGGAGTGGTACCCACTTCGGTCCCGGAACGATCGGGGCTCGCCGCGGATCGGCCGCTCGCAGCGCTGCCGGCCGCGCCGCTCCGCTCAGCGTGAGTAGCGAGTCTTCGAGCGCCTGGAACGCCGCGGGCGCCCGTCCGGCAAGCGCGAGGACGTAAGGCGAACCGGGATACCGCCGCGTGACGAGGTCGACCAGCGAGTCTCGGGCGCTGGCTCGAAGCGCGGCCGCACCGAGCATCGCCTTAGGAACGAAGAGTGATTCCGGCCATCGCACCGCGACCTCGAAGAGCAGGTTCGCCGCGAGCGCCGAAGCGTTGAGGGAATCCCGAGCGACCTCCGCCTGAAGAAGGAGCAGCCCGGGCTCGTCGGCTGGGGCGGCGATCCGCCGAGCAAGGACGCTCAACTTGGCCGCGCCCTGTGCACCTCTGCCACCAGCCGCTGCCAACGTGTCGAGTCGATCTGCGATGGGCTCGAGCATCGATTTACTGCTCGCGCGTGCCAGATCGAGGGTGGCCAACGCAATGGCGGCCTCGCGGCCCGGCACCGAGTCCGCCCATTGGGTCGCCGCGGTGCTCCACCACTCGCGGGCGCTCGCGGAGTCGCCGTGCGTGACCGCCGCCTCCCCGGCAGCGAGATGAAGGCGAGCTCGTGCCCCATCGTCGAGCTCCCCTGGCGCCGTGCCGAGGTTCGCGAGCACCCGTGATGCCGCCGCAGGCTCGGATTGGGCAAGCGCGGTGACGAGGGTCGCCCACGCTTCCTCTGTGGCTCCCGCTTCGAGCAACGAGTCCAGAATGGGGCGCGCCGCCTGGGTCTCGCCGAGCGCTACGAGCGACGCTGCCCGGCCAATCGCCGCTCCCGGCTCGACCGACGTGGCGAAATCGCGCTCGGCACCGCGGTGATCACCAAGGGCCCGTGTAGCTAGCCCTCGCCAATATCGAGCACGTGAGGCTCGCTCGTCATCCTGCGATGCCACTGCTTCGGTCGCGAGACGCTGTGCCTGGGCGGGGTCGCCTAGGTCAAACGCGCACGCAGCTGCGAGCACGGCGGCCTCTTCGCGGAGTCCCGCGTCGGGCGACGTCGTGCGCGCTCGCTCCAGCGGCTCGACGGCAGGGCCGCAACGGCCCAACTCCCGGAGAGCGCGCCCTTGAAGAACAAGTGCGTCGTCGGTCCAGCGAGATTTGGGATGCCGAACCACGACGGACTCGGCTCGCGTGGCCGCCTGGGACCAAAGCGACCGGGCCTCGCCGATCCGCCCGTCGCGTCCCGCTTGCTCCGCTTCCCCCGCGAGCCGGTTGGCTCGCCACAACCCGTTGTAGTACGCGCAGCCGCTGATGGAGATGACCGCGGTGGCCATCACAACCCGAAGCATCATGATCCTTCGTCCACGACCAGCTTCCGCTCATATCGGACGAGGTAGGCCACGATCGCATCGGCCAGCGCCTCGGCGAGCGCTCGCTGGCCCCTGGCCGAGATCAGGAACGCGGCGTCGTTGCGATTCGTGGCGAAGCCCGCCTCAAGGAGGATGGCGGGCCGCCGCGCGTTGCGGAGCACATACAGGTCCGCCTGCGAGACCCCTCGATCGCCGCCCGGATGGATCGGCCCGAGTGCGCTCTGGACCAGCGAGGCCAGCTCGCCCGATTCGCGGAGGTGTTCGTTCTGCTGCATGTCGCGCAGAATGAACCCCAGCGGATCCGACCCATCTGGCAATGCACCGCCGGTCTCGAACCGAATGGCTTCGTTCTCCATGGCCTGTACGCGACGGGCCTCTTCACTCTTCGCCTCAGCCAAGAAATAGGTCTCAACCCCGTCGGGGATCGTCTGTCGACGCCCGGACGGCATCGAGTTGACGTGGATGCTCACGAACAGGTCGCACGCCTCGCTGCACCGCGCGCTCCGCGCGGCGTACTCCACGTAGGTGTCACTAGTCCGGGTCATGAGGACACCGACGCCTCGGGCGTCGAGTGCCGTCCGAAGCCGCCGTGCGAGGGCCAGCGCGACGTGCTTCTCTTGCACGCCCCGTGGGAAGTACTTCCCAGGATTACCCGGGTCACGCCCACCGTGGCCGGCGTCGATCGTAACCACATGCCGCCATCTGAGCCCGAGTGCACGGGCGGCGGCTGGCGCGTCCGATGGTCGGACTCCGGCGTTGGCGTCGGTGGCGCCGGCTCGCACTCCGGCCGGCGCGACACCGAGATCGTCGAAGCGTGCGGCGATTGGATCGTATCGATAGCGCTCGGAGAACAGGCGAGGTACGTGCTCCGCGAGCCACTGCAGGGGAACGAAGAGCGTATCGCGCGCGAGATAGGCACCTCGCGCCATGGGATAGAGCCGCCCGCCGAAACGAAACGCGGGCGCATCGAGCGGGAACTGAAATGGCTGGCCAGCCAGGGTGAGGGTCGCGACACGTACGGTGCCGTTGATCCCGATCATGAGCGGCAGTGCCCTCGCGAGCACCGGCGCGGCGAGCGCCGCGTGGCCACGATCACGCGAGACGGGGACGAATGTCTCCCCTCGTGATGATACGACGAGGAGCGTGGCCGCGTCGCTCGCCGGCACGGGGCCCGTCCCGACGAGAACGGCAGCAGCAACGACGGCCCACATCATCCGCGCCGCCTCACCGCTCGCGCCAGTTCCCGCTCCGCGTCGCGCCGCCGAATGTCCTCGCGGCGGTCGTACTGTTTCTTCCCGCGGCCGAGCGCGAGCTCGACCTTTGCATGGCCGCTGCGGAAGTAGAGGGCCAGAGGAACCAAGGCGAGGCCTTTCTGCTCGACGGCACCGATCAACCGGTTGATCTCGCGACGATGCAAGAGGAGTTTCCGCGGCCGAACCGGTGGGTGATTGAAGTGGCCGCCCGCCTCGTACGGTGGCACGTTCAGTCCTTCGAGCCACACTTCTCCGTTACGCACCTGCCCGTACGCCTCGACCAGACTCGCCTTACCCGAGCGGAGCGACTTGACCTCGCTGCCGGTGAGGACGAGGCCCGCCTCCCATGTGTCGAGAATGTGATAGTCGTGTCGCGCCCTGGGGTTGCGGGCAATCACCGTTCTGTCGGGTTGACGCTGCCGCGTGCGGGCCACGAGATGACTCCAACTTAGGAACGGCGCTGCAGGGCGTCAAGCAACGCGTTGACTTGGAGTTAGACCCCGTTCTATATTGGCGGTTCCCGCCGAAGTGGTGGAATTGGTAGACGCGCTGCGTTCAGGGCGCAGTGGGCGCAAGCCCGTGGGGGTTCGAATCCCCCCTTCGGCACTCCCCCCCCACGGCTAGTACCTCGCGATCGTCGGATCGACTTCCAGCGACCACGCCTCTATGCCGCCGCGGAGCGAGCGCACCCGTTGAAACCCACCGGCGCGGAGGATCGCCCGCGCTTGCAACGACCGCCGGCCATGATGGCAGATCGTGACGACCTCCCGATCGGAGTCGATCTCACGAAGGCGTCCGGGCAGCTCGCCCAGCGGAATCGTCGCCGCATCGGTGAACGGTGCGATGCGCCATTCGTATGGTTCGCGGACGTCGAGTAGCGTCACCGCGTCTTCCGTCTCGAGCATCTCCGCCAGCTCTCGAGGATCGACCTCCGCTCCCTCGCCGTCGCCTTCGACCGCTCCGTGGCCGCAAAACGCTTCGTAGTCGATCAGTGTTCGGATCGAGGGGTCGGCACCGCAGACCGGACAGCGAGCGTCCTTCTCGAGGGAGAGCGTCACGAACCGTGTGGTGAGCGTATCGACCACGAGCAGGCGCCCGAGAAGCGGCTCGCCGCACCCAACGATGAGCTTGATGGCCTCGAGCGCCTGCAGCGAACCGACGATGCCGGGCAGAACGCCGAGCACTCCACCTTCGGCGCACGAAGGTACGAGCCCCGGCGGGGGCGGCTCCGGGTAGAGGCAGCGATAGCACGGTCCGCTTCGTCCGTCGAAAACGGCGACCTGCCCTTCGAAGCGGAAGATCGCCCCGTAGACGTTCGGCTTGCCCGAGAGCACGCACGCGTCGTTGACGAGGTAGCGCGTGGGGAAGTTGTCCGTCCCGTCGACGACGATGTCGAAGTCGCGAATGATGTCGAGGGCGTGGTCGGGGGTGAGTCGCGCCTCGAATGCCTCGATCTGGATGTGCGGATTGAGGTCTTCGAGCCGCTCACGCGCGACGGCGAGCTTGCTCCGGCCGACAGCTGCCTGGCCGTAGAGCACCTGGCGGTGCAGGTTGGTGACGTCCACTGTGTCGAAGTCGACGAGCCCGATGGTGCCAACTCCGGCCGCCGCCAGGTAGAGCGCGGCTGGCGACCCGAGGCCGCCGGCGCCGACGAGGAGGACGCTCGACGCTTTGAGGCGGCGCTGCCCCTCGAGCCCGACGTCTGGAAGCACGAGGTGCCGGGAGTAACGCACGAGCTCCTCGTGCGACAACTCGGAATCGGTGGGTCGCCCCGTGTCCGATCGCCCGTGGTCCTTCGTCACGAGCGGCCGTGCTCCCTGACCGTCAGACTCCGCCAGCGAGACCGACGAGCTGCACGACTTCCGCTTCGTCGTGGGTCAACTCGGCAAGCGTGACGCTCTCGAGGAGCTCGTCGATCCGCTGCTGGAGGGCCCGCCACACCGGCCGAATGGAGCACTGAGCCGAAGGGCCGCAGCGCTCGGCGTCGACCGGATGGACGTCGCAGTTGACCTCGAACGTGCCGAGCTCGGACGCCGCAACCACCTCGCGGACGGTGATCTCCTGCGGCGCACGGCTCAACGAGTACCCGCCTCGCGCTCCACGCACGGACTGCACGAGCCCGGCGCGGCGCAACCGAAGGAGGATCTGCTCCACATAGTCTGGTGGCAGGCGCTCCACGATGGCGAGCTGACGAGCCGACTGCGGTCGAGAGCCGAACCGCTTTGCCAGATGGACCGAGGCGATGAGGCCGTATTCGGCCCAGGTCGTAATGCGCATCGTATTGAATATCCGACCCGGAATGGGAGAAATCAAGCACGTGGGGCGTCCCGCACACGCGCGGGCTCCGGTGTGATGAGGAGTGCCACCAGCACGGCCGCCACCGAGGTCACCAGCGCTCCTCCGAGCGCAGCCCAAAACCCGCTGATCGTGAAGCCGATACCGAAGGTCCCAGCGAGACGAGCCGTGAGAGCGAACAGTGCAGCGTTGACCACCAGCGCGAACCCGCCGAGCGTCACCACCACGAGCGGGCACGTGAGCACGTAGAGGAACGGCCTCAGGACAGCGTTGACGGCGCCGAACAATGCGGCGACGACCACGAGGTGCCACAGCGGGCCGTCGAACCGCACTCCGGGAATCACGACGACGGCCGCGAAGAGCGCGAGCGTGTTGATCAACAGACGCAACAGACCCCTTCGCATACCAGGTCAGTCCGCGCAGTCGCCGAGTGGATAGAGGAAGCTGCAATTGGGACATGGGCCCTTACACCCGAGCGGCTTCGCCGCGACGGCGAATCCGCATCGAAGACACCGAGGGGCGCCGTCGGGGGAAGCCGTGGGCGGCGACGCGCGCTCGCGCTGGCGCGTTGGCTGGTCAGGCAAGGCGGGCCGCCCCCGTGAGGAACGGGTTCGTCCGTCGCTCTGCGCCGACCGAGGTGGTCGGACCATGGCCCGAGTACACAATGGTGTCATCTGGAAGCGTGAGGAGCTCCGACTCAATGCTGTGAAGGAGCGCCGCTCCGTCTCCCCCCGGGAGGTCGACCCGTCCGACCGATCCGGCGAAGAGCACATCCCCGACCAGTGCGATGCCATGTCCGAGAAGTGACACGCTCCCCGGGCTGTGCCCGGGAGTGTGTCGGACCGCGAAGCGCAGCGACCCGACGGAGACCGACTCGCCCGGTGTGAACGGCAGGGTGACCTCAGGCAGCGGCGGCACCTGCACGCCCAGCCAGGCCGCCTGGGTCGGCGCAGCGTGGTAGAGGGGCAGATCATCCGGATGAAGTCGGATCGGGGCCCCCGTCTTGTCGTGCACGTCCGCCACGCCAAGGATGTGGTCCACGTGCGCGTGGGTGATCCAGATCTCCGTCACACGGGCACCTTCGGTGGCCAGCCGAGCGAGGATCAGCTTCGCGTCCTCTCCGGGATCGACGACCGCCGCGACCCCTTCCCCCTCGTCGATGACAAGGAAGCAGTTCTCGGCAAACTGACCGGTCGTGAGTGTGACGACTTTCATGTGGAGACGGGAGTCGGATCCCGGCGCTCGGCGAGGTACTTCTCGACTGCCACCGCTGCAGTGGTCGCATCGCCCACGGCGGTCGTGATCTGACGGGTGAGTTGGGCCCGGACGTCGCCCGCGGCGAACAAGCCGGGAATTGATGTCATCATGCGGCTGTCGGTGATCATGTAGCCGCCGGAATCATGATCGAAGTGCTCCCGCACGATCCCGGTGTTCGGGGTGAACCCGATGAACACGAACACGCCGCCGACATCGAGCTGACTGGCTTCGCCCGTGACCGAGTCGACGAGCGCCAGATCAGTCACGACCTGCTCATTCCCGCGAATCGCTTCGACGCGCTTGTTCCAGATCACTTCGATGCACGGGTTCGCGAAGACGCGCTCCTGAAGGATCTTCGAGGCTCGCAACGCATCGCGCCGATGCACGAGGTACACTTTGCTCGCGTAGCGCGTCAGGTAGTCAGCTTCTTCGGCGGCTGCGTCGCCTCCGCCCACAACGGCCAGCGTCTCTCCTTTGAAGAACGCGCCGTCGCATACCGCGCAGTATGAGACGCCCTTTCCAGCATACTCCTGCTCTCCGGGCACGCCGAGCTTCACCGGCGTTCCCCCAGCGGTCAGGATCACGGCCGGTGCCGTGTACTGCGTGCCCCGCTGGGTCTGGATCTCGAAGATCCCATCGTCGCGCCGCGCAATCGCCTCCACGGTATCCATCACGGAGGTGCCCCCGAACTTCTGAGCGTGCTCGGCCATCTTCTCGGCGAGCTCCCATCCTTTGATGCTCGAAAAGCCGGGATAGTCCTCGATGAGATCGGTGTTCAGGAGCTCTCCGCCCGGGGCACCGCGCTCGATGGTGAGCGCGTTCAGCATGCCGCGGCCGGCGTAGAGCGCCGCGCAGAGCCCGGCGGGCCCAGCGCCGACGATCACGACATCGTAATGATTCTCCGGTTCGTTCATCACTCTCGCCATTCCAGCCTGGGGACCGGCCCGGCTCGATTCAGCGCGGCCTCGAGACCGATCCGAAAGCTCTTGGTGTCGAACTCTACATCCGGGTGCTGCGGTCCCGCGAGCTTCGCGAGGGCGGCGGCGCCCACCACCGACACCCCGTGCCGGTTGGCACGGCTCTGGTGGAGGAGTGCAGCCGCCGCCTGGATCAGGCCCTGCCAGACCAGGCGTTCACCCTCCTCATCTACTGAACGCCAGACGGTTTCCAGGGCCTCATGCGCCTCCCAAAAACGCCCGTCCGCAAGGTGTTCCTGGGCGGCAACCAGAGCCTCCCGCCGCGCCGTCGGTGACAGGTCGCGGCTCAGCGGAGGAGCTCTCCGCCATCGACCACGAGGGTCGTCCCGGTGACATAGTCGCCCGCCCCGAGGAGGTAGCGGACGGCAGACACCACGTCATCGGGATGGCCCAGCCGACCCAGCGGCACTCGTGCCACCGTCTGCCGCATCTCATCGTCTCCCCAATCCGCCGGCAACAGGACCGGGCCAGGGGCGACGGCGTTCACCTGCACATCGGGCGCGAGCGCCCTAGCGAGCGCGCGAGTCAGCATGACGAGCCCCGCCTTGCTGGCTGAGTGGGGCACGTAGGCGGGCCACGGACGGTACGCGGCGACGTCGGCGATATTGATGACGTGACCTCGCGCTCGCCGCAGTACTTCGATCGCCCCTTGCACGACGAAAAACGGTGCGCGGAGATTGATCTGGAACGTACGATCCCACGATGCCGGCGTGACCGCTTCGATCGGCTGCCGCTCCATGACCGCGGCCGAGTTGATGACGATGTCCAAACGGCCAAATGCCTTCAGAACCCGGTCGGCGAGGTCGCGGGCGGCGACGGCATCGGTCAAGTCGGCCTGGAGCAGCGCCGCCTCCCGGCCCGTGGCACGCACCGTCGCCGCGGTCTCCCCGGCCGGGCCGCGCGAGCGGTGGTAGTGGAGGGCCACGTGGCAACCGGCCTCCGCGAGCCCCTGCGCCAATGCCGCGCCAACGCGCACGCCGGCGCCGGTGACGAGCGCGACCCGGTCGTCGAGGTCCATATGCTGCTAGAGGTCGCCGCCGAGGATGGAACCATTCATCGCCTCGATGATCTCC
>JBDHCY010000124.1:0-10486 GCA_039591795.1 Gemmatimonadota bacterium | reverse complement strand
CTCTTCTCGACCACACCGGAGACCGGTCGGCTGGAGTTCTACAATCGACTACTGCCACCACCACCCGGAGCACAGTCACCGTGGGGAGAGAATCCGGCGACGCTCGGTGCCGTGCCTCCGGGTCCGTGGGACCCGGCGATCTTCCACGACCCGGATACCGACCGGTGGTTCATGTACTGGGGATCGTCCAACTTCTATCCCCTGTTCGGCATCGAGCTGGACAAAGAGCGCCGACTGCTCTGGGTCGACACGCCGAAGCCGTTCATCTCGCTCGATCCCGACCGACACGGCTGGGAGCGTTTCGGACGCGACCATCGGGAGCCGCGGACGCCGTTCGTCGAGGGCGCCTGGATGACGAAGCACGACGGCACGTACTACCTCCAGTACTCCGCACCGGGCACCGAGTACAACGTGTACGCCAACGGCACCTACGTGGGCGACCATCCGCTCGGCCCGTTCACGTACGCGCCGTACAACCCCATCGCGTACAAGCCGGGTGGATTCGTGACCGGTGCCGGGCATGGCAACACGTTTCGGGACCATCACGGCAACTACTGGAACACGGGCACGCCCTGGATCGGGGTCAATTGGAACTTCGAGCGGCGCATCGCGATATTCCCCGCCGGCTTCGATCGGGATGGGCAGATGTTCGTCAACACCCGCTTCGGCGATTTCCCACACTACGCTCCCACGGGACAGTGGACCGACAGGAACGCTCTGTTCACGGGATGGATGCTCCTGTCCTATCGGAAGTCGGTAACGGCGTCCTCGGTGCTGGATACGTTCCCGGCAGCCAATGTCACCGACGAGGACCCGCGCACCTTCTGGGTCGCCGAGCGCAATCGCGCGGGCGAATGGCTGACGGTCGATCTCGAGCAACCGTACGAGGTGAAGGCGGTGCAGCTGAACTATGCCGACTACCGCTCGAACGTGTTTGCCAGCGACTCAACGGTGTACACGCAGTTCCGCCTCGAGGCGTCGCTCGACGGGCAGGGCTGGCATCCGATAGCGGATCTGTCGGACGAGCAACGCGACCGGCCGAACGCGTACATCGAGCTCCCGATGCCCGTGCGGGCCCGGTACGTCCGGTACGAGCACGGGTACGTAGGGGCGGACCATCTGGCGATCAGTGACCTGCGCGTCTTCGGGAATGGCTCGGCCGACCTGCCCGCCACACCGTCCGGGCTCTCGGTGCGGCGGGATGGCGATCGACGGAACGCATTCGTCAACTGGGGCCACGTGCCCGGGGCGGTGGGCTACAACGTGCTGTGGGGCATCGCCGCCGACAAGCTCTACCAGACGTATCAGGTGTTTGCCGATGGACCGAACGCGCTCGAGATCCGCGCGCTCACGGTGGATCAGGAGTACTGTTTCGCGATCGAGACGTTCAACGAGAGTGGCGTGTCGCCCGTCAGCCAAGTTGTGTGCGTCAGGTAGCGGGGCCAGGCGGCGGGAAGGCCGTCTTCGGTCCTGCAGTCCAACTCGTCGTTGAAGAGTGGAGGGGGAGAAGCGAGCCTTGCAGGCCCTCTGCTACGAGACGGCCGGCACAAGGGGGATGTCAGATGTTGCTGCGAATTCCGCCATCTATTGCAATGATGTTTGCGGTGTCGGTTGCCCCGTCGTCCGTGGGCGTAACACGCGTCGCCGCGCAAGAGCCGGGGGACGAACGCGCCGTGCTCATCACGGGAACGAGCTCGGGAATCGGGCTCCGCATGACGGAGGTCCTCTCGAAGAACGGGTTCTTCGTCTACGCCGGCGCTCGAAAGGCCGAGGACTTGGCGCGTCTCGACGCGATGGAGAATGTGAAAGCCGTCCGTCTCGACGTGACCATCCAGAGCGAGATCGATGCGGCGGTAGGCCTCGTGCGGGCAGAAGGAAGAGGGCTCTACGGTTTGATCAACAACGCGGGCGTGTCCGTCATGGAACCGCTGATCGAGCTCGCGGAAGAAGACATGATGTTCCTGCTCGACGTGAACCTGCTGGGACCCTACCGCGTGACCAAGGCCTTCGCGGACCTGTTGATCGAGAGCGAAGGTCGCATCATGACCGTCAGCTCCATCGCTGGGGTTCTTTCGGGCCCATTCAGCGGCGCGTATAGCATGAGCAAGCACGGTGTGGAAGCCTATACCGATGCCCTGTCAATGGAGCTCGAGCGCTTCAACGTGGAGGTCGCCGCCGTGGAACCGGGTAACTACAAGTCCCGGATCGTGGCCTCCATGGTCGAGCGCATGAAGCAGGCCGGCTACTCAGCCGAAGATTCTCGATACCCCTCGATGCTCGACCTGATCACCGGTTCACTTGATCGTTCCCAATACGAGGAACCGGATGATGTGGCTCTGGCAGCCCTCGATTTCCTGTCCAGTGAATCGCCCAAACGGCGCTACATGGTCGTTCCGAATCGGTTCGAGGCGGAAATCACCATCCGGCGTGCGCTGCAGGAGTTGGTCCAGCTAAATGAGGAGCACCGGTTCTCGTACACTCGGAACGAGTTGGTCCAGATGCTGGACCGCGCTCTGGGTGAGATGCAGCCACTGCCGTCAGAGGCGTCGCCGAGTGGCAGTCTGATCGAGGCGGCCATAACCGGTGACGTCCGGGCCGTTCGGCGTCACATCGAGGCCGGAGCGGACCTGGATGCCCGCGAGCCATCGGGAGGATCGAGTGCTTTGATCACCGCGGCGACGTTCGGCCGAACCGAGGTGGCCAGATTGTTGATCGAGGCTGGAGCCGACGTGGACCAAAGGAACAACGACGGATCGACCGCCCTTCTGGCGGCGGCATTCTTCTGCCGAACCGAGATCGTCGAGGCACTCCTTGCCGCAGGCGCCGACAAGAGCATCACGAACAACATGGGAGCAACGGCTTTGGACGTAGTCACCATTGCCTTCGATTCGATAAAGGGAACCTACGACTTCATTGCAGAGGCCCTCCGCCCACTCGGGTTGGAGCTGGACTACGAACGGATCAGGATGACTCGACCGAAGATCGCGGAGCTGCTGCGGTAGCCATGTCGGATGGCGTGATGCTCGAGCGAGCGGAGGCATGGGCCCCCACACCTTACTCGCTCCTCAACGACGAGATCGGATCGACCCGGAGCGCGCGTTTGGCCGGCAGGACCAAGGCAGCCAACGCCACCACGACGAGGGCCATGACGACCGCCGCAAACACCATCGGATCGGTCGGCCTGATGCCGTAGAGCATTCCCGCGATCAACCGTGTGCCGCTCAAGGCGATCGCCAACCCGACCAGCAAGCCGATGGCCACGGGTGTGACCCCGAGCCGCCCAAGCCACCACATCACGTCTCGGTTCGTCGCCCCGAAGGCGAGGCGGATGCCGATTTCGCGCGTGCGCAGGCTGACCATGTGTGACGTGACGCCGTAGATCCCGACCGCGGCGAGTACCGTGGCCAGCATCGCGAACAGCCCAAACAAGGTCGCGTTGAAGCGAGGCGTGGCGAGCGACACGTCGACCACGTCGGTCATTGAGCGCAGACCGCTCACCGGAATGTTGGGATCCACTGCCCACACGGCGTCGCGCCCGGCGGAGAGCAGTCCCAGGCCTCCGCCGCGGATCATGAGGTGCATCGAGGTCGCCCAGCCGTCCTGCTCGTAGGGCACATAGGCCTCCGCGCGGGCTGTCTGCGACAGTGAATGTTGGTGCACGTCGTCGACCACCCCGACCACGGTGAACCAGAGTTCCCCGTTGTCCCAGCGAACCTCACGACCAACGACCGATAGCGCACCAGGCCACATCGTATTCGCCATAGCCTGATTCACCAATCCGGCTGGTGCCGCCTCATCGCGATCGGTGGGTTCGAGATGGCGACCTTCCAGCAGTGGGATGCCGACCGCCTCCGCGTACCCAGGCGTCACGATTCGATAGCTCACCAACAGCGGCCGCTCGTCTTCCGCGATCGGATTGCCGTCAGGGGAGATGCCTACGCCCATCGTGCCTTGCGTCATCGGGAGGACGTGAATCGACCCAACACGGTCGACACCGGGCAGCGCCTCGATGCGCCGCTCGATCTCGGCGAGTGCGTTTCGGCGGGTGCTCTCGTTCGGGTACCGTGCCGGTGAAAACGTCACCCGCATGGTCGCGAGCCCCGCCGGTGCGAATCCCGGATCGACGTCGCGAAGAACCGTGAGGCTCTTCACGAACAGGCCGGCGGCCGCGACGAGCGCAACACAGATGGCCATCTCCGCCGCAACCAGCGAACGGTTGAGCCGCAACTTCCCCTCCCCGATGGTGCTGCGACTGGTTTGCCGAATTGCCGCTTCGGCCACCCTGCTCGATCGCAGCGCCGGGAGCAACCCGAACAGCATGGCGCCGATCAACGACACGACCAGCGCAAACGCGAAGACGGTGAGATCGACACTGATAGCGGAAACAGTGGGGAGGTTGGCCGGTACCACGTGCTGAAGTGCAGACAGACCGACTGTGGCAGCGAGCAACCCGAGGGCGCCACCGGCGATTCCGAGCAGTGCGCTCTCGGTGAGGAGGAGGCGGAGGATCCGGCCGGGCGCAGCGCCCAACGCTCGACGCACGGCGAGTTCCCGTTCCCGCGCCACCGCGCGGGCCAGCAGCAGGTTTGCGACGTTGACGCACCCGATGAGGAGCACCGCTCCGACCGACCCCAAGAGGAGCCAGAGTGAGCGCTCGAACCCCGCGACGCGCCACACGTGTTCGCGGATGACGGTCGCATCCCGAGCCTCTTCTTCGCTCACGTAGCCGCGCTCGGTGCTGGTGGCCAGGCGTTGGAGAACCGTCTTGAGTTCTGCCGAGGCAGCGGCCGTCGTCTGGCCGTCACGCAATCGTGCGAAAAGTACGAACCTGGCCATGTCCGAGTAGTCGTGGGTCGCCGGCGCCACGACCATGGGGACGAACGCCTCGCTCTCCCACTGGAACGGTCGGTACCCGACCGGCATCACGCCGATGACCGTGCGCGTCGGGGTCCCCTCACCGCCCAGCGTGACGCGGCGTCCGACTACGGACGGGTCACCTCCGAATCTCCGCTGCCACAGGCCGTAGCCGAGGAGCACCACGGGTTCGGCGCCCGGGCGGGAATCCTCGTCGAGGAACCCGCGGCCCATCATGGGCTGCACTGCAAATACGGCAAGGTGGTCGACACCGACGACCGACGCGGGCACAAGCTCCGGTTGGTCGGTGCCGGTGAGGGTCAACGCTGCGGGACTGGCACCGGCGAGCGCCGTGTACGACTCGGTGGCAGCGGCGATGCCGTCGATCATCCGAGCGGTCACGGTCTGTTCCGGCCTCACCCGCACGACGCGGTCCGGCTCCGGGAATGGAAGGGGGCGGACCATGACGGCGTTGATGACCGAGAAGATCGCGGCGTTCGCTCCGACGCAGAGGCCGAGCGTCAGCAGCACGACGGCGGTGAATCCCGGCGTTCTTGTCAGTCTCCGAGCTGCCAGGCTGAGATCTTGGAACAGGGTGTACATGTTTCCTTAGACGCCGCGGAGCGCGAAAGTGTTGCGCGGCGCGCGCCTTTCAGTACGCCAGCAATGGCAAGGGCGGACCGCCGGTCTGCTCAGCGAGTCGCCGCTCCAAGGTCGCGCACGGCACCGGATAGCATCCGCACCTTCGCCGCATCACGGGACCCCCGCGCCTCGTCATCGAGCTGCCCGGCCAAATCGTTCAGCGCCTGCAGCCGTGCAGCGCCGGAGGCGTTCTCAGCATTGGTGAGACCCTGCCGCACCGATGAAACCCTGCCGGTGGAGAGGCCATTGGACCGCTCGAGTTGGTCTACGTACGCCCGAGCCAGCGCGAAGCTCGGCGGCCAGATGAACTGCGGCTGCCCCTGGCTGTTCAGATAGTCGAGCTTCACCGTGTTCGCCGCGTCGATCTCGTTCTGCGAAATGAACGCGCTCGGCACCAGCTCGAAGATGTCCAGACCGCGGACGATCTCCGAGCTCACGATCGAGCCGTTGTACCAGTAGACCGACCAGCTTCCGGCCATCCGCATCCGGGTCGAGTCCACCGGACCGCGGTCGTGGAAGGCGATCTCCTGCGGGTTGGACGCGTCGGTCCAGTCCAGGATCGAGATGCCACCCTGGTACCACGCTTGCACCATCACGTCGCGTCCCGGAATTGGGATCAGCGACCCGTTGTGGGCGACGCAGTTCTCGAGCGACGTCTGCTGCGCCGGCAGCTTGTAGTAGCTCTTGAACTCCATCTTCCCGTTGGTGACGGTGAAGATGGCGTCCGCACCCCACTCCTCCGGGTCGGTGGCGCGACACTTCGGCTGCCCGCCCCCGCCCCACTCGTCCGAGAAGAGGATCTTGGTACCGTCGTTGTTGAGCGTCGCCGAGTGCCAGTACGAGAAGTTCGAGTCGCTCACGGCGTCGATGCGTATGGGGTTGACCGGGTCGCTGATATCGAGCAGGAACCCGTACCCCTCACAAGCGCCGCCCGCCATGCCGATCGCCGAGTAGACGGTGATGTCGTGACACTGAGTGGGTCCGCGGCGCGGGCCGTCGCCGCGGCTGCCGATCATCCGGGCAATCATCTCGGGGAGCGTCGCGCGCAGCGCCGCGCTATCGTCAGCCGTCGGCGCGCCCGTCCCGTTCCGCGCGGTGACCACACTGTCGAGCATCGCCGCCGCGAACCGATCCGGCAACACCATCTGCCGGCCCTCTACATCCACGACGAACGCTCCACGCGCCTTGGCCCGCTCGATGGCGGCGAGGTCTTCGGGGGCCAACCCGTGCCGTGGGGGCGCCACCAAGTCCTGGAAGATCCGCGGCGAGCTCACGATCGCCGCCTGCTCTGGGTGCGCCAGCGGCACCCTGATGACCTCGATGCGGAAGAGCGCGCTGCTCGGATCCTCCTCGGGCAGGGCGCTCGAGCAGCCAGGGAGCTCCTCCGCAGGGCGCACGGGCGCGGAGCCGGAGACGTAGATGTAGACGTTGTCCCGGTCGTTGGGGTCCTCGAGCACCGTGTGCGTGTGGGACCCCCGGCAGGTCTGCACGTTGCCGACGTACTTGGGGTCCCGAATGTCGCTGATGTCGAAGATCCGAATGCCCCGCAGGCGGTGATGGCTCACCGCCTCGCGGACACCCTGGGTGCCGCAGTCGAGCCGGCCACCGAGCCCCTCGCCCGAGACGAAGAGGAGGTTCTCGTAGACCGAGACATCGCTCTGCGACGCCGGACAAACGTATCCGACCACCAGGGACGGCTGGCTGGGATTCGAGATGTCCCACACCTGGATGCCGTTGTAATTGCCCTGAATCGCGTAGTCGCCGGTGAACGCGAGGTCCGAGTTGGTGACGCCGACGAACTCCTGAGGTGGTGGCGTTCTCGAGACGACGCGGAGGTTCCACACCGCCTCCTCGGCGTTCATCAGCCCGGGACGCAGCCCGACGCGCGGGTCGGGGCTCGGTGCTGCCATCTGCTGGGTGGCTGTCGGGGTCGGGGCAGCGGCGCCCGATGTGGTGTTCGACGGGGCACACGCGACTCCGCCGAGCAGTCCGGCGGCGAGCGAGAGCGACCAGAGACGGGCGGCGGCCGAGCGGCCGACTCGATGAAGCGCCGGGGCTACGAATGGCATGACGGGTCCCTCTGCTGGCACGGAGTGAAGTCGGTAAAGGTAGACAAACGGCTAATCACGGGGAGCGGCCCCCGGAAGGCAGCGCGGCGAGCATGCGCTCCATCCGGGCGATCTCGGTGGCCTGATCCACCTGGACGTCGGAGGCGAACTTGAACACTGCCTCGTCCTGTGCAGCGCCGTCGGTGGCGAAGAGATCGTGCACCATCGTGACGGCGCCGCGGTGGTGTTGGATCATGTAGGTGAGGAAGAGTCGGTCGAACTCCGGCCCCATCGCCTGGCCGAGCTCCCGCATCTGGTCTTCGGTGAGCATCCCTGGCGCGTGCATAGCATGTGCGGGGCCGCGCACCATCATCGTCTTGCCTTCGATCTGCACCTCGGGCACCGGCTGCCCGCGATCACGGAGCCACTGCTGCATCGATGCGATCTCGTCCTCCTGGGCGTTGATGATCCGCGCCGCCAGGGTCTGCACCGCCGGGCCGGCACCGTTGGTGGGGGCGAGCCCTGCCATCACGAGTGCCTGCGCGTGGTGGCCGATCATGCCGGTCATGAAGCGGACATCGGCCTCCGTGAAGCGCATGTTGGCGCTGTCCATTCGGGCCCAGTAGAGCGTCTCGAGCTCGGCGGTCGAGCTCGCGGCGGGTGCGGAGGTGGTCTCCACCCTCGCCGCGGAGGCGCACGCGGCCGAGGCAAGCCCGGCGAGGAGAGCGGCCGTGGTGTAGCGAGTGCGTGAGGTGCTCATACCTCTCAGGATGTAGAGGGTCGCGTCGGGCCGAGTGCAGTCGACGTAGACGGGCAGGATTCTAAGCGCAGCAGGCCGCCGGGAATAGGGCCGCACCACCGCGGAGCCACCTGGCGGCTTTCGGCCGTCGATCTCGGCGGGAGTTGAGGCCGAGCGGACGAATAGATCCTCGGTGAGTGACTTCGCGCCGAGAGCCGGAATCCGGCTACTCCGGAGGCGGGCGGTCCGACTTTCCCAGCGCCTGATCCAGGACCTCCTTCTCGAGCCGGCGCACGGTCGCCGAGTCGACTGAGGCAATGTCCCACGTGTCCCGGCTGACGCTGCCGATCGTCCGCAGCTCCGCCATGTGACGGCGACAGTGTCTGCAGTAGAGCAGGTGGAGACGGACCAGGAGTCTCCTGGCCCAGCCGGCACCGGCCAGTCCATCACTGGCGATTAGGTAGGCAACGTCTCGACACCCACGCATCTCGTCTATTCCCGTAGTCCTCTGTCCTCGAGACAGATCCGTAACCGCGCTCGAGCACGGTGGAGAAGCACCCCGAAGTTAGTGCGTGTGACCTCCAGAATCTTACAGATCTCCTCTGAGTCCAGTTCCTCGATCTCGCGAAACACGAAGGCCATGCGCTGCTTGGTGGGGACGGCGTCGAGACACTCCTCGATGTTCCGGCGGACTTCCGACGCGTAGACTTCGGCGTCGACCGGGCGTGGCGGCCGGGTCCAGCCACCTCCGGAATCGAACTGCTGCTCGAATACCGCGTCGATGTCTTCCACGGCATGGTCTCGCGCTCGCCGCCGGCGCGCCTCGGCGACCTTGCGGTAGAGAATCCCGAACAGCCACGTCCGCACGCGCGATCGTCCCTCGAATCGCGGGGCACTCTCGATGAACGTCGCGAAGGTGGACTGCGTGACGTCCTCAGCAAGCTGATCGTCCAACCCAGCGCCTCGCGCGGCGCGAAGAATCTGTGGCAGGTAGGCACGAACGACCTCCTGCATCGCGTCCGGATCGCGTGCTCGGA
This sequence comes from Gemmatimonadota bacterium, assembly GCA_039591795.1. Lineage (GTDB taxonomy): Bacteria > Gemmatimonadota > Gemmatimonadetes > Gemmatimonadales > GWC2-71-9 > JBDHCY01. Next base: position 1,166 of record JBDHCY010000124.1, on the reverse strand, counting down.
TCCGGCCCGCGAGATCCGGGCCATCCACCACGTCTCCCCCAGCTCCGTAGCTCACGCGCTCGTCAGGCATGACGCGCGCGTCCGGCCCGGTTTGTAATGAAATGCGGTGCTCATGCACTCACTCTGAAGAGGGGGCAACGGCCGACGCAGACGTCCCCCGACCGGACACCCACACTGTACGAATGGAGGATATACACATGAATGCGAGAGACCTGAAATTGGGCACCTACGGTGGGCTGGCTGGAGGAGTGGTATTCGGCGCGCTGATGTGGATCATGGGAACGCTTCCGATGATTGGGCAGATGGTCGGCCAGCCGTCGGCAGCAGTCGGCGCGGTCGTACACCTGGCCAACAGTGCCATCATCGGGGCCGGCTTTGCCATCGTGCTCGGGCGTTTCGCGAGCGACGTGGGTAGCGGATTCGCGGCTGGTGCGCTGTACGGAGCCGCGTGGTGGCTGCTCGGACCGCTGACGCTGATGCCGCTCTTCATGGGCATGGGCTTGGGCGTCAACTGGAATGGAGCTGCGGCAGTCGCCATGCTGCCCAGCTTGGGGGGGCATCTGATGTACGGTACGATCCTTGGTACCACCTACGCATGGTTGGGGCAGCGCCGCGAGAGCTACGCTCGAGCTGCCAGCTCCTAACGAAGGGCGAGTGCACCGGGCATGGCCTCCCGCGACGTGGGGAGGCCATGGCTCGGTGGCGCGGCGCGTGTGCAAGTCCCGCCCGGTCGGACGTCTCCTTGGTGAACAGAGCACTGAACCAAGGAGCGAACGATGCTGGCGCATTACCGTAACATGTTGATTGCCACGATCTTGGGAGCCACGGGCGTCGCCGGTGGGTCCACCGTGGTCTCGGATACTCGGCCTGCGGCAGTGGACGACACGACGCCACCCGACCAATACCAGTCCACCGGAGATGACAGACAATCGGTCTCCATCACGGTCTACAATCAGAACTTCGGGCTGGTGCGCGAGGTCCGCGATGTCACGTTCACGCGGGGCACGGCCTCTCTCGAGTTTCAGGACGTGGCACAGCACATCCAGCCCGAGACGGTGCACATCCGTCCGCTGAACGGTGGGCTTCGGGTGCTGGAGCAGAACTACCAGTACGACCTGCTCAACCCGCAGAAGCTGTTGGAGAAGTATGTCGGCCGCACCGTGACC
>JBDHCY010000123.1:0-10489 GCA_039591795.1 Gemmatimonadota bacterium | reverse complement strand
GCTGGCATTGGTGTCGAGCGGATCTTCCCGCTCCACGCGCCGTCGATCGCGGCGATCGAAGTCGTCCGCCTCGGTCGCGTGCGGCGCGCGAAGCTGTATTACCTGCGGCAGCTCGCCGGCAAGGCCGCACGGATCCCGGAGCGGCGAGAGGCGTAGGGTCGGTGGCACCCTCCCGCCCGACACTCGCGCGGGAGTCCCGACTCTGGACCGACGGGGCCGAGCTCGTCTGCGGGCTCGATGAGGTGGGGCGCGGCCCTCTGGCCGGCCCCGTCATAGCGGCTGCCGTGATCCTCCCAGCTCGTTCCCGAGCCGTTCGCGGTCTTCGTGACTCGAAGGTTCTCACCGAAAAGAAGCGAGAGCAAGTCGCACGCCTGGTCTGGGCGCGTGCCGTGGCCGTCCGTCTCGGCGCTGCCTCAGTACGAGAAATCGATCGGCTCAACATTCGCCGAGCGACAGCGCTCGCCATGCGCCGCGCGCTCGCGCGCCTCCCCCAGGCCCCGCACGCCATCCTCCTCGATGGCCTCCCCCTGCCAGAGCTCGCCGAGCCGCACGAGGCGGTGGTGGATGGGGACGCTCGCTGTCAGAGCATCGCTGCAGCGTCGGTGGTGGCCAAGGTCGTCCGCGATCGGCTCATGACTCGGCTCGCGGCCAGGTATCCGGCGTATGGATGGGACACCAACATGGGCTATGGCACGCCCCAACATCTCGCCGCCGTGAACACGCTGGGGCCGACACCGCACCACCGCCGTAGCTTCGCACCCGTCCTGCAGATCCCTCTCCCGCTGTAAGGAACGAGGGACCGCCCGGCCTGCTGATCCCGCTCCGACGCTTGGGAGTGAGGAAACGCCCGCCAGACCGAGGATGCAGGGGCCGCCCGCCCGCGGCGGGTTGACAGGTTCTGATGTGCTAGTATTTTAGCATTACAGTGCTAAGTTTCTAGCAGGAGAGCGACATGCCCGAGTCCGGCGCCCTTTCGCGGCGCGAGCGACAGATCATGGACGTCATTTACCGTCTTGGCCGGGCGACGGCTCAGGAGGTGCGCGACCACCTGCCCAGCCCACCGAGCTACTCCGCCGTCCGTGCCCTGCTGCGCATCCTCGAAGGCAAGGGCCATTTGAATCATCACCGAGACGGTCCTCGTTATGTGTACGTGCCAACCGTGCCGCGTGAGAAGGCACGGACGACCGCACTTCACCAGCTCGTGAGGACCTTTTTCGACGGTTCGGCGGGGGCCGCCGCCGCGGCACTGCTCGATCTCTCCTCGTCGGATCTGTCCGACACGGAGTTGGCCCGGCTCGAAGCGCTCATCGAGCGCGTCCGAAGGGAGGAACATTGATGTCCGCGCTGCCGATTGTTGTCGTCTGGGGACTCAAGGCGACGCCCGTCTTCTTCCTGGCATGGCTCGCGGCGTTGATGCTCCGGCGGTCGAGCGCCGCCCAGCGGCACTTCGTCTGGACCCTGGCCGTTGCCGGTGCGCTTGTGTTGCCATTGGCGGTCGCGGCCTCTCCGCGGTTTGCCGTCCCCGTGCTCCCGGCGCGGTCAGCCATCGAACGGCTTCCCTCAGCGACCAACCCAACGGCGCCCACCCCGGCGGCTCCAACGCTTCACGCGGCACCAGACGCGGTGGGGCCGTCGCAACGGGCCGTCGGGGCAAGCACGGTCGTTGGCGCGCCAGCACGCGGTGTGCCGGGGGTGGCGGACCTGCTGTGGGTGTTGTGGGCCACCGGTGCGACCGGGGTGGCGCTGCTCGTGGCCGCCTCGCTGATCGGCGCGGCCTCGCTCGCCCGACGCGCGCGCCCGGCAGGTGATCACGCGCTCATCGCGGAGTTCGACGACGCGCGGCGGGCACTGGGCCTTGGCCCGAACGCGCGACTCCTCATCGCCACCGGGTCGACGATGCCGATGACTTGGGGGGCGTTGCATCCCGTCGTGCTCCTTCCCGCCGCGGCGCCGTCGTGGTCACCGGCTCGCCAACGTGCCGTGCTCATGCACGAGCTGGCTCACGTTCGACGACGCGACTGGCTCACCCAGCTCGCCGCGCGTGTAGCCTGCGCGCTCTATTGGTGGAACCCACTCGTTTGGGTGGCCGCGCGGAAGTTGCGGGAAGAGCGCGAGCACGCGTGCGACGATCTCGTGCTCGCCCAGGGCGCACGCGCGTCCGACTACGCCTCCGAGCTCCTGGACATCGCGCGCTCGCTGCGGGCGCCGCCCGTGACAGCGCTTGCCGGTGTTGCAATGGCCCGGCCCGCGCAGCTTGGCTCCAGGCTCCTCGCGGTTCTCGACAGCGCTCGCGTGCGCCGACCGGTCCCGCGGGGTGCCGCCCTTTCAGGCACGCTCGTCGCAGCCGCGCTGATCGTGCCGGCCGGTGGGCTGCGCTTCGCCAGGACAGCACCCGCAGCAAGCGCCATCGAACCGGCTGCGCTGACGACCGCCTTCGACTGGGCCGTCGAGTGGCCTCGAGGAGAGATCGAGACTAAGGACGCGCGCAGTGAGGGTCTGTTCGTGCCCGGCGGCCGGCCACGAGCGGGACAGACAGAACCCCGGTTGGCATTGAGCCTGCTCGACTCGCCGGGTGACCTACGCCCTCGGACTCTGTGCGACTGGTCTCGTACGGGAGATTCGCGGTCGTCGAGCACCCATATCGACGATCACCGCGCCACGATTCGCATCGTTGTCGACGGCTGCGAGCTCCACGTGAAAACGCGCGGGCGCGTCGAGTTCTCCAGTGACGAGCGGACGGTGAGTCGCCTCGAGTCGGACGGATACTTCGAGATCGAAGAGCGCCGCGGTGGGGAGCGCCGTCAGGTCGAGTTCGCGTCACGGGGTGGGGAGGTCGATCGCCGATGGTTGGTCAACGGCCGGGAACAGGATTGGTCTGCCGAGGCCTACGAGTGGCTGCATGGTGCGCTGCTCGTGATGTTCCGACGGACCTCCTTCGAAGCGCGGGCGCGCGCCCAACGGATCCACGCGCGAGCCGGCAAGCAGGGCCTGGTGGACGAGGTTGCTCATCTCCATTCCAGCTCCGCTCTCGCAACCTACTTCACTGTGCTGCTCGAGCGCGAGCGCGTGACCCCTCAAGAGGCGCGACACCTGGCCACATTTGCCGGTGAGCGGATCAGTTCGTCGAGCGCATTGAGCAAGGTCCTCATCGCTCTCGTGACCAACGCCGGTACCGATGAGGACACGCGCGCGGTGATCGTCCGTTCGGCGGGCGAAATCAGCTCGAGCAGCGCCCGGGCTCGAGTGCTGGTGGCAGCGGTTGAGACAGCACCGCTCTCACCGGTGCTCGCCGACGCCGTGCTCGAAACCGCGGCCGGCATCTCCTCATCGAGCGAAAAGGCGCGTGTCCTGATTGCCGTGAATGCTCAGGTTCCGGCGGACCACGCGCTCCCTGCGAGCTACGTCTCGACCGCGTCGGGAATCGGGTCGAGCAGTGCGCTCGGCCGCGTGCTGGTCGATTTCCTGGAGCGGGAGGCCGTGTCGTCCGAACAGGTGGCGACCGTGCTCGAAGTTGCGCGCCAGATCTCGTCGAGCAGCGAGAAGGGTCGCGTGCTGCGAGTCGCCGTGGAGCGACATGGGCTCGACGAGCGGACACGATCGCCGTTCTTCCACGCGGTGACTGGTATCAGCTCGTCGTCGGGACGGGAGCGCGTGCTCCGGGCGGTGACAACCTCGAGCCCCGATCCGACAACGGTCGCAATGGTGATCGAGTCCTCGAGGAGCATCGCGAGCAGCAGCTCCCGCGCCGACGTCTTGGTCGGCGTGGCCCAGGGCGGTCTCCTGAGCTCCGAGGAGCTCCGGAGCGCGTACCGCAACGCGGCTGGAGGCATCAGTTCCCGGAGTGAGCGCGAACGAGCCCTCAGGGCGCTCGGCGACGCCTGAGTACGCCGGCACGTCAGGCGAAGAGACTCGTCGCGTGTCTCGACACGGCGTACCCTTGAAGGCGGGCTCAGTCAGCGGGGGAGCGTGCTAACGTGCTCCCCCGCCAGCTGCATCATGCGCTCGACGGCGCCCGCGCGCTCCGGCTCGCTTGCCGCCACCCACGTCATGTGCCCGAGTTTCCTGCCCGGCCGGGGTGCCTTGCCATAGATGTGGAGGTGGAGCCCGGCGTTCTCGACTGCGTCCGCCACCGGCGGCGTCGTGCCGATGAGATTGACAATGGCGCTGAGTCCGCGCGGTGAGGGATCTCCGAGGGGGAGATCGGCGACCGCGCGGAGGTGGTTCTCGAACTGACTGGTCACGGCGCCTTCGATGGTCCAGTGCCCCGAGTTGTGCACGCGCGGCGCCACTTCGTTGGCCCAAAGCGTTCCGCCGACCTGGAACAGCTCGATTGCGAGGACGCCCACGTAGTCCAAAGCCGCGAGCAATCGATCCGCGTAGTCCTCCGCGAGCTCTTGGAGACTGGGATCGAGCTCGGGGGCTGGGGCCAGCGAAACGCGGAGAATCCCGGCCTCATGACGGTTCTCCACCAGCGGATAGAATGCCCTCGTGCCGTCCGGTGCGGCAGCCGCGATCACCGATAGCTCACGCTCGAAGGGAATCGCCTCCTCGAGGATCGAAGGGGCGCCCCCCACACGACCCCAGGCAGCGGACATGTCGTCCGTCGTGCCGAGCCGCGTTTGACCTCTGCCGTCGTATCCCAATCGGCGTGTCTTGAGCACGGCCGGTTTGCCGAGGCGAGAGAGGGCCTCGCGCAGCTCGGCCTCGTCCGAGACGGCGACGAACGGTGCGGTGGGGATACCGAGGCTCGCGAACAGGCGTTTCTCCGCGAGCCGGTCCTGCGCGGCCTCCAGTGCGCCTGCTGGAGGCCGCACGGTGACCCGCTCGCAGAGGTGCCGTGCCGCGGCCACTGGGACGTTCTCGAATTCGTAGGTCACACGATCCACGGCACCCGCGAGTCGGTCGAGCGCCGTCGGGCTGTCGAACGGGGCTCGGATGTGATCGGCGACGGCTGCTGCAGGCGTGTCGGCTGCGGGGTCGAGCACGACGAACGAGAGACCGAGCGGGTGGCCGGCGAGAGCGAGCATCCGCCCGAGCTGGCCACCGCCGAGGATCCCGATTCTCACGGGGAGTCCGTGCTGGGGCTCGGTGCGTCGATGACGGCCTGGGTCTGGGCGTCGCGGAAGGCCTCGACTGCGGCGCGAATGGCGGGATGCTTGATACCGAGAATCGTCGCCGCCAAGAGCGCCGCGTTCACCGCACCCGCACGGCCGATCGCAAGCGTGGCGACGGGAACTCCCGCGGGCATCTGGACGATCGAGAGGAGCGAGTCGATTCCGCTCAGCGCGCGAGACTCGACGGGGACGCCGAGCACCGGCAGCGCAGTTTTGGAAGCGGTCATGCCCGGTAGATGCGCGGCCCCCCCTGCCCCGGCGATGATGACCTCGAGCCCGCGTGCGGCGGCGCCCGCCGCGTATGTGAAGAGAAGATCGGGCGTGCGGTGCGCGGACACGATCCGCACCTCGTGTGGAACGGCGAGGCGCTCGAGCGTTGCCGCTGCGTGACGCATCGTCTCCCAGTCGGACTGTGACCCCATGATGATGCCAACAAGTGCGCTCATGCGGCAGAATCTATCCCCTCAGCGGGCGGATCGCTTGAGGGTCTTCCTGAAGGCGCTGAGAGGACGCGAATTGGCGACCTGCACGCGCTCGAGCCCGGCGCGGCGCGCCACGGCCACGGCGTAGCCCATATAGCCGAGGTGTTTGACGGCGTGGCTGTCCGTTCCGCAGACGAAGCGTGCGCCGCGGTCGGCGGCAGCCATGGCGAGGTGGTCTGGGAAGTCCATCCGCTTGGGACTACCGTTGAGCTCGATGAGACATCCCTCGCCCACACACGCGTCGACGAATTCGTCGAAGTCGATTGCATATGGCGTGCGGCGGTTGAGGAGCCGCCCCGTCGGGTGGCCGATCGCGTCGACCCAGGGGTGGCGAGCAGCAGCGACGAGGCGCTTGGTGTTGACCGCGGCGTCGCGGCTCGCACCGTAGTGCAAGGACGCGACGACGTAATCCGCTTCGCGGAGAACGTCGTCGGGCAGGTCGAGGCGGCCCTCGTCGAGGATGTCGAGCTCGATGCCCTTGAGGACGGTGAAGCGGCGACTCTCGGTGTTCAAGCGATCGATTGCGCGCCACTGCGCCCGCAGCCGTCTCGCGTCTAGCCCCCGCGCCATCGTGACGCGCTTCGAGTGGTCGGTGATGGCGAGATAGGCATAGCCGAGCGCCTTGGCACCCTCCACCATGTCTGCGAGCGAGTCCCGGCCGTCGGTGGCGTCGGTGTGGGCGTGCAGCTCACCACGAATGTCCTCGAGCGAGATGAGGTCGGGCAGCGTGCGCCTCTGGGCGCGCTCGACCTCGCCTCGCGCCTCGCGGAGCTCCGGGGGGATCCACGCGAGGCCGAGCTCGTGAAACACTTCCTCCTCGGTGCGGCCAGCGATGCGGCGGTCTCCGCGAAACAAACCGTACTCGTTGAGCTTGAGCTTCTTTGCCTGGGCGAGCTTGCGCATCTCGACGTTATGGGCCTTCGATCCGGTGAAGTAGTGGAGCGCGGCGCCGAATTCGTCAGGCTTCACGACGCGTAGATCGACTTGCGGCCCCCCACGAAGTCGCACCGACGCCTTCGTCTCGCCGTGCACGAGGACCTCCACGACCTCGCTGAAGCCGACGAAGCGCTCTACCGCGGCCTCGGGGTCGTCTGTCGCTGCCAGAATGTCGAGATCACCTACCGTCTCGCGCCGTCGCCGGAGACTTCCAGCGGCTTCGAGTGCCGTGATCCCCGACGTGTCTCGCAAGTGCGTCAGCACGGCGTGCGCGTACTGCTCTGCCTCCGCGAGGAGCATTCGGTGCTCTCCGGGCGTGGCCTGAGCGAGCACTTCCTTCAACTTCTCAGCCGACTTCGGTCCAAACCCAGCAACGCTGCCCAGGCTCCCCGCTTCGATGGCATCGGCGAGCCGTTCGAGCGAGTCGACGCCGAGCCGATCGTATAGGAGCTTCACGCGCTTGGGGCCGAGGCTCGGCAACCGAAGGATCTCGAGAAGGCCCTCCGGGAACTTGGCGGCCATCTCGCTATGTGCCGGGAAGTCGCCAGTCGTGAGGATACTCACGATCGACCGGGCGAGGTCCTTCCCCACTCCCGGGAGCTCGACGAGCGCTGCCTCTCCTCTGTCTGCGAGTTCTGCGACCGGACTGCCGAGGTCTCGGATGACGCGGGCGGCGTTGCGGTAGGCCCGGACGCGAAAAGGGTTGGCGCCGTCGAGCTCGAGGAGATCGGCCGTCTCGTCGAAGAGCAATGCTACGGCGGGGTTTTCCATTAGGGGGGTGCCCGAGTTTGTGTCTCGTTGCAGCGAGGCCGAACGGGCCGGCCGCGCCGCCCGGTCACCCGAGGGCGGCGCGGGGCCGTCCGTCTGGCCTATTAGTCGTGGTGTTGCTCGCCGTGGTGTGCTCCGCCGCCGTGGCCGGCCTTCAGCCCGCGGAGGTCCGCCACGTACTCCGGATGATGCTCGTCGATCAGCGGCCACGACTGATCGGCGTCTGGCACGAAGACACCACCAATGGTTCCCATGCCGCCCTGCGCGATCGTCTCGCTCGTCGGATTGCGGTAGTAGGCCGTGATCCGATACACGTGCTCGGCTTCGAGGTGAAGCGGCTCCTGGAGGTAGAGTTTCGCCGGCACCGCGAGGACCCGCCCGTCTTCATCGGTGTCAGGTGCCACGTCGTAGAGCATCGTGCCGGTCGTGCGGTCTTCCAGGGTCAGACGCACGCCATAGTCATGTAAGTGGCCGCCGAGCCCCAACACAGAGCCCGAGATCGGGGCGGTGAAGTCTTGCCACTTGCTCGACTCACCCGGAGGGAGGTCGAAGTCGGTTTGGACGCCAGGATCGAGCTTGGCGTCGAACCACAGCGAATAGATGCTTCGGGGTGCCGGTGACGCCGGCGCTGGCGTGTAGGTCAGGATCAGGCGCATGTAGGCCGCGTGGTAGTCGTTCGCGGTCGGATTGTGAAAGCCGGTGAAGATGCCGAGTCGTTGCCCTTTGTGCACGGGGTACCCGAACGACCGGGGCAAGGATGCTGGCTTGGTCTCGCTGCCAACTGCCAGGACGCGGTTGACGATCGGCGCGAGGAGTGCGCGTCGGTCGAGGTCGATCAAGTTGATGTGATGGATCACCGTTGGCGACACCGGCTGACCGTCGGCCGTGACCATCTCGACGCGGAAGCCGTGCAGCCATCCTTCGAACGGCACCTCGGCGCTCTCGAGCGGCACCTGAGCGACGTCGTGGTGGCTGGCGTGGGCCGGGAGGTGGAGCGGGCCAAGGGTGAATACGAGCTCGCCCTTCGCCTCGTCGGCGGCGAGCTTCAGAGCCGCCGGATCCTGTGCGGCCAGCGACCAACCGAGAAGGGACAGGGCACCAACGATCAGCGGGACGAATTGCGAGCGCTTTTTCATGAAATCTAAGTCCGTTGGAAGAGTCAGCGAAGGTAATTGTAAGCCCAAGGACCGCTCCGTGCGACCGCACCCTGCGCTTGTGCAACGCGTTCGACTGAGCGAGCTTGCGTGTGACCCGGTAGCTCAGCTGGCAGAGCAGCGGACTTTTAATCCGCAGGTCGTGGGTTCGAAACCCACCCGGGTCATGGCGCAACTCGTTCCCTTGCAACACATCCGGATCGTCCTCCGACAGCCACGGGGCGGGACTTCGGCCACCACCCTCGGCTCTTCCCTGCCACGCCTCGCCGCGTAACACGAGTCACGCTCATCCGCGATTACGTAGCCTCCATTATGCGCATGGCGCCCGGGATTCGCTGGCCCGCAGTCTTGGAACGTCGTACTCTTGATTCAGTCGCGTCGTTAGACGGCAAGAGGCTGACGTGATGCCCATACGAGAGGTCCGCCTTGAGACCTTCGATCCCGAGCTCCACTCGCAGAGACTTCGGGATTGGCTGCACCGACCGCACGTGGCCCGGTGGTGGGGAGATCCCCAGCTGGCGTTCGAGAACTCGCTGCGGTGCTCACCAGAGAACCACGCCGTCATAGTGGCGGACGGAGCCCCTGTTGGCTATCTGTGTTGGCAAACGCCCCCTCAGAACGAGCTCGAGGTGGCTGGGCTGGCCGACCTTCCCGAGGACCTCGTGGACATCGATGTCTTAATCGGGGAACCGGAGTTCATTGGCCGCGGTGTTGGGCCGAGATCCCTCGGTTTGCTTCTGGCTCGCTTGCGGGTGGATCCCTTCGTGACAGTTGCAGGCATGGGAACATCGATTTCAAACGAGCACGCCATCCGAGCTTTCGAGAAGGCTGGCTTCCGCCTGTTTCGCGAGTTCCGGGATCCGGATTTCGGTTCGTGCTGGTACATGGTAGTAGAGGTCGGTGATGCCGCCTAGCAGATCATGGCAAAGGAAACGGAGCCGCCGGTGGCTGCGCCGCCGCAGCGCATTTACATGGCGTTAGCCGGAGTAACGCCAAGCGCAACATGCACGCGAAGCGTCAGGGAGACGGAATGGGCAGAATGCACCCCGTCGAAGGAGACCCGAAGGAGATCGTACGTAGCGGCTACGATTTGTGCGGTCTGCGCTACAACTCTTCGCGCCCTCTCGAGGCAGGTCCCGAGCTTCGGCCCCTGATCGAGACCCTTCCGGCGAATGCCGAGGTGCTCGATATCGGCTGAGGTGGCGGACATCCTCCCCAGAGAAGAGCATCAAGCCCTGTTGACTCGAATCGTCAGTTGGCTGAGGCCAGGCGGGCATCTCCTCGTGACCGTCGCTCGAACGGCCCATCCAGGCTACACCGAGCGAGACTTCTGTGGGGTCACAATGTTCTGGAGTCATTTTGAGCCGGAATGGTATGTGTCCGAGCTTGAGAGCCTTGGTCTTGAGGTCCTGTTGCGCAGCGTGATACCCGGCGGTCTCGACACGCATGACCATCCACTTCTCTTTGCTCGTGTGCCACTCGGGTTGGGTGGGGACGCCGTCTCACAGCATTAGGGAAGACGCGATCTGCACGGCCGCGGGCGATGCGGCTTCCTAGCGAGGTGATGAAGGTTGGTGTGCCAGAGCTGCAACTACGTTACGTCCCGGCTCATCGTCACGGAGTGGCACTCGCCGCGTGCCGACGAGTGGACATCCCAAGACCTGGTAGATGTTGTAACGTCTGTCCTTGCCCCGCTGGTCACACGATCTCTACCGGAGGCGGGACGCCTGACACGCCGATCGCATCCGGCTGACCGTCGGTCCCCGGCCGGCCATTGAGCACGCTTCGGTAGATCCCGATCACCTTTTCGGTTATCAGATTCTCGTCGAGCTCTGCCACCGACTCGCGACCGTCGGAGCGGCCCCCTTCCCGGAGGACTCCCTCGAGGGCCGTCGCGATCGTCTCTGGTCGATCGTCTGGGCAGAGCACGCACCTTCGAACACCCCTCAAGCGGAGGCCAACGTCGCCAACGGGCACGGAGACGACGGGCAGATTGCACGCCAGGGCTTCCTTGACGACGTTTGGCGACCCTTCC
>JBDHCY010000122.1:0-10537 GCA_039591795.1 Gemmatimonadota bacterium | reverse complement strand
GCCAACGAGGAAGCGGACCATGCGATGCAAGAAGCGATCGGCCTCGATAGTGAACTCGACGCCCAGGTCGTTGCCGCGCTCGGCCCAGTCTGTCGCCATCACCCGACAGCGATAGTGACCATCGTGCCCAGCCGCTGCCAACGCGCGAAAGTCGTGCTCTCCTATGAGCTCTGCCGCCGCCGATCGGAGCGCCGCGACGTCGAGCGGGCGGCACAGTGCCCACTCGAAGGGACGGCGAAACGGCGACTGCGCGGTGTGGTCGGTGCCGATCACGTAGCGATAGCGTCTGGACCGCGCGCTGCGCCGCGCGTTGAATCCTGGCACCACCCCTCGCACGTCCGCTACCCACACGTCGCCGGGCAACACCGAGTTGAGCGCCCGGCGGAGCTCGTCGGAGGCCCAGCGCTCCGGCGCGAGGAAATCGACTGCCTGGCCGAGCGCGTGGACCCCTGTGTCCGTTCGGCCCGCCGCCCGCACAGCCGCTCGAGTGCGTCTTCCAATTCCTGCTGCACGGTCCGACCCGCGGCCTGCCGCTGCCACCCTACGAACGCCGTTCCCTGATAGTGCAGTGTGGCGAGGAACGGACGCGCCGTCATCAAGGGCAAACCTAGAGGCCGCTCTCGGCCGGGGCAAGACGCAACCCGTTGCGTGGTTTGACAGAAGACCACGTGCGCGGCTACGTTCAACGCCCTTCGTCCCGCCGCAGAGAAATGCCTACACCTATTCACGAGGCGCTCGGCCGGCTCGCCCTGGGCGAGACGCTCTCCGCTGAAACCGCCGCGGCGGCCTTTAGCGCCATCATGCGCGGCGAGGCGGCGCCGACGCAGATCGCCGGACTCTTGCTCGGGCTCCGGGCGCGCGGCGAGACGGCTGAGGAGATCGCCGGCGCGGCGACCGCCCTCCGGAACGCCATGGTGCGCGTGCCGATTCCTGACGGCATGACCTGCGTCGATACGTGCGGCACCGGCGGTGGCTCCGTCACCACCATCAACATCTCGACAGCGGCCGCATTCGTCACCCGCGGCGCCGGGGTGCCCGTTGCCAAGCATGGCAACCGGTCGTTCACCTCGCGCTGCGGGTCGACCGACGTCCTAACGGCGCTCGGGGTGCCCCTGCCGGACGATCGCGAGTCCGCCCGCGCGGCGCTCGAGCAGCACGGGATCGTGTTTCTCTTCGCACCGCATTTCCATCCCGCCATGCGAAACGCTGCAGAGGTGCGGCGCGACCTCGGCGTGCCGACGCTCTTCAACATCGTCGGCCCCCTCGCGAACCCGGCAGGCGTGCGGCGACAGGTCGTGGGCGTCGCCGACCCGAGCCGGGCCCCGCTCGTGGCGTCCGCACTCACCCAACTCCAGGTGGAGCACGCCCTCGTTGTGCACGGGCGCGCCGGGCTCGACGAGATCTCCCCGACGGGCGAGAGCGACGTCTGGGAAGTGCGTCAGGGAAGTGTGACACACTGGGTGCTCAGCCCCGGGGAGTGGGGCCTCGAGGCAGCCAGCCTCGCGCCGGTGCAGGGTGGGCTACCGGAAGAGAATGCAGCGAGACTCGAGTCGGTCTTGCGGTTGGGCACGAAGGCGCCCGGCCACGAGGCAGTCGTGCTCAACGCCGCGGGCGCTGTCTACGTGAGCGGCCGGGTCGATTCGTTCAAGGAAGCGGTGGAGCGTGCCCGTACGGCGCTCGCCTCGGGGGCCGCACACGAAGCCCTCGAGCGGGCGCGCGGCACCTAGAATCGGCGAATGACACCCACGACGACGCCCTGAATCCGCACGTCGTTCTCGTGGACGCGGATCGGAGCGACGGAGTCGTTGGCGGGCTGCAAGCGGATCCAGCCACCCGGCTCGCGATGGAACCGCTTGACCGTGGCCGCCGACCCATGCAGAAGCGCGACCACCATCTCGCCATTATCGGCACTCGGCCGGCCGTGGACGATGACGAGATCGCCGTCTTCGATGTGCTCGTCGATCATGGAGCGGCCCCGCACACGCAGCACGTAGTTGGGGCCGTTGCGAGGCAGGAGGTCTTCCGGCACGGCAATCGTTTCGTGCTCGAGCGTGCCCTCGATCGGCTCGCCGGCTGCCACGAGGCCGAGCAGCGGGAGTTCGGTGGCCCCGGAACGAGCCGCCGGCGCCACCACCTCGATGCCCCGGCTCTCGTTGGGCCAGCGTCGGATGAAGCCCTTGCGCTCCAGATTGGTGAGATGCTCGTGGACCGTGGCAAGGGATTGGAACCCAAACTGGCCCGCGATCTCTTCGAAACTCGGCGCGTAACCATGGTCGCCGATATATTCGGCGAGGTATTCATAGATTTCGCGTTGGCGCTTGGTGAGGGGCATCGTACCTCCTACCGGACCCGCGCTGAGCTCGTATGAGTTCGGGCAGCGGTACCGAACATTAGCCGAAAGGAATGTACCCGAATACAGGCCGAACCGCAAGAGTACCTCGAGGGGTTGCTCGGTACCGCCGCTCGACGCGCGGTGGAGGCGCGGTCGCGGCACACTGAGCTCGAGCACGCCGCAGCAGAGCGCGGCGCGTCTCAGGGCGCGGTGGCGTGGGCGTCCGCTCTCCGTAGCGGCCGGGATGTCGCGGTCGTGGCCGAGGTGAAGCGTCGTAGCCCGAGCGCTGGAGCCATCGCCCCTGGCCTCGATCCGGCGGCGTACGCACACGGGTGTGCGTTGGGCGGTGCGCGCGCGATCTCGGTGCTCACGGAGCCCTCTGGATTCGGCGGGTCGATCGAGGACCTCCGTGCGGTGGCGGACACCGTGCAGGTGCCCGTGCTGCGGAAGGACTTCCTATTCGACCCCACTCAGGTCTTGGAAGCGCTCGTGGCTGGAGCCGCGGCGGTGCTGTTGATCGCACGCTTTCTGGCCGACGAACAGCTCGCCGAGCTCGTCGAGACCGCCACGGCGATCGGCGTTGGCTCACTGGTAGAGATTCACGACGATCGAGAGCTCGAGCGGGCGCTGGCGCTCGCGCAGGCACCCACCGCGATCGGTGTCAATGCCCGCGATCTCTCCACGTTCCGGGTGGACCTCCGGGCAATCGAACACCTCCTCACGCAGATTCCCCCGGAGATCCCGGCCGTTGCCGAGAGCGGGGTGGCGGTGCACGGAGACGTCGTGTCCCTGGCCGCTGCGGGCGCCGATGCGGTGCTCGTGGGGACGGCGATCGCACGATCGGCGGATCCGGAGACGACCGTTCGGGAGCTCACGGGGGTGCCGCGCCGTGGGCGTTGAGGTCAAGATTTGCGGGCTCACGAGGGCGTCCGACGCGGCCGCGGCCGCGGAGGCCGGGGCGCAGTGGGTCGGGGTCGTTTTCGCCGGAGGTCCACGATCTCTCTCGGTGCACGACGGGGCAGGCGTGTTCGCCGCGGTGCCGCCCGGCGTCGGACGGGTAGGCGTCTTCGGTCAGGTCACACTCACGGGCGTTCTCGAGGCTGTGGACGCGCTCGGGCTCGACGCAGCGCAGCTGCACTCGGGTGCGCCAGACGAGGTCGTGAGGGCGCTCGCGGAGCGGGGGGTGGGCGTGTGGCACGTGGCACGCATCGCCGATCGCATGGATGTGGCTCTCGTCGCGCAGCGCGCCGCCGATGCCAGCGTGGTGCTCGCCGAAGCGCGGGTGCCGGGTCGGCTGGGCGGCACGGGCGTGCCACTCGAGCCGGGGCTCGCTGCGGAAGTGCGGGCGGCGCTTCCGGGCGGTGTTCGCTTCGCGCTGGCGGGCGGGCTCCGTCCCGAGACAGTGGGGGAGGCCGTGCGTGCCGTCGGACCCGACATCGTCGACGTGAGCTCGGGAGTCGAGGTGAGCGTTGGAGTGAAGGATCCGACTCGGATTCGGGATTTCGTCCGCGAGGCTCTGTCTGCCCATGGAGCGTGACCTCGAGGGGACGACTGGTCGCTTCGGCGAGTACGGTGGCCGGTATGTTCCCGAGACCCTCGCGGCAGCGCTCGACGAACTGGCCCATCTCTACGACCAGGTGCGGGCCCTGCCCGATTTCTGGCGTGAGTATCGTGGCCTCCTCGCCGAGTACGTCGGCCGCCCGACGCCCATCAGCGTGGCGCCGCGGCTCTCCGAGCGGGTTGGGGCCCGCGTGCTGCTCAAGCGTGAGGACCTCGCACATACCGGGGCGCACAAGATCAACAACACGTTGGGGCAGGTGCTCATCGCCCGCCGGCTCGGGAAGGAGCGGATCATCGCCGAGACGGGCGCGGGTCAGCACGGGGTCGCCACGGCCACTGTCTGCGCGCGATTCGGGCTTGCGTGCGTCGTGTACATGGGCGAAGAAGACATGCGACGGCAGGAACTCAACGTATTCCGTATGCGCCTGCTGGGCGCCGATGTCGTCGCCGTCCGATCGGGGACTCGCACGCTCAAGGACGCGACGAGCGAGGCACTTCGTGACTGGGTCACCAACGTCCCCAGCACGCACTATGTCATCGGATCGGTCGTGGGTCCCGACCCATTCCCGCGCATGGTGCGCGACCTGCAAGCCGTGATCGGTGAGGAGGCGCGCGCGCAAGTGCTCGAGCGATGGGCTAGCCTGCCTCGCACCGTCGTGGCGTGCGTAGGTGGCGGGTCCAACGCCGCGGGCATCTTTAGCGCGTTCCTCGCCGACGAGGACGTGGAGCTCGTGGGCGTTGAGGCGGGTGGCGCAGGGATCCCGACGGGCCGGCATGCCGCGTCGCTGTCGGCGGGTCGGCCCGGCGTCCTGCATGGTGCGCTGAGCTACGTACTGCAGGATGCCGACGGTCAGGTGCGGCCGGCGCATAGCATCTCGGCTGGGCTCGACTATCCGGGGGTGGGGCCTGAGCACGCCCACTTCCGCGACACGGGCCGCGTGCGGTACGATTCCGTGACCGATCAGCAGGCGCTGGAAGCCTTTACGGCGTTGAGTCGCCTAGAGGGAATCGTGCCAGCGCTCGAACCGGCGCACGCGATCGCGTGGGTGCTCGAGGCGTCCGGGCGATGGGGTCCGGAGGAGAGTGTGCTCGTGAATCTCAGCGGACGGGGCGATAAAGACGTGGCGCTCGTTGCGGCCCAGCTGGAGGCAGCTGAGTGACGGACCCCCGGCAGACCGACATCGCCCTCTCGGTCGACGAGGTTTCAGAGCTCTTCTCGTCTATCGCCAAGGCGATGCGTGCCTTTGCGCTCTACCTTCCGAACAACCCCATCTATCAGCGCGCGATCGAGCAGGTGCGTGCGCAATTCGCCCCTGTTTGGGAAGCCACCGACGAGCTCGTGCTGGATGTGCGGGAAACGGCACTCGTGTGGGGCGAAGAGGTGGTGTACTCTCGCGACCAGAAGGCGGAGAGTCTCGCGTGGACTCTCTACAAGGACGGGGTTCGCTCGCTGTCGCTCCTCAAAGGCGTCGAGCGCGACGAGATCGTGTCGTTTCTCGAGACGATCGTCCAGGCGCGTACGCTCTCCGCGGAGGCCGAGGACGATCTGTTGACGCTTCTGTGGGAGCGGGAGTTCGAGCGGATTCGCTACAGCTACACCGATCTTCTCGCCGAAGGTGTCGATCCGCTGGAGCCCGAAGGTGCGGGGCCGGAAGCGCCGCCGGAAGAGGTCACCCAGGCAGTGCAAGAAGAGGTGCGGCCAGGCCTGCCGGGTGTGATCTCGCTCGAGGACTTCGATTCGACGCTCTACTTCCTCGAGGAGAATGAGATCGAGCGGTTGCGCGACGAGATCACCCGCGAGTACCAGCTCGACCTCCGGCAGAACGTCTTGGCCGTGTTGTTCGATCTCATCGAGGTGCAGGAGGATGAGGAAGTCCGCTCTGAAATCGTCGGGATCGTGAGCCGCTTTCTTCCCTATTTCTTGGGCGGAGGCGACTATCGCTCGGTGGGGTATCTGTTGCGCGAGGCGAAGGCCGTCCTCGACCGGGTGCGGAGCCTCAACCCCCAGCACCGCCTGACCCTTCGCGACCTGCCGGTCCAGCTCTCCCATCCGGAAGCCATCGAGCAGTTGCTCCAAGCCATCGATGGCGCCATGGCGCCACCCTCGGCGGAAGAACTGGGCCAGTTGTTTGCGGAGATCCGTCCCGAGGCACTCCCGGTGCTCCTGTCATGGCTCGTGCAACTCAGTACGGCACAGGTGAGGGAGGTCGTGGAGAAGGCGGCGGAGCGTCTGGCGGAGCAGCAACCGGCAGCGCTCGCGTCGGCGATCACGGGGGCGGAACCCGGTGTCGCCGAGCTTGGCGCACGGTTGGCCGGCCGCCTGCGGTTGGCGGGCGCGGTCGGCGCGTTGGGCCAGCAGCTCCAGCGGGACGACCTTACCGTGCGGCTAGCCGCTGCCGAAGCGCTTGCCGCCATTGCGACGCCCGGGGCGCTTCAGGCACTGGTGGCTGCAGTGGGGGACGGGAGTCGCGACGTTCGGATCGTCGCCGTCAGGGCACTGGGATCGAAGCGATTCAGGAACGGGCTGAGCGCGGTCGAGGGCGCTGTCGAGGGCAGGGGGCTCAGAGACTGGGACCTCACGGAGAAGATGGCGGTGTTCGAAGCCTACGCCCTCATTGGAGGAGCCGCCGTGGTACCACGTCTCGAGCCAATGCTCTCGACCCGAGGCCTGTTCAGAAAACGTCACGATCCCGAGACTCGGGCCTGCGCCGCGCTCGCCCTCGGCAAAGTCGGGACGCAGGAGGCGAGGAAGGCATTGGAGCGAGCAGCGGCGGACAAGGAGATCCTCGTCCGGAACGCGGTTGCGCAAGCGCTGAGAGGAGGTGAGGAGTGACCGAACCGTCTCGCCCGTCGTTGGTCGCCGCCTCGCCGCCTACGGAGAGCAAGCTACGGCATGCAGGTCGCGAATTGCTCGTCCACTTGTATGCGGCACTTCGCAGCCTGCAGCTCTACCCGGTCGAGAACGCACAGGTGCAAAAGGCGTTGGACGAGCTCCACCGCCACGCACTCCAAGTGCTCGAAGCGGAAGGGGACCTCGAATTCCGGGTGCAGGGCGAGTTCATCTTCATCAACTCGACGCGTCTGCGGCTCGAACTGGAGAGCTACGCGTCATTCTCATATGTGCTCAACATGTTCCGCGTCTGCGACGTCGGAAAGCTGCGTGTCGAGTCGGGAGTGGAGCGGCGCGAGTGGCAGGTCCTCCTCTCGACACTCCTGCTGTTCGCCGATCGCCCAGACGAGGTCGACGTGCTCGCCGCGATCACGGAGCGCCTCATGGCGGCCGAGGTCTATCACCTGCTGCTCGAGCTACCCCTCGAGACCGAGGAAGAGCACGCGGAAGAGGAACGACGCAAGGAGGCCGCGAAGCGAACGTACATGCAGTCGGTCGCCGTCATGAAGGAAGTGACGGCCAGCGTGCGCATGGGCCGGACTGCCAGCGTCAAGAAGGTGAAGCGTGCGGTCCAGGCAGTCGTCGATCAAGTGCTCAGCAATGAGGCGTCACTGCTGGGGCTCACGACGATACGTGACTACGACGAGTACACATTCACGCATTGTGTCAACGTGTGCATCTTCTCCGTGGCGCTCGGGCGAAAGATCGGTCTCACGAAGCTCCAACTCTACGAGCTCGGGATGGCGGCGCTGATGCATGATGTCGGCAAATCGCGCATTCCAATCGAAGTCATGAACAAACCGGGTGCCTTGAATGAAGAGGAATGGGCGCTCTTGCAGGCGCATCCGTGGATGGGTGTACTCACGCTGTTCGAGCTCCGCGGATACAGCGATGTGCCCTACCGGTCGATGATCGTCGCGCACGAGCACCACATGAAGACGGACCTCACTGGCTATCCGAAGTCGATCCGCGAGCGTGAGCTGAGCGTGTTCTCTAAGATCGTCGCGGTGGCTGATGGCTTCGACGCCGCCACGACGCGCCGCGTGTATCAAACGGTGCCCATTCAACCGGATGAGGTGCTCCGCGAGATGTGGGAAAACCCGAGGCGGGGCTACGATCCGATCGTCGTCAAGGCCTTCATCAACTTGATCGGCGTGTATCCGGTGGGGACGTGCGTCATCCTCGACACCTACGAGGTGGCACTCGTGCACTCTGCGAACCCCGACGTGAGCCAGATCAATCGACCGGTTGTGCGCATCCTGCTCGATGAGCGGGGGGTGCCGCTCGATCCGGGCCCGCTGGTGAACCTGGGGGATCGGAACGCCGACGGTAGCTTCCCGCGGTCCATCATCAAGGTGACCGATCCTGCACGCTACGGCATCACGGTCGGTGACCACTTCGTGTGACCGGCTGCTCGCCGCCGTGTGGGAGGCGGCGCGGGCAGCGGGCCGGCCGGCCCTGATCCCGTTCTTGACCGCCGGTTTCCCCGACGCGGTTACCTCTGCTGCTGCCCTCCGAGCCATGGCAGGGGCGGGGGCCGATGTGGTGGAGCTCGGGATCCCGTTCAGCGACCCGCTCGCGGACGGGCCGACGATCCAACGCGCGAGCCATCACGCCCTCCGCGGCGGGATGAGTGTGGCGGGTACGCTGGCCCTGCTCCGCGAGAATCATCCCGGGATTCCCGTTGTGCTCTTCGGCTACCTGAACCCCATCCTGGCGTACGGGCCCGACCGATTCGTGAGTGATGCGCATGCAGCGGGGGCGTCCGCACTGCTGGTCACGGATCTGCCGGTGGGGAGTGACGCGCGTCTGGAGCACACGCTGTCCAACGGAGAGCTCGACCTCATCCGTCTGATTGCCCCCACGACGCCACCCGAGCGCCTCGAGCGGGCGCTCGAGGGTGCGTCGGGATTCGTCTACCTGATCTCGAGGCTCGGGGTCACGGGCGTCCGAGACGGCATCGCCGGAGACCTCGCCGATTCGGTGCGGCGGGTGCGGGCGGCGACACGCCTTCCGATCGCCGTGGGCTTCGGCATTTCCACACCCGATCAGGCCGCGGAGGTGGCCACGGTTGCCGACGGCATCGTGGTGGGCAGTGCCCTCGTCCGTGCGTTGGAGGAGGGTGGGGTGTCGCAAGCGGTTGCGCTGCTCGGCACGATGCGAGCAGCGCTCGACGACGCCGCGGGGCCGACGCGCGCATGACGTCGACCGATCCGGGTCGACTCGTCACGCGCTACGGCGCGGCCGTGGCCGGATCGGGCGCGGTCGTGCTCGCGGGGGTCCTACTCGTGGACGGGAGTTGGGCCGAACAGCCCGTCGTCACGCTCGGGATCGCGGCCGCGACGCTGCCGCTCCGCGGGTTCTCCATTCCCCTCAGCAAATACTCGTTCCTTACACAGACGTCGCTCGTTGCGGTGGCGGCGGCGGTCCTCGTCGGTCCCGCTCCCGCCGCGCTCGGCCTCGTCCTCGGCGTCCTCGTCACGGACTGGACGTGGCATCGCAAGCTCTTCACTGCGGCATTCATCAATGCGGGCCGCGAGGTGCTGGCGCTCGTGGCCGGTTACGGTATCTACGCGGCGACGCTGGCGGCGAGCGGCATTCGCACCCCGGCGCTCAACCTCGAGCTTCTCCCTGCCGCGTCGTTCTTCGCGGGCAGCTACTTCTTCGTGTCGCGTCTGCTGTTTTACTTCACGCTCCTCGTGCGAGAGAAGCTGGAGCCGAGCGAGCGACTCTTCATTTTGCGATACGAGGCCATCAGCTATGGGCTCACCCTGGCAGCGGGAACGATCGTGGTGGGGACGGTGGTGGCATTCCCGGTTCCGAGTTGGCCACTGGTGGCGCTGTTCCTTGGCGCGACCGGCGTGATGGCCCGCAATATCCTCGATGAGGCCATCACGGCCGAGGAGAGCAACAAGGTGCTCGGCATGCACGCGGTCATCGCGAGCGGCCTGAACCTCCACCACGCTTTCGCCGAGATCGAGCGGTTCGCGCATCGACTGCTCGACTGGGGCGACTATCGCATCTATCGGCTCGACCGCGGCGATCCGGTGTTGTCGTACCGTGGGAGCTTGGGCCGTCCCGACCGCGGCGATGTGGCGTTTGGAACCGACAGCCTGAGGGAACAGGCCATGGTCACGCACGAGTCCGTTTCGATCGGCGACTGCGCGCGCGAGCCCCTGCTCGCCCCAGTGCCTGCCTATCTTCGGAGCTTGGCCATTGTGCCGTTGCAGTTTGGTGACGCCATGCTGGGCACGCTGGAGTTGGAGCATCACAAGCGCCACGCCTATGGGCCGAAGCACTTGGCGATTCTCCGGACTGTCGCGCAACAGCTTGCGACGGCTATTCACATCGCCGGGCTGCGGCGGCCGCTCGTAGAGACCGTCGAAGGGATCGGAGAGCAGATTCAGACGCTCGCCCGCGCCGCGGAGCCGCAGCGCCGCCTCGCTGTCGCCGTCGCCAGCTCGACAGAGGCGATCCGTGTCAGCGTCGAGCGCCAGGACCAGGAGGTCGCTGGCGGTCTGGGGGTGACCGAGACATTGGCCGAGGTGTCGCGCCGAGTGCTCGATGACGCGGCAGCGGCGGCGAAAGCGAGCGGCACAGCCAGCGGCGTGGCGGCGCGGCACCGAGATCGCATCGGGCAGACGATCGAGCGCCTCTTACTGCTGAAACAGATCGTCGAGGACAGCTCGACGCTGATGGCTGGGCTCACGCGAGTCAGCCGGCAGACGACAGGATTCATCGCCTCGATCCGAGAG
>JBDHCY010000121.1:0-10674 GCA_039591795.1 Gemmatimonadota bacterium | reverse complement strand
CCTGTAGCTCCTGTGAGCAGAATGCGATCGCCCTGTGCTGAGCCCGGGGGCGACATCGGGGGCCGCGTTTTGGGGTCGTGCTCCATGATCAGTTGGTATTGAGCCTCGCACCAGACTTAGGAGTTCAGGTTAACCACTTGCCACGGTGATTGTGCTCTTCGTCAATCCGCGCTCAGTTCGCTCGCCCCATCACAGGGCCCCAATCGACACAGTCGTGGTACGATTTCACTTCCCGAATGAAGTCGTTTTCGACGAAGAGCGGAGCACCAGTCGGCGGTTTGGCATTCGGGCCAACACTGCCGCTCCGCTCATCGATGACATTAGACGTCCGCCTCCCAATAGTGGCGCACATGGACGTCGTCGAGGAGCGGGGCTTCCTCTGGGTCGATAACCGCTTCCTGCCAGCGCTCGCCCGCGAACTCCTTCAGCGCCTCAACGCTCGTCCACTTCGTGATCATGAGGAACTCACGCGGCGAGCCGTCAGTGGGCAAGCCAACCTGGACGGACACGAGGCCTTCGTACCCTCGGACGATGGACACGGCGTCCCGTGTGAAGAAGGACTGAAACGACTCCTCCTTGCCTGGCTTCGCGTTTGCGCGGAACACTCGTACGAGATTGCTCATTCCGTTGGTGCCCTCTCACTGGCCGCGGAGTCGCCTGCGGGGATGTACCAGAGATTCCTTTCGAGATCTACACCGCCTTGCATTTCCTCCTGCACGACCCGGTCGATGATCAAGACACCGGTGCTGGCCATGTCGCCGAAGGTGTCTATACCGCTAGGGAAGTTCTGCCTCGTCCGATGAATGTTGAACCGATCAGCGAAGGATCTGCCAAAAGCACGTTCCACCCCTTCCTTCCCGAGCATGAATCCCAGAAGCCCGCCCCAGGTAGCGGTTGGGTTGTCAGAGTCCCAACCGGCCAACGCCCCGATCTTGATCGTCTCGACGATATCTCCCTCGCCGTACAACAGGCCAACGATACTGGCGGCAAAGTTGATTCCAGCCGCGAAGCAACCGTTGCAAGGCAACTCGCGGGCCGTCATGTCGTAGCCGTCTTGCTGGTCAACCTGGTACCGTTGATACACATCGTCTCGCGCTTGTTCCCAGGCTACCCCGGCTTCATATCTGCTCTTCACGAAGTCGTACATCTTCGCCGAATACGAGTCCCCGGGTAGTACCTCACGTGCTTCCTCTGCCATCCAATGAATCTGGTCCTTCATGGATCTGGACTCATCGACCTGCGAGGCGAGCGCGTGCATGGTGACGTAGAACTCTGAGATCGAGGCCGCGTCGGCACGCGCCGTCGTTCGGATAGGGAGGAAGGCCATCCTGAGTGCGACGTCGGGACGTGCAGGTGCGAGTAGACCGAAGAGCTCCGTCGTGAGCTGCGCGTCGATCATCTCAAACTCAGGATTCTGATCCGGGTCGCTGGTCGCAGGCGGTATCTCTCCGGCTTTCATGAGATCGAACGCCCGTTGATTCGAGACCCACAAGTAGTTTTCTTCGTCCGCGCGGACATGGGTCAGCCAACCGTCCCGTATCTGCGATCCGGACAACACGCTGACCCGATTCGTGTACAGCAGATGCTGATACATGTACTCGATATCCGTATCGTCATCCGCTCCCCAAACCCCGCCTTCCTCTTCGAAGACAAAGTCGATGGTAGGCGAGATGCTGCTCGGTTCGTCGGACCATATGTTCGGTAGGTCCACCCCACCCCAATCTTCTCTGGTATAGAACGGACCGGTTCGCACTTCACCGATGTTGCCGATCTTGTCCATCTCGGTCACCAGGCCGGTCCAGTTCGCAATACACTGGCCTAACCAGAAGCCGTACAGCTTGTCGCGGTACTCTAGGCGCGATAACACCCTGTCCGATGGCTTGGGAGAGTAGTCCGTGTAGGTGAGGTGGGGGTTCACCAAGTCTACCGCACTCTGTCGACCCGTGAACTGCCCTTCAGTTCCACAGGAAAAACACAGAACGGCAACAACGACGATGAACCCCAGATGCCGTCGCGAACAATGTCTCGCACTCATGCGGGAGAAGTAGTTGTTCTCACGACCGGTCTGCAAGTGCTCGTGATGCACTCCACGGTGCCGCGGCGTCTCTTCAGGCGGCCACGAGGCTTCGCCTTCTCGGCCTAAGAGACTCAGTCCTGCCGGCCCGCGGACGACGTCGCTCGAAGCGGGTGCTCACCGAAGAACTCCCACATACGGCTCGAGGCATGGACACTGTTGCTCGTGCGTCCCGCGAGCCACTCGGGTAGCGGCGCACCACCGGGCCAGGTATGGCCTCCCCCAATGACGGTGTACAACACGACGTCGGCATCGTCGGCACACGCGGTGTATGCGCGACGCGTCACGTCCGGCGCCACGGTCGACTCCACCGGCGTTGCCGCGCACCGGTTCCGCTCGGCCCAGTTGGCTACCCAGCTCGACACGGCTGGCCATCGGACCGGGAACAGCCACACGGAGCCGCCTTCGTACGGGACCGTCGGATCTGCCGTCCCATGAAACGCGATCATCGGAACCGGCCGGCGGTCGGTGCACCATTCCCACCGCAGCGATTGCGCGGCTGCCACCATCCCGACCGCGGCAATCCGATCCGAGAGGGTGCACGAGAGCACGAACGACATCCCACCACCGTTCGAAAGCCCGTTGGCATAAACACGGGTTGGGTCGATGTTGTACTCCGCACTCAGCGTGTCGATCAGGTCCGAGATGAACCGCACGTCCGTCGTGAGGCCGGGTCCGCGCTCCACGTGCCAGCCCCTGATTCCTCCGACATCGGTTCCCGTCGGATACACCACGATGAACCCGTGTCGTTCGGCCACGTCGTCCCAACGACTCGTTTCCCGCTGCGCCGCTCCCCACATCCCTCCCCCGTGCAAGCTGACGACGAGTGGCGTGGGCGCAGTGCGATCGTAGCTGGTCGGGACGAACAGCACGTATTCTCGCGTCTGCCCCGACGACACGATGGACCCGCTACTCCGGTTCCGAGCGTAGTAGTGCGCCGCCTCGATCGGTACGAGGACGGCCGGCAACCCGATGAGCACCAGCACCGTGCTGATGACGGCCTTCCGGCGGCGCGTGTTCGTTCCGGCGGGCGCAGTCGTCATCGATGCCGACTCCACGCCAGAGCCAGGGGCGCTGCGGAGATTCGCGCCAACGGGACGGCCAGCATCGCAACCAGCAGGAGCACGTAGCTCGGGACGAAAGGCGTATCGACGAGCCACACGAGGAGGCCGCGCAAGGCCAGCACCGCGACCAGCCAGCACGCCGCGCCGCCAACCATGGTGCGCTCAGTCAGCTGCCGCGCCTCGTGGAGGCGTGTGGCGACCCACCCGGCCGCACCCAGCTTGATACCGACCAGGGCCGCCAGGATCCAGGGGCCGGTGGCCCACAATGTGGCTCGTGCCGCGCCGTTCTCGACGATCCACAGCACGAGTGGCCCGAGAACAGTCAGGACCGCAAGGACGAGAAACACGCTGGACTTGACTACCCACTCGCGACCGGTCAAGCCGACGTACAGGCTCTGCACGAGCTGCTTCCACGTCGACGACACCAGCACCCACAGCACCAGCAAGGCCAACACCACCGAGCGGGGCGTACCTATGGCCGCGACGGCGCCGCCCAGCTTCTCGATCACCAACGGCCGAGTCGCTGAAAGGTGCAGCGCTATTGGGACGGCTACGAGGACGAGCAGCCAGGCGGTCAGCGTGCTCCGGATGGCCATGGTCAGCTTGGCGGCGATGAGCGCGGCGCTCGTCAGAGGCCGAGTCGCCATGAACGGCGTCACGCCGTAGCCACCGCCGCTGTCGGGGTGCGCCTTTCGCTCGGTGGCGGCGACGAAGCTGGCCATGATCGGTGGCGTGAGCAGGACCCCAAAGAGGATTTCGAAGACCAGCACCGGTGCGTCTCGGGCAGCAAAGAGCAGTGCCACCTCGAACGGCAAGAGGATCCCGACCAGTATCGGGAGCGAGCGGCCCTGCCGCCGCCATTCAAACCACGCCTGAGCCTGTGCAGGCGAGTCGAAGCGCTGGCGCCGCCGCACACGCGCGAGACGCGCCGCCCGAGTCGATGGCCCCCACCAATCGGGCACCTCGCCGCGCCGCGCGCGTGCGACGGCGGAGCGCGCGACGACGTACGCAAGCGGAATGTGCGGCGCCAGAACGGCGAGCATGACCGCCTCACGCGCTTCGAAATGGAGAGCCAACAGGACGGCGACATCGATCGCGGTCAGCCACAGCACGGCGACGACCACCCTCAACCCCGGTAGGCCATACGGCATCCACGTCAACGCCTGCGTCCAGCCGAGGAGCACGGCCCCCAGCAGCGCCGGCCAAACGACGGGCACGGCCAGGTCGGGCGGCCACGGCGCGAACAGCCTCATCGCTGCCCACAGGATCACCATGCCGGTCCCACCGTAGAGCATCGGCCACCCCGCCAGCGCCGCGCTGGTCACCGGAAGCGTGAACATCCGAGTGGGGTAGATCGACTGCCGCCCTGCGAAGTCGCCCGAAAAGCCGAAGCTGAACACTGCTAGCAGATACAGCGATGTCGCCGCGAGAGGCACGACACCCACCATCGCGAACTGCACCGAGGACTCGAGAGGCACAGGTTGCCCCGACAGAACGACCAGGAGCTTGACCGCGGCGAGGCCGACGAAGTAGCCGACCAGAGCGGCAAATCCCCAGCCATGCCGGCGCAGGAACTCCCAAGCAATCGCCGCAGCGGGCGAGCGTATCGTCACGAATCGGGGGAAGTCGGGGACGTCCCCGCGTGCGTGACGAAGATCTCGTCGAGTGACGGGACTCGATCGCCGTCACGGTGCGACTCTCTGATCGCGGCCAGCGGCGCGTCCAAGACGACCCTGCCTCTGCTGATCATCGCGACGTGATCGGCGACCCGCTCCACCTCATCCAGCAGGTGCGAGGAGAAGAGGACGGTGCGGCCCTCATCAGCGATGGTGCGGATGATGGCGTCCAGGATGTCGCGGCGAGCCACCGGATCGAGGCCAGACGACGGCTCGTCCAGCACCAGCAACTCGGGCCGGTACGCCAGCGCGATGAGCAACCCGACGCGGGCCGTCTCGCCCTTGGAGAGGTTCTTGATCGTCGCCGACCCGTCTAAGGCGAAGGCCTCCCGCAATGCTTCCGCGTAGGCCTCGTCCCACGCGGGGTAGAACGCCCGCGAGTAGCGGATGAGCTCGTCCACTCGCATCCAACCCGGCAGGTCGCGCTCTTCCGAGAGGTAGCCGATCCGCGACAGGACCCGGACGGGATCGGCAACCGGATCGCAGCCGAACACCCGTACCGAGCCACTTTGCGCCCGAAGTAGGCCGAGGATGTGCTTGATGAGGGTCGTCTTGCCCGCGCCGTTCTCGCCCACGAGGCCGTAGACTGCGCCGCGTGGAATGGACAGGCTTACCGACGCCAGTGCCGTCTTGGTGCCGAAGCGGCGCGTGAGCCCGGAGACGGTGATGACGGACTCAGTGCCCCTCGAAGATCCGATCATGACTCTACGCCCTCTTCAAGACGCTGCTTCATATCCGTGTATGCAGATTCAATGAGATTGATTAGTGCCATTGCGTCGATGGCACGATCCGGTCTGAGCTTGACGTGGCGCATGTACTTTCCTGTGCCTTCGAGCAGGCCCACGGGATCCGTGAGTTCCGCGCCACGAAAGAAGCCGACATTGACATGGGCTTTGAACGCATTGACGTACGCAAAGGCGGCATCCGCAACGCACGCGGTTGGGTGGCCATCATGCAGCAATTCTCGTACATCGTCTCCGCAATCACGGATCACCGCGAACCAATGCTGTGCGATAGAACCCAATTCACTTGAGTGCTCGTTCATCCAGCCGTTGATGGCAGGATCTCGCTTGACTGAATTCGGGAACCGCAACAATCCATTCATGGCGGCTGCCTCGAGAGTTCGGTACCAATCCCAATTCGCCGCAGCTGCGACCTCAAGCGCTGCCTAAACATCGTTGCCAATCATGTCAGGGCGCGTCTACCCCCTACACGCGATCCGGCTTCTTGGGGTTAGACGGCAGCCGCAGCCGGAGTACTCGCTGGCCCGTGGCCTCGTCCACCCGCTCTCCGACCACACTGAAACCATACGCCGCGTAGAATCCCCGCCCGAGTGCATTGGCTTCAAAGACATCCAGCTCCAAATGACCTCGCGAACCTCGTACCCAGTCCATCAACGCTCTTCCGATTCCCTGCCCGTGGTACTGAGGAGCGACAAAGATCCCGCCTACCTCGTGGTCAAGGAGCGATATGAAGCCGACGACCGCGCCGCTGCGTTCAAACACATACGTCTCCGCAACCGGGAGGAACTTCTCGGCGATATCCCGGCGCTCTTGCTCGAACATCGCGGGCGTCCAGAATGGATGGGCGACGGCCGAGCTCTCTGCCCATACCGCCAAGAGCGCGTCGCGGTCCGCGGGATCGTAGCGTCGAATCACTGCCCACCTGGCTTCATGCCGCCGGGGCGCGGTGGACGGTCCGGCCAGCTAGCCTTGATGCCGCCGCGAGCGAAAGACCCCAGATCCGCTGCGATCCGCGCTACGAGCCGCGACCTATGATGGCCGAGTAGCATCGCTTCGGATCTCGACCGCACGCTGCGATGTCGAACGTAACTTCCATAGCCGCTTGCGACGAGTCGATGCATGACTATCGTCCTTCGCCAACTTGACGAGTCATTCCTCCTGCGAGATGTCCAGCGCGTGCGTCCGTTCAGGGCGTGACGGTGACGATGATCCGCCGATAACGGGTGAGCGGGGGCATGCCGCTGTCCGTCGCTTCGAGGATGAGATGGATCGTCGCGCCGGGCGCCGCATCGGTCGGCACCTGGACAGTGATGGCGAGCGCCGTGGGGTCAGTCAAGGTCACCCGGCCGGGGTAGCTGTCTGCTTCCGCATACTGCCACCACTCCACCGAGACGGCGTCGCCATCGGGGTCGTGGATCGATCCCACGAGGCGAGTCGTCTCTCCGCTTCTGGCCGAGACGTTCAGCGGTCCCTCGGCACGGACCGTCGGCTCGTGGTTGGCGCCACCGAAGGTCGGCGTGATGGACCACTTCAGGCGCGCAGCAAAGTCGCGCTGTGCCGAGCTAAAAAACCTCGCAGAGGCATGCCCTGGGTCCGGGCCGTTCGGCCCGACATCGACGCCCCGACGGCCGCCCCACCCGCCATAGGTCGCTTTTTCGAAGGCACGCAGACCATTATCAAGCACGTTCAGGAAGGTCGGCGTGTCTCCTTCGGAGATCCACGAACCCTGCTCTTGGACCGGCATCCAGACGACGTAGCCCATCGACCGCAGCTGCTCCCCGGATAGGCCAGCGAAACCGAAGTGATCGAAGATGTCGCCTTTCACCATCTGCTTGCCGTCGCCCCAGACGCGATAGAGGGCGCCTAGCACGCCTCGGCTGGACACGTTCTCCCTCGTCCAGGCCGCGGACAGATAGATCTGGTCCTGAGGCAGGACGGCACCCCGCGCGCCGTAACCGTACGTCTGGGTCGACATCTCCCGAAACTCGACCTCGGGCCAGTTGGGTCCGATGTACCCGGCATAGGTGTCGTCCTGATCACCGAACGACTGGATGATCGCCTTCCGTGAGACGGTGTTCCGGATGACCGGCCACTGCGGGGTGCCATCGTACTCGTCCTGAATCGACTTCAGCGCCCGCGCGATCGTACTCTGCCCGCCCCAGGCGAGCAGGTAAAGCGGCTCGGCGCTTTCCTCGAGAAGAAGAGACTTGATGAGGTCAGAGCCCGGGGAGTCATTCGAGATGTCCCCATCGAACTCCACGTTGCCGACGCGAATCTTGGACTTTAGCTCCGCGGGCGACGGATAGTCGGGATCGTGGACGAGTAGGTTGGCATAGACCTCTTCGTAGGTTTCTACGGCGTCGTGGATGAACCGCTCGCCTTCCGCCCATCGCCACGACTCGCAGGGGCAGAGATCGAGTCCGAAGCGTGTGTATTCACGGCCAGGGACGAACCACTTCGTCCCTTTCCCATCGCCCTTCCAGTGGAAGCCGCTGCTCGCGTAGATGAGCCCTTCGGTCCGAAAATCGGAGCTGTAGAGGAGATACCGGATCAGCGAGTTCGCGTCGTCGAGCTCGGGATCCGTGGTGACGACGACTCGAGGCTTCTGCAAAGCCCGGGCGGCAGTGCTGCCACCTTGGAGCAACATCGCCACGATGAGAGCGAGCACGAGGTGACGAATGTCCGTCAGTATTACTCGAATACCCAAACCACTGCCCTACACCGGCTCGTGGAAGTAGTAGCAGAGCCCATCTGGTGCGACCACGAAGAAGACCTGAAACTTCTGACCGTCCCGTTCATCTACGCGCCAGTTCCCGATCTTCACCCCCTTGGACTCGAGCTCCGCTCGAACTGCGTGAATGTTCGATACTAGAATCGCGGCGCCGTCCTGAGATGCATCACCCCCGTTGATGGAAAAGCCCATTCGTGTGCCGTCTCGTTCGAGGATCACCGTGGGAGCCGGATGATCGAGTCGTTCGACTTCCGCCATGCCGAAAGACGCGCCATACCACCGCGATGCCACATCGAGGTCGGTCACCGGTAGCGCCAACACGTTGTCCTGGAACGGAAAGGCTGCCTTGAACTGTGGTCTAGTCGACATGGGGTTGCCTGCTCGTTTCGCGTCAGTCCTCGCGCCGATACACAGCCTCAAAGAGGACCTTCCATGCAACTCCATCTGGTGACATTTCCATCATTCCTTTCATGATTCCTGGTGTAGAAAGGTCGTAGGTCATGCGTGCGTGCATGCCCGGACCGCCGTGGCCGAGGGTCAGTACGTCGCCGTCGAACCCCCCCGCGAAAACCTCGGGCGGTGAGCCCATGCAGTCAAACCAGTGGAGGAAATATCGGTCCTCGTCCGGGGCATATGTGTACACCCCATGCCCGGTGAACGTGATCGCACCATCGCGCTCCTGTTCGTAGTCCGAAATCAGGGCGAATCCACCGAGGCTGAGCTTGTGGCGGTTTCGTCCGATGGCGACCCCGCCTTTCGGGTCCCACTGAGAGGGGTACATGGTCTCCTCTCCCTCCCATGTTCCAGACAACTTCTCCAGGCGCAGATGACCATCTGATGGCACGGGCATGCTCATGGAGTACTCCTTGAAGCACAGAGTTTCGGAAACTCGCTCATCTAATGCGCTTCACCTCGGACCGATCCGGCCGAGCGCTCTCGTGGAAGAGAGGTGAAAGCTGATGTCGGTCCGGCGCGCGAAGGTCAATTGCCGTTATCAAGATCGGCTGCGATGAGCCACCGACCATCCGGTCCTCGGCGCAAGGCAAGGACGAATGCGCCTCGATCCGACACGGCCCCCTCATCACCGTACCCATAGGCACCGACTATGTAGGCGACCGCGCCGTCTTGCGCATACGCCAGCGCACGCAACCGCAGATCACCCGCTGCGTTGGCATGATGCGCTTCGATAGCACGCGTCCCGCGTATCCACCCTCCGGCAGCTCGAACAAACCCGTCAGGAGTGAAGAGTGCTGCGAGGGCCTCCTCGTCACCAGCTCTCCACGCGTCCTCGTAGTCTCTGAGTACGCGATCAAGCCCCACGGGGAGCGTCATTGAAGGTAGGCGGTCGCGTGCGGCCGGCTCCTGCGCCGACGCATTTGCCGACGCACCAACCAGGGCAGCCACACAAAGAAAGAGGCGCAAACGCATCGACGGTCTCCAGGTCGTGGTCAAGCGGTCTGGCTCACGCGGGACCACGCCGAACGTACCGAGAACTCCGCGGGTGCACAAATCGTAGCTCGGTAACGGCCGCGCCCGGCCGTAGATGCGTCTGTACTGGGTAAAGCCTCTAGCCCACGGCAAACCCCGCAATCTCGTCGACGTAGCGGGAGTCGAAGCCCAAGGTCTGCACGAGTTCAGAGAGCTGGACGGCGTAAGCAGGATTGGCACCAGCGTGAGCGGTTCGTGGGGGCAAGTTGTAGCAATCTGCGTCGACGGTCTCGTCGGTGCCCAGCAATCGGACGCGAACAGCTACGGGCTCGTACTCACTGACGCTCGGGTCAGAGTAGAGTGAGCGAATCTCGTCGGCGGCGAGTTGCATCACGACTCCATACGCACGACTACCGGCAGAAGGCACCAGTGTCGCTCGCGCGCCGATATGAATGCGAAACTCCGGAAGGACTGCTCTGCCGAGGATCGTGGGGTGAATGCCCTTTTGCGCAAGGAGTGCCTCATCCATGAAAAGGCCATAGAAGAAGATCCTGTTCATCCGTACCGCGCGCCGTCTAACGAGATGGCCGCTCACCCGCGAAGGGCAGCGCGGCACTGGAACGAGACAAGACCCTCAAGCCCTTCGCCGGGTGCAGCGGGGATACTCCCCCTCACGAGAACAGCATCGGCTCGAACACTTTGTGCAGACCGTTGGCGGCGAAGTGACACACCATCGCATATGGGAGCCCCCAGCGCCAGAAGACCCAACCCAGCACAACACCTGCCACCCCGCTCTTCACGACAACGCCCGACGCGTAGAGCGCCGCAAGCGCCGAGTGACTGGGCAACGGCCGCCCGAGCAAGTGGGGCACTGCGAACAAGAACGCAGAGACGATCAGCGCGGTGAGGAAGACCGTGCGAGCGTCTTTCAGGAATCGGGAAGCAATCCACGCTACGA
>JBDHCY010000120.1:0-10778 GCA_039591795.1 Gemmatimonadota bacterium | reverse complement strand
GAACCAGCCGTTACCTTCCCCTACCCTGCAATTCAACCTACCCCACCTTGCACCGGGTGGGGTCGCCTGACGACCAAAGGGAGGTGCCATGGCCGGTCGTTACGAGATCGTGTACATCTTCGCCAGTGCGCTCGAAGAGCCCCAAATCAACGAGCGGCTCGAGCGGTACCATGCGCTCCTCGGGGGCCCCGACACCGTCGAGGTCAACCACTGGGGTAAGCGCACCCTCGCCTATCCAATCAAGAAGCAACCCGTCGGCTACTACGTGCTCGCCCGCTTCGACGCTACCACCGAGCAACTGACCGAGCTCCAACGGGTGTTGCGACTCGACGAGAGCGTGCTGCGTTTCCTCATCGTCCTGGCCGACGATCAAGCAGGGCTCGTCACGTCCTCCCCGCGCGAGCGCGACACCGCCGCTTCCGAGGAGGCCGAGTCATGAGGTTCCGCAGCAAGACATGCCCCGTGTGCGAGGCCTCGATCCGCGTCATCGACTACAAGGACGAGCGCATGCTCAGCCGGTTCGTCACCGAGCGCGGCAAGATTCTGCCGAGCCGGCTCTCTGGCATGTGTGCCCGACACCAGCGACAGCTCGCGCGAGCGATCAAGCGAGCTCGGCAGCTCGCGCTCCTGCCGTACGTCAAAGGGCTCGGCGGCTAGTTGCCCGAGGGCGTGAAGTGGTGGCGTCCGGCGCTCGCGCTGGTCGCGTTCGCGCTCTGGGCCCCGCTGGCGTATGTCGCTCTGCCGCTCGCCGGGCTCCTCTGGCTCGGCGGCCCGAAGGGCCTGACACGTGGGGCCCTCGCAGGCGGGCTCACCGCGCTGTCGGTGTGGTGGCTCCTGGCCCCGGGCGACGCCATCGCGCAGTTGCACCGATCGTGGATCGTATCATTCACCCTCGTGCTCTTGACCGCCGCGTGGTGGAGACGGGGCGCCTATCTCCCTCGGGCCGGTGTCGCGATCGTGGGCGCGGCGCTCATAAGCGGCGCACTTCTCCTCCTCTTCGGGCCGTCGTGGGCGGAGGTAACCTGGCTCGTCTCCCGAGAGGCCGGAATTGTCTGGCGACGGGTGGCGGCGTTCGCCGCTCCCGACGCCGCCCCACTGTTTGCGACACTCGGCGAGCGGGTCGCCGCCGCCACGGCCGCGACGTTCCCCGCGATCGTGGCGCTCCAAGCCTTGGCAGCCGGTGCGATCGCCTGGCAACTCACCGCGCGGCTCGAGCCCCGAGGGCCGGTACCTGCTCTCGCCCGGTTCCGCGACTTCGATTTCTCGGACCACCTGATTTGGTCCATGGTCTTCTTCCTGGTCGCCGTGCTCCTACCCGTGGCCACATGGATCAAAGCGACCGCGCTCAATCTCGGCGTCGTGGCTGGTGTCCTGTACGTTCTTCGCGGACTGGCCGTGGCTGCCGTCGCGCTCGACGCAGGCGGTGTCTCGGTCGCTGTGATCGTGGTGCTCGCCGTGCTGTCCGTCGTCCTGGCACTGCCGCTACTCGTCATCGTCCCCGGGCTCTGGGTCATCGGCATCAGTGACACCTGGCTCGACTTTCGTCGCCGTCTCGCCGGCGCACGATCTACCTCCTGAAGAGAGAAGCACGTCCATGATCGAACTCATCCTGCGCGAGGACGTCCCGCCGCTCGGTCGGAGCGGCGACGTGGTGAAGGTGCGTGACGGTTACGCGCGTAACTACCTCCTCCCCAAAGGACTCGCCTACCCGGCCACCGAAGGGAACAAGCGACGCATCGAGCGCGAAGCACAGGCCCTCGCCAAGAGACACGAGGCCGAGCAGGCCGAGGCGCAGGCAATGGCAGAGCGGCTGGATGGCGTCCAGCTCACCTTCCGCATGAAGGTCGGTGAGGAAGACCAGCTGTTCGGGTCGGTCACGGCCGTCGACGTCCAGCGTGCGCTCGAGGGACAAGGCGTCAGCATCGAGAAGCGAAAGATCGAGTTGCACGAACCGCTCCGTGAGCTGGGCAACTTCGATGTCCCGATCCGGCTACATGCCCAGGTCCAGCCGACTGTGCGGGTCATCCTCGTGCAGGAGTAGCCACTGGTGAGCACCGGCATCGTCTATGTGGACGGTGGCCGTCTGCGGCGCTCACTCCTTGCCGCCGCCGATCGCGTGCAGACGGCCCGAACGGAGCTCAACCGCATCAACGTCTTCCCCGTCCCCGACGGGGACACGGGAACGAACTTCTCACTGACCATGCGAGCCGTCGCGGAGGCGATGCGCCAGATCCCCCCACGAGCACCCCTCATGGAGACGGCCCGCGCCGCAGCGCGAGCGAGCGTACGCGAGGCACGAGGCAACTCGGGCATGCTCCTCGCCCATTTTCTCCTGGGGTTCACCGAGGCCCTGGCCGATCAGCTTCGTGCCACTGCCAGCGAGGTCGCCGCGGCGTTCAGGCGTGGCGCCGATCGGCTCGAAGAGGCCCTCGACGAGCCGATCGAAGGCACCATTCTCACGGTGAGCCGCGAGGCAGCCCTCGAAGCCGAACGGGCCGCGGAGCGCGAAAGCGATCTCGCGTCCGTCATGCGCGCGACCCTCCGCGGAAGCGTCGAGGCGCTCGAGCGCACGCCCGACCTCCTGCCCGTGCTGCGCGAGGCAGGCGTGGTCGATGCCGGCGCCAAGGGGTTCGTCTATGTGCTCGAAGGCATCGTCCGGTTGATCGACGGAGCGTCGGTCACCGTCGCATCGCACGGCAGCGCCGGTCGGCTCCCACCGGCCGCATTTGCGACCCCGGAACCGACACACGACTTCCGCTATTGCACCCAAGTGCTCGTGCGGGGGCCGCAGCTCCCCGGAGTCTCGGAGATCCGTAGCCGTCTCCGCCTCCTCGGCGACTCGATCGTCGTCACGGCCATCGACGATTTGCTCAAGGTGCACGTCCATACCGATCATCCCGACGAGCTGTTCACCGTGGCCGCCGCCTGGGGCGTTGTCGAGTCTCAGCAAGCAGACGACGTCCGAGAACAGCACCGACGGCTCAGCGCCCCACGCGCGAAGATCGCCCTGGTGGCAGACTCGTCGAACGATCTCCCGCCAGAGCTCGCTGACGAAATCGACCTGATCCAAGTCCCGCTGCAAATTGCGTTCGGTGACGAGGTCCTACTCGATGGAATCGACGTCACTCAAGCCGATCTGTACCGCCGCCTCAGAGCGGGGGCGACGGCCACGACGTCGCAGCCCACCCCGGGCGCCTTTCAGGACGCCTTCGGGTCAGCGGGCGATCGCGCCGACACGGTGCTCGCCGTCCTTCTCGGGCGATCACTCTCGGGCACCTACGGCTCTGCGGAAGCCGCCGCCCGACAGGTGCCAGAGCCCCGGCCGGTGCTCGTCGATTCGCGCGGCGCATCCCTGGGCCTCGGGCTGCTCCTACTCCGGGCGGCCGAGCTTGCACGTGAAGGATGGGCGGCGAGCGAGATTGCCGCGGAACTCTGCCGCGTCCGCGACCGATCGGGAATGCTGTTCACGGTCGATCGGCTCGACGGGCTCGTACGATCCGGTCGCGTCTCCGCGATCAAGGGGTGGCTCGGCGGGCTTCTCGACCTGAAACCGATCCTCTCCGTCACGCCCGAGGGCGACGTCGCGCCCGCTGGGGCGGCCCGGGGACGCGCCGGTGTCATGGCCAAGACGCTGGACCTCCTCGATCGTGCCTTGACGCCCCGCCCGGCGGCACTCCGGCTCGGTGTCGCACACGCCGATTGCCCAACCGTGGCCGAGCAGCTCGCCAACGAGCTCGAAGACCGCTACCGCCCGCGGCAGCTGATCGTGGCGTCGGTCACCGGCGCGCTGGCCGTCCACACGGGCCTCGACGCATGGGGTATCTTCTACCAAGTGGAGGACGGGACAGCGGAACGCCAGGGCAGCACGCGCCGATGACGAAGCCTCAGGTGCGCCGGAGCCGCAAGCGGCAGCCAGCGGTCGACACCGAAGTCGTCGTCGATGCGCTCGAGGCGCGCAAGGCCGTCGACGGCGTGGTCCTCGACCTCCGCGGGCTCTCCGACGCTGCCGATTTCTTCGTGGTTTGCTCTGGCACCTCAGACGCTCACGTCCGTGGCATGGCTGAAGCAGTCATCGAGCGGCTCGAGGATGCCGGCAACCGGCTCCACCATGTCGAGGGTCTCGCACAAGGCCGGTGGGTCTTGCTGGATTACATCGAGGTCGTCATCCATCTCTTTCATCCTGCCGCCCGCGAGTTCTATCAACTCGAACGGCTGTGGGGCGACGCGCCCAGCCGTGCCTTCAGCGTGGCGGCCGAACCGTGAGCGTCGGGCCATCGTGCTAACCGCGTCTCCGACAAGCGCTTGCAGGCGGCACGACCGGCGGTCTATCTTGTGGCTTTCCGGTACGTTGCCTTGATTCGCATTCGCTTCCTCATCGCCTTCGCCGGACTCGCGATCGCCTGCTCAGGCTCCCGCGCCCTGCCGGACGACGAGCCCCTCACGGGGTCCTTCGACCGTCCAACCGCGGTCTTGCTCGCTATCCCTGCGGCTGGCGGGGCAGGCGCCTTCCTGGACGCCGAACGCCTGGAGCCAATTGAGGGCCTCTCGACCCCGGATCTTCCAGCGCTAGCGGAGATCTGGGGTGTGCATGGGGCCGGCGCCATCTTGGTCGGAGCCACTGCAGACCGCCGGGCCGTGGCCATCGATCTGGAATCGGGCCGGACGACGGAGATTGGCGTCGACGTGGTCACGGGGGTGCTGAGCTCCTCGGGCACCGCCTACGCGGTGAGCGAGGGAGGCGAGATCGCCGTTTTGCTGCGCCGAGAGCGCGCTGAGTGGCAGACCCGATTCGTCAAGGCCGTGCAGGCCGTCTATGCCGGTGCCGGTGGTCGTCTCCTCGGAGTCACCACGGACGACCGTCAGCTCATCGTGGCTCAATCGGAGGGCCCCCCGAGCGCGCGCCCCCTCCCAGGGCACGGATTGGCCGTCGCGCCGGCGGGCGACCTGCTCGCCGTGGCGGACGACTCGGGAATCGGATTCGTCGATCCGACCGGCGGTCGGGCCCCGTCGTGGGTCAGGGTGCGTGGCGACGAGCCGCGCGATCTGGTGTTTACGCCCTCTGGGCATCGGGTGTACTTCACGCGCGCCGGCGCCGGCATCGGGATCGTCGATCGGTACGGCCTCCGCGAGTTGGACGGCCTTCCAGCCCCGCCAGGGGGGACGGACCTTCGGATGGATCCGCTCGGCCGCTGGCTCCTCGTGCGGCCGGCACGGCGCGATTCGATCTGGGTCGTCGACGCGACGGCGCGCCGCTTTGTCGGAGCGGTTGCCGGCACGTGGGACGCTACCATCCCAGCCGTCACGCCCGACGGCGTCCTGCTGGTTGCGCAGGGCTCGGACGTCGTTGCCCTCGATCCTGACGGGCTCAGCGAGCGGGCACGGCGGGAGCTGGGCGATTCGCACTGGGTTCCGACGACGTATCTGCCCAGGCGTCTCCCAACGATCGCGCTCGCCAACCAATCCGCCGCGTCGGGCGACTCGACCGATGGCGCGCTCTACGTCCAGGTCGCGAGCTCGCACAACCCCGCCTGGGCGACGGACCTCGCGCGGTCGCTGGTCCAAGACGCGCGCCTCCCGGCTCGCGTGCTCGAGCCGGAGATTCTCGGCGAGGGATTCCGCGTGGTCTTGGGCCCGTATCGGACTCGTGAGGAGGCAACGGCCGTCGGCACACGGCTCGGCCGCCCGTTCTGGATCTTCACTCGCGGGGAGGGCGCGGCGGAGCAGTGAACGTGCACACGATTCCCCGCGAGCGCCTCTCGGCTGCGCTTCCCCCGGTCACGACGTCGCAGACGCTCCTGGCCCTCGTCCCCGTCACCTCCGACGAGGTATGGGCTGCAGAGACGGCCTGGAGTATCGCACGCGCGGCGGCGACCGGCGGACGCCAGGTGATCCTCGTAGACCTCAGTTTCGACGAGCCCGCGCTCCATCGACCGGTGGGCGATTCGTCGGACAACGGCATTGTCGACGCCTTCGAGTACGGCGTCTCGCTTTCCTACGTGAGCCGCGCGCATTTGAATCGGACGCTCTTCTTCATTCCCACGGGCTCCGACGCAGGCGATCCCGCTCGGGTCCTGGAGAGCACGCGTTGGACGAAGCTCGCTCGGGGCCTCGGAGCGTCGGGCGCGCTTCTCCTTCTCTACCTGACCCCATCGTCACTCGCACGGCTTGGGGCCAGCGCTGACGGCATCGTCATTCTCGCACCCCAAGGTTTCGACCCCGAGGCGACACCGATTCCCAAACTGAGCGCCGTCCTCGAAGGGGGGGTCCCGCTCCTTGCCATCGTGAGCGAAGGCGGGACCCAAGACGAAGATGCGGGGGCGGCGATCGCCCCGGCGGATGCTCCCAAAGGCGCCTTTCGGTTGCGCACCCTCTCCGGCGCCGATGGCGGGCCCCGGCATCGGCGAGTAGCGCTCGGGATCGCGGCGGCACTCGTGCCGATCGCGGGCGTGGTCCTCGCGCTCTGGCTGCGTGGCCGCACCGACACGACCCCGCCGCCAGCGGTGCTCGACACGGCTGCCGCGCCCGCACCGGCTCCGGCTGCGGTGCAGCCGCAACCGGAGCCCGAGCCGCCCGCGCCCGAGCCGCTTCGTGCGCCACCACCGCTTCCCTTCGCTGCCGCGACACCGTTCGTCGTCCAGGTCGCGGCCTATGACGTTCCAGATCAGGCGCGCGCTCGGGCCACCCGACTTCGGTCATCCAGTCGCGAGGCCTTCGTCACTCCGCTCGCGCTCGGCACGCTCGGCACGTGGCACCGCGTCTATCTGGGGCCGTACGCGTCTGAGCGAGACGCCGTGGACGCACGTGCCGCACTCTGGACTGCACGAACCGTGCGACGCGGCGAAGGCATGGTCCGCCGCGCTCCATATGCACTCGAGGTCCCTGCTGAGCTGCGCGCCGATGTCGAGCGCGTTGGACTCGTAGCCTACGTCGTCGAGGATCGAGTCCTCGTCGGAGCCTTCGAGTCGCCCCAGCAAACCACTGTCGTCGCTGATGTCCTCACTGATTCCGGCATCCCTTTCACACTCGTCGAACGCACGGGGCCACGTCCATGAAACTCACCAGGCTGGAGCTGTCCGGATTCAAGTCGTTCGCCAACCGCGTCGAATTGGACTTTGAGGACGGCGTGACGGCGATCGTCGGGCCGAACGGCTGCGGCAAGTCGAACATCTCGGACGCCGTGCGCTGGGTGCTTGGCGAACAGTCCCCGCGCGTGCTCCGAGGCGCGAGAATGGAGGAGGTCATCTTCCAGGGCACCGCGTCTCGTCGGCCGGTGAGTGTGGCCGAGGTTTCGCTCGTGTTCGACAATGAAGACGGTCAGCTCCCGGTGGCGTACGGGGAGGTGGTCGTCGCACGCCGGCTCTCGCGCTCTGGCGCGAGTGAGTACCTGCTGAACGGGACCTCCGTCCGGCTCCGGGACATTCAGGACCTCTTCCGCGGCACCGGCCTCGGGAGCGATGCGGGCGTGGTGATGGAGGCCCGGTTGATCGACGCGCTCCTGTCGGACCGCGCGGAAGAGCGCCGGGCCCTGTTCGAGGAGGCAGCCGAGATCGGTCTCTACCGAGACCGCAAGCGCAGCACCGAGCGCCGACTGGAAGAGTCAACCGATGATCTCACGCGCTTGCAGGACGTCATCGCCGAGGTGCAAACGCAGGTGCGCTCGCTCGCGCGGCAGCGCGGCAAGGCGGAGCGGCATGGGAAGCTGACCGACCAGCGGCTCGGCGTCGCAGCCGGGTTGGCTCGAGCCGAGCTCGACCGATTTGCCGCCGAAGAGCAGGTACTGGCGACTCGCCAAGAACGTCTGGAGATCGAGCTGCCCGAGAGCCGATCGTCTCTCACCGAGCTCGAGCGTGAACGTGAGCGTTCGGTGCAGAGCCGGCACACGGCCGAGGCACAGCGCACGGAGGTCGAGCGACGGCTGGGCACGGCGCGGGTCGAGATCGAGCGGCTCGAAGGCGACCTCCATGTCGGCCTAGAGCGGCGGCGCAACGCCGAGCAACGTCGGACGCGCGCCGTCGAAGAGCGAGGTGAGGGACAGGGACGGGCCGAACGGGCCACACGCGCCCGGGATGCAGCAGCGGAACAGCGCAGTGCGGCCGAGAACGAGCGAAGTGCCGTGCAGGGGGAGCTCTTTACTCGCACGGAGCGCGAGGAGGAGATCCGGGGGCGGCTGGCAGACCAGCGCGAGCTCGTGCGAAACCTCGAAGAATCGCTGCGCCGTCGTCTGGAGTCGGTGAAACTCCTCGAGGGCGAACGGGCAGCGTTAGAGCGCGAGCTCGCCGATCTGCGGGAAGAGGTCGGACGCACCTCGGCGCGGCGTGCGACGCTCGCTACAGACCGGACCTCCGCGGAGGAAGCGTCAGCGCGCGAGCGCCGAGAGGTCGAGCTCCGCACGGCCGGAATGCACGAGGCGGCCGCGGTGGTCGAGCACGCGCGGCATCAGGTCGCGAGCGCCCGGGCACGCGAGACCGACCTCCGCGCCCAGCAGCGGAACGCCGTCGAGGGACACGCACAACTCGTTGCGCGGCGCGATGCGCTCGATCAGCTCGAGCGCGACCGCGTGGGACTCGCTCCCGCCGTGCAGCGACTCCTCGCCGAGCGTGACGAAGTGGCGGATGGCATCGTCGGGCCGCTCGCCGACTACCTGCGGGCCACGCACGGCGAAGCAGGGCTGGCCGAGCGACTGCTCGGTGACTGGATTCATGCGGTGCTCGTGACGGACGATCGAGCGGTCGAGCGAGTCCGGGCCTGGCATGCCACCGCCCAGCCCGGCCCGTTGGTCCTCTTGCCGGTGCGTCCGGGGCCCCGAGGCACTGGCAAACGGGCCGACGCGCTGAATTTGCTCGAGGTCGAACCGCCTGCCGTTGCGTGGGCGGAGGCGTTGCTTGCCGGCCAAGAGGTGCTCGAGCCGACCGGTATGGCTCACCGCAGGGCCAACGGCGCGATCGTCCTGGCACCGGCGGGCGAGCCCGCCGGCCCTTTGCTCCGTCGTGCCGAACTCGAGACGGTGACCGCCGAGGCCGAGCGCGCGGCTCGGGAGGTGGCCCGGCTCGAGGGTGAACTGTCGGCGGCGGCGGATGGGCTCCTCGCTTCGGAGGCCGCGCTCATCGATGCAACCCAACAGGCGGAGCGCGCGCGCGGCGCCGAGCACGAAGCGGCCCTCGCCGCCGAAGAGGCCGCCCGCCGGCTCGAGCACTTGGACCGGGAGTACCGCGACGTGGATGGGCAACACACCCGCCTCACGACGCGGGTTGCAGAGGCTGAGGGTCGCCTGGTCGTCGCGGATCAGGAACTGCACGAAGGGGAAGTCGAGCGCGTACAGCTCGAGGAACGCCTCGGCACGGAGCGCGGGACGCTCGAGGCATGGGATGCGGAGCAGGAGACGGCGCGCGAGCGCCGCGTGCACTGGCAAGTCGAAGAGGCACAAGTCATTGCGCGCTACGAGGCCTCTGCGACGCGTGAGGAGCAGGCCGCGGCCCAGGCCTCCGAGGCCGAAGCATCTGTCTCTGCGTTGGGCGACGAGATCGAGCAGCTCGGTCAGGAGCTCCAACAGCTCACCGAGCAGATCGCGCAGTGGGAGGACGCCTTGCGCGAGCGCCGGGCCGCACTGGTCGAGCTCGAGGGGGCGACTACGGACGCTGCCGAAGAAGTGGAGCGCGCGGGTACCCGCCTGGAGGACTCTGAGCACCGCCTCGCCGAGGCGCGGGCGCAGGTCGAGGCGCTCGGCGAGGAGAACCATCAACTCGAGCTCGGACGCGTCGACGTCGCGGGACGCAAACGGGCGACGACCGAGCGATTCGAGATCGAGTGGCGGCGTGCCATCGCAGATCTCCTGGCACACCCCG
Source organism: Gemmatimonadota bacterium (assembly GCA_039591795.1). Classification (GTDB taxonomy): domain Bacteria; phylum Gemmatimonadota; class Gemmatimonadetes; order Gemmatimonadales; family GWC2-71-9; genus JBDHCY01. Next base: position 936 of record JBDHCY010000120.1, on the reverse strand, counting down.
AGCCGGCTGAGGGCGATCTCGAGACACTGCGAAGCGAGCATGAACGCATGCGCGAGCAGCTCGACGCCATGGGACCGGTCAATCCTCTCGCCGTCGAGGAGCACGCCGAGGAAGTGCGGCGTCTCGAGTTCCTCATGACCCAGCGCGACGACGTGCTCGCCGCGAAACGAGCGCTGGAGCAGGCGGTTCGCGAGATCGACCAGACGGCGCGTGAACTGTTCCTTGAAACCTTCACGCGGATCCGGGAGAATTTCCACCAGGTCTTCTCCGCGCTGTTCGAGGGTGGCGAGTGCGACGTCTCCCTTGCAGACGAGCAAGATCCGCTAGAGACCGAGATCGAGATACGAGCGGCACCGCGTGGGAAGCGCATCCAGCGCATCCACCTCCTGTCGTCGGGTGAGCGAACCCTCGTCGCCGTGTCTCTCCTCTTCGCGATCTTTCTCACCAAGCCGAGTCCGTTCTACGTCATGGACGAGGTCGATGCGCCGCTCGACGACGCGAATGTGGGCCGCTTCGTCCGACTCCTCGACGAGTTCAAACTCGGCACGCAGTTCGTCGTCATCACCCACAATCCGCGGACCATGCAAGCCGCGGACGCCGTCTATGGCGTCACGATGCAGGAACCCGGCGTTTCGACGATCGTTGGCGTGCGGCTCGGCGAGGTGGAGCGAGTCTGAGCGCGCAGCCCGCGTGAGGATTTCCGCGACGACCCTCGCGCTCGTACTGCTCGCGACACCGGCCGCAAGCCAGCGACCGGCGATCTCCCCACGCCTCGCTTCCCTTCTCGCGCAGGACACGACGTTCGCCGTCTGGGCGTTTCTCCGACCCGGCGTGTCGCTGGAAAACGGCCGCACACTCGTCACGGCCGCCGGTGCGCGCGTGCGGACCACGAGCCGCTGGCTGCACGCAGTGAGCGCGACCGTCGATCGCTCGGCC
>JBDHCY010000119.1:0-10937 GCA_039591795.1 Gemmatimonadota bacterium | reverse complement strand
CCGGCGCCGACAGTGCGCGCGGCGACACGAGCCGGCTCCCCGGTTGCCGGCGTAGAAGTGACGCTCACGGTCACTACCAACAACGGCCAGCCCGGTGTCCTGCGTGGCACCACGACGCTGGTCACGGGCGCAGACGGTCTCGCCACGTTCGACAACCTCTTCTTCGAGGGGAACGGCGCGACCGGGGGCTACCGAATCGTGGCCGAGGGCATCGTCCTGGGTCGCCCGGGGACCGTGACGCCCGCGACCTCCGATCGGTTCAACGTTCGGCCGGCACACTAGCGCCCTTGGCTCAGCCGGGGTCGGTCCGCTTCCCATCAGGTGACCAGTCGGGATAGCGCTCCTGCGTCGGATCGTCTGATAGCCGCCGAAGCGACCCACGCCGATACCGCGAGACGGGTATCTCAGGCCACCGGCGTTGCCTCCGTGAACCAGTGCCTCGTGGCGATGCACACGCGGCACACGGACAACATCACGGGTACCTCTACCAGCACACCGACCACTGTGGCGAGCGCTGCTCCGGACCCGGGGCCGTACAGCGCAATCGCCGTGGCCACGGCGAGCTCGAAGAAGTTCGACGCCCCGATCAGGGCGCCTGGAGCGGCGACCGCGTACTCGACCTTGAACAATCGCATCAATCCGTACGTCAGCGACGAATTGAAGTACACCTGTAGAAGGATGGGGACGGCAATGAGAACGACGTGGAACCAACGTGTCGTGATGTTCTCGGCCTGGAACGCGAAGATGAGGACCAGCGTGGCCAACAGCGCGACCACGGTCACTGGGGCGAAGAGCGGGAGATACCGTTGGTGGTACCAATCGCCGCCGTACCTCGCCATCAACAGCTGACGACTGAGCGATCCTGCGGCCAGCGGAATGACCACGAAGATGACGACGGAGTACAACAGCACCTCGAAGGGCACCTCGAGGCCCGAGGTACCGGACACCAAAAGCGTCACGATGGGAACGAAGGCGACGAGCATGATCAGGTCGTTGATCGAAACTTGGACCAACGTGTATGCCGGATCGCCGTCCGATAGATACGACCAGACGAACACCATCGCCGTGCACGGGGCCGCCGCGAGGATGATCACGCCGGCGATGTATTGGCTGGCGAGTTCCTCTCCGATCAGGGGCGAGAATAGGTGGCGGAAGAAGAGCCACCCGAAGAAGGCCATGGAAAAGGGCTTCACGAGCCAGTTCACGAACAGCGTCACGAAGAGGCCGCGGGGACGACTGCCGACGTTCTTGATGGATTTGAAGTCGATCTTCAGCATCATCGGGTAGATCATGAGCCAGATCAGCACCGCAACTGGTACGTTGATGTGGCTCCCCTCGCCGAACTCGAGACGTTGCAGCGCCCCGACGAGCTCAGGGAACGACTTGCCGATCACGACCCCCAAAACCATGCACAGCGCCACCCACACGCTCAGGTAGCGTTCGAAGACGTTCATCCGTTTCTTTTCGGCACTCATCGTCCCACTTCCATCCCCTTTCCGGCTAGGCCTCCTGCGTGATGGCCAGCTGGCTCAGATCGAGGTCCACCGCACAGAGTCTGGCCACGGGCACCTTCCGAAGTTGCCTCAACACCCGCCTGTCACTCCGGATTTGCGCATCATTTTGTCATTTCGCGAAATATAGTACGGCCTGGACGCTTCACTCACGCAGCTTCACTTTGTGAGAGTCGTTGAATCGCAAGAGGGAACCCTATGACAGGGTGCGTTCTACTCGCGTCGAATCTGCGAATGGGCATGTGCCGTCGGACCACCGCTCCGGTAGTGGAGCGATCCTGGCGGCAGGTAGCGCGCTTCGCCCCTGGCTGGAAGCACCGGCTCGTATCTACCGTGGGCCTCACGTCGGCACTGTGTGGATTCGCCAGCGGAACTCAGGCTCAGGCCGTGCCCGACCGGACGGCCCCGTCGTGGGACGCCCTTCGCGCGCGACCAACCCCGCAGTGGTTCCTGGACGCGAAGCTCGGGATCTTCATTCACTGGGGTGTGTACTCCGTGGTCTCCTACGCCGGCAAGGAGGACTACGGAGAATGGCTCCTGCGCGGTCTGCAAACTGGAGACACGCTCCGGACGAAGTTCGTTCGAGCACTGTACGGATCGGATGTCGAGTACCGCGACCTCGCACCCCACTTCCGAGCCGAGCTGTTCGACCCGAGCGAATGGGCGGAGCTGTTCAGGGTGGCAGGCGCGCGGTACGTGGTGCTCGTGTCCAAGCACCACGACGGGTACGCGTTGTGGCCCAGCCGGTACGCGCCGGGTTGGAACAGTGTGGACGTAGGGCCTCAACGCGATCTGGTAGGAGACCTCAGCTCCGCCGTGCGTGCATCGGGCCTCCGGATGGGTCTCTACTATTCACTCGCGGAGTGGAATCATCCGCTTCACCGGTGGTACACGGATCCTCCCGCCGAAATTGCACCGTACGTCCAGCAGCACATGATCCCCCAATTCCGGGAACTCATCTCGACCTACCGGCCTTCAGTTCTGTTCACCGACGGGGAATGGTTCAACACGGCTGAGCAGTGGCATGCTCGGGAACTGATCGGATGGTACTTCGACACGGTGGGACCCGACGCGGCGGTCAACGACCGATGGGGCGCGGGGAGCGACATCGGCTTCCGAACTCCCGAATACAGTGCTGGGATGGAGCCGTCGGACCGTCCGTGGACAGAGGTGAGAGGACTCGGACGCTCCTTCGCTCTCAACCGTAACGAGCGGCTCGATGCCTACATGACGCCGGCGGAGCTGGTCAATCGTTTCGCCAGTGCGGTAGCGGCCGGCGGCGGCATGATCCTCAACGTCGGTCCCAAGGCCGATGGGCAGATCCCGCTCCTCCAGCAGGAGCGATTGGTCCAGCTCGGACAATGGCTGGCGGTGAACGGCGACGCGATCTACGGCTCGACGCCGTGGCGCAAGACGGGGGAGGATCGAGACGTAACGCTGGAGCGCGTCGATTCGAAGATCGACTTCGACTGGGTTCGGAATTCCCCGGGCCGACCCATTCGGGAGGACGACTTCACGGCCACCTGGACCGGCTACGTCCAGCCTCGATTCTCCGAACCGTACACCTTCGAGGCTGAAGCCGACGACGCGATCCAAGTCTGGGTCGACGACGAGCTGGTGCTCGACAGTCGGGACGGGGCGTCGGGCGTGATCGATTCTCGCGTGGCACTCGAGGTGGGCCGCAAGCATCGCCTGCGAGTCGAGTATGACGAGAAGAAGCAGAATGCGTCGGTCCGACTGTTCTGGTCGAGCCCGAGCCAGCTGAAGCAGATCATTCCGACCGATCGCCTGTTCACGACGCTCGATGGCGAATCCGGCGATGGAGTGATCGCCGTGTATCGGTCGCGACAGCGGTACCTGGCGTACACGCAGAACGACGGGGATCTCTTTGCCATCACGTTCGAGTGGCCCGATTCGGAACTCGCGCTTCCCATCCCCGAGCCTCGACACGGTACAGCCATTCAACTCCTCGGCCTGGATCGAGACCTGTCATGGCGCTATGCAGATGGCACGCTGTTCGTCGACCTGTCGGGCGTCCGGTTCAGTGAGATGCCGGGGCAGTGGGCGTGGACCGTCCGGCTCCAGGGCTACGTGTCAAACGAGAATTGAGATGAGATCATCCTCACAGTCTGCACGCGGGCTCCTCGTTGCGTGCTTGTTGGTCCTCGGTAGCGGGCCCGTCGTGGGACAGGAGCGGTACGTCGAGGAGACGGATCCCCTCGCACGGCAGAAGCTCGAGGAGTGGCAGAACCTGAAGCTGGGGTTGCTCATGCACTGGGGTCCCTACAGCCAGTGGGGCATCGTTGAGTCCTGGTCTCTCTGTTCGGAGGACGTACCGTGGTGCAGGCGCTCGATGGAGGACTACGAGGAGTACAAGCGGGCATACGAGGCGCTCCAGACCACGTTCAATCCATCGGAATTCGATCCGGAACGATGGGCGCGCGCCGCCAGGGACGCGGGTATGCGGTATGTCGTCTTCACGACCAAACACCACGATGGATTCAGCATGTTCGACACACGGCTCACCGACTACCGCATCACCGCGCCCGCAACCCCGTTCAGCACGGATCCACGAGCGAACGTGACCCGCGAGATCTTTGACGCCTTCCGTGCGGAAGGATTCATGGTCGGCGCCTACTTCTCCAAACCTGACTGGCACAGCACCGACTATTGGTGGCCGTACTTTGCGACGCCCGATCGGAACGTCAATTATGACGTCGACAGATACCCCGAGCGCTGGCAGCGTTTCGTAGACTACACGCACGGGCAGATCGACGAGCTCATGAGCGACTACGGTCCAGTGGACATCTTGTGGCTTGACGGTGGTTGGGTGCGACGCCTGACGCCGGACGAGGTGCGGGCCTACATGGACCGTCCCGACAACTCGCAGCTCCGGGTTCAGAACCAGGATATCGATATGCCGCGACTCGTGGCGAACGCGCGCAAGCGGCAACCGGGGCTGATCGTCGTGGACCGCGCGGTACCCGGACCCTACCAGAACTACCTTACGCCGGAGGCGCGCGTCCCCGACGAGGCAATCCTCGTCCCGTGGGAAGTGCCCATGCCCATGGCGGGGAGCTGGTCCTACGTGCCTGACGACCGGTACAAGCCTGCCCGGGTGCTCATTCACATGCTGGTGGACGTCGTCTCCAAGGGAGGCAACCTGCTTCTCAACATCGGGCCTGGGCCGGACGGCACCTGGCACTCGGCCGCATACGACCGGCTTCGAGAACTGGGTGACTGGATGGACGTCAATGGCCGGGCGATTTACGACACGCGGCCGATCGCACCCTATCGAGAGGGCAGAATGCGCCTCACCTGTCGCGCGGACGGCACTGCCTTCGTGATCTACCTCGCAGAAGATGGTGAGACCAGCATTCCGGCCTATCTCTCCATGACCGAACTCCAACCCGCTGCGGGCGCGACTGTGTCCCTCCTCGGCGTCCAGGGCTCGCTCCACTGGGAAGCCGCGGGAACCGGGTTCATCGTGGAGGTGCCCGAGTCTCTGCGCGACGACCCACCAGCGGACTACGCGTGGGCGATCGAGATCTCGCGGGTCGCGAAGAGCAGCGGTTGCGCGTCGAGCGGATCGCCGCGTTGAAGGAACAGCGGTTCTGCAGGCGCGGCCCGCATTGGGTCAAGAGCCTCTCCACGGCCTCCGCGATCGTGCGGGGTTGTTCATGGACGTCGGCTGGGGGAGGCCAGCCTCTCGTGTATCGTGGAGATACGCCAGCCGTAGCGGGTGATCACCACGAAGCACACGAGGGGGAGCACGAACGACGCACGTACGGCTGCGAAGGAAAGCCCGCCGAAGTTGATCGATTCTAGATCGATGATCGCCCCTTGAATCGGTGGCATCACCGATCCACCGAGAATCGCCATGATGAGGCCCGCCGCGCCGAGTTTGGCATCGTCTCGCAGTCCCCGGAGGGCAATCCCGTAGATGGTAGGAAACATGAGTGACATACACGCCGAGATGCCCACCAGGCAGTAGAGCCCGACCATGCCGCGGATGAGGATGGTGCCAAGAGTCAGCAATCCTGCCCCGATCGCCAAGGTCATCAGCAACCGTCCGGGACTCACGAATCTCAAGAGGAACGTGCAGATGAAGCGGCTGGTCACGAACGTGACCATCGCGGCGATGTTGTAGCCTTGGGCGATGACCTCATCCATCCCGAGCTCCATCGTCGCGTAATGGATGATGAAGGTCCAGCACATGATCTGGGCGCCTACGTAGAAGAACTGCGCGATCACTCCTTCGACGTACCGTTTGTTACCGGCGAGGCGGCGCAACGTCGGGCCGATGCTCAAGGATCGATCGTCCTCGCTCGCGCGTGGCATCGACGTCATCGCGATCACGACGAAGATCACGAGGATCACGAGTGCGATTCCCACGTACGGTACCCGGACTACTACCAGGTCTTGCGCAGTGACGGTCCTCAACTGATCCACGCTCATCGCTGCACGCTCGGCGGCCGTGGCCGAGTTCAGTCGCGCCAGAATGAGTTGCTGCGCGACGAACATTCCAAGCAGCGATCCCATCGGGTTGAATGACTGTGCCAGGTTGAGACGCCGGGTCGCCGTTTCCTGAGGTCCCATAGCCAGGATGTAGGGATTCGCAGCCGTCTCCAGGAACGACAGCCCGCACGTGAGAGTGAAGTACGCCACGAGAAAGGGCCAAAAGACCAGCATCATGCTGCCTGGGATGAACAACAATGCTCCTGTTGCGTAGAGGGCCAACCCGAGCAGAATTCCCGCCTTGTACGAGTAGCGCTTGATGAAGAGCGCGGCGGGGAAGGCCATGGCGAAGTAGCCGCCGTAGAAGGCGAACTGCACCAAAGACCCCTCGAAGTTGCTCATCAGCAGAATGCGCGAGAACCCCTTGACCATCGGGTTGGTGACGTCGTTCGCGAATCCCCAGAGCGGGAACAGGATCGTAATGAGCACGAACGGCAGGAGCAGGTTGCGCGGAACGACGCCTGTGGAGGTGCGTGTCACGGCGTGACACCTTTCTTGAGCAACACATTGCCGTACTTCCGAACCTCGCCTGTGATGACCACGGCGAACGCGTGCCTGGTGCGGTCGTAAAAGGCGAACCGCTCGACGCGAACGGGATCCGGCGCTTCGGGGTCGTGCGTGCGGATGGCCGCCACGTAATCCGCTTCCACGGCCGGGTCGAGTTCGTCCCCCTCCACTGCCTGCATCATGACGATGGGGTCGGCGTAGCTGTCGAGCTCAAGAAGCGGGATGATGCCGTCGAGCAACGTGACCACTGAGACACCGTCGGCTCGTAGCGTGCGCGCATTGAGCGAGTGGCCGGGGAAGTGCGCGTCGGCAAGCACGATCTCGTCACCGTGGCCCATTTCCGCGATGGCCTTGAGCAGCTCAGGACTCACGGAGGGGGAAATGCCTTTGAGCATGGATCGTTCTCCTGGGTGCCGGGTTGCTCTGAACAAACGGCGTATCTGGCATTCAGCTGGCAGGATAAGGTGGCCGGGAGATATCTTGGGCGCCAGCACACCACCGGCTCGGCCTGACCCCGACGGATCGTTCATGACTCCCAAGAGAGCTGAATGACCACGACCATTGCCGAGATCGACGTAGTCGATGTGCGGTTCCCGACGTCCCGCGGCCGGCATGGGTCCGATGCCATGCACCCGGACCCTGATTACTCGGCCGCCTACGTGATCCTGCGAACGGATCGCGATGACGGCCTCGAGGGGCACGGACTCACCTTCACCATCGGGCGGGGTAACGAGCTGTGCCTGGCCGGCGTCGAGGCGCTCGCACCACTCGTCACCGGCCTCACACTGGAGTCGATCCGCCATGACATGAGTGGGTTCTGGCGCAGTCTGACCAGTGACTCCCAACTGCGATGGGTGGGACCGGAAAAGGGCGTGATCCACCTCGCCACGGGGGCGCTCGTCAATGCGGTGTGGGACCTCTACGCCAAGGTCGAGCGGAAGCCGCTCTGGAAGCTCCTCGCCGATATGACGCCGGAAGAACTCGTCGCCTGCGTCGACTTTCGCTATATCACCGATGCGCTCACGCCGAACGAGGCGCTAGAGATGCTGCGGAAGCACGTCCCAACACGCCGCACTCGAGAGGCCGAGTTGATGCGCGACGGGTATCCCGCGTACACCACGTCGGCCGGTTGGTTGGGGTACCCGGACGACGAGATGCGGCGTCTCTGTCGGGAGGGGATCGCCGATGGGTGGTCGCACTTCAAGATCAAGGTTGGTGAAGACCTCGACGACGACGTGCGCCGCGCCGCGTTGATCCGGGCCGAGATCGGTCCGGAGCGCAAGCTGATGATGGACGCGAATCAGCGTTGGGGCGTCGACCAAGCGATCGCATCCATGAAGGAGCTCGCGCGCTTCGATCCGTGGTGGATCGAGGAGCCCACCAGTCCGGACGACGTCCTCGGCCACGCAACCATCGCCAAGGCAATTGCGCCCATCGGGGTCGCGACCGGTGAGCAGTGCCACAACCGCGTGATGTTCAAGCAGCTCATGCAGGCTGGCGCCCTGAGCTTCTGCCAAATCGACGCCTGCCGTCTCGGGGGTGTGAACGAGGTTCTGGCGGTCCTCCTCATGGCGGCGAAATTCGGCATCCCCATTTGTCCGCACGCCGGCGGCGTGGGGCTGTGCGAGTACGTTCAGCACCTCGCCATCCTCGACTACCTGTGCGTGAGCGCCTCACTGGAGAATCGCATCGTGGAGTACGTCGACCATCTCCACGAGCATTTTCTGGATCCGGTCGTGATTAGAAACGGCCGCTATGTCCTGCCCACGGCGCCCGGCTTCAGCATTGCCATGAAGCCCGCGTCCCTTCAGGAGTATGCCTTCCCCGACGGCGCTGCCTGGCGTGATAAGGAGGCGCGGTGAGGCTGGTCCGGTTCGGAGCGCGCGGCCAGGAACGTCCGGGCGTGTTGCTTCCCGACAACCGTCACATCGACGTGAGCGCGTTCGGTGAGGATTGGATGGAGGAGTTCTTCGCGACCGATGGTCTCGCGCGCCTCGACCGCTGGCTCTCGGCACATGCTGACGCATGCCCCACCGTAGACGGCGGCGTGCGCCTTGGGCCCTGCATCGCGCGACCCTCCAAGATCGTGTGCATCGGGCTCAACTATGCAGGTCACGTGAAGGAAACGGGCGCGAAGCTGCCTACCGAACCCGTGGTGTTCTTCAAGGCGACGACCGCGCTCAGCGGGCCCAACGACGACGTCGTCATTCCCCCGGAGAGTCACGCGACCGACTGGGAAGTCGAATTGGCGGTCGTGATCGGAAAGCGCGCAACCTACGTGTCGGAAGATCGCGCGATGGGGCACGTGGCTGGCTACGCACTGCACAACGACTACAGCGAACGCGAGTGGCAGCTCGAACACGGCGGGCAGTGGGTGAAGGGCAAGAGCTTCGACACGTTCGCGCCGATTGGTCCGTTCTTGGCCACACGCGACGAGATCCCCGACCCGCACAACTTGCGGCTGTGGCTCACCGTCAACGGCGAGGCGCTCCAGGACAGCAACACGTCGGACTTGATCTTCGGCGTGCCGATGATCGTAAGCTATGTGAGCCGGTTCATGACGCTCCTGCCCGGTGACGTGATTTCCACCGGGACCCCCCCGGGTGTCGGTCTCGGTTTCCGGCCACCGCGGTACCTCAAACCCGGCGATATCGTCGAGCTGGGTATCGATGGACTCGGAACGCAGCGCCAACGGGCGGTCGCGTCCGAACTCGCCGAGGGACCCCACGAGTGAGGCGGATCGACGCGCACCAACATTTCTGGAACTTCGACCCCGTCCGGGGCGCCTGGATCACCGACGAGATGGCCGTGCTCCGCCGTAGCTTCCTTCCCGAAGACCTGGTGCCCCACCTGGCGGCTAGCGGGATCGACGGCACGGTCGCGGTGCAGACGGATCAGTCGGAGGATGAGACGGAGTTCCTCCTTCACCTCGCCGAGCGGCATCCGTTCGTTGAGGGCGTTGTTGGCTGGGTCGACCTCAGAGCGCCGGACCTCTCGAACCGTCTCGAACACTTCTCCCGCTTTGAACGGTTCCGCGGAGTCCGGCACATTGCGCAGGCCGAGCCGGATGACTTTCTCGACCGGGAGGCGGTGGTCGAAGGTATCGGGCTCCTCCGCGACTTCGACCTCACGTATGACATTTTGGTGTACCCGCAACAGCTGCCGTCAGCAGTGTCACTTGTGGAGCGGCTCCCGGATCAGCCTTTTGTGCTCGACCACATTGCCAAACCGCGAATCCGCGACGGTGCGATGGACGGTTGGGCGACGCCGATGAAGGAACTTGCCGGTCACGCGAACGTGTGGTGCAAGGTGTCCGGGCTCGTGACGGAGGCGGATTGGTCTCGATGGCACCCAGACGACATGCGCCCATACCTTGATGTCGTGTTCGAAGCGTTCGGGTGCGACCGATTGATCTTCGGCTCCGACTGGCCCGTGTGTCTCTTGGCTGCGGAGCACCGGCAGGTGGTGGAGCTCGTCGACGGGTATGCAGGCGCGCTACCGCAAGGGGAGCGGGACGCGCTGTTCGGTGGTAACGCCATTCGGTTCTACGGCTTGCAGGCTTGACTCCTATCGCGGCGGTTTGAGATGGACCTCGCTCTCGTTGGACGGACAGTGGTTGTGACCGGTGGCGCCAAAGGAATTGGCGAAGCCATCGTGCGCGCGCTCGCCGCTGAGGGGGCCACACCGGTGATCGTGGACCAGGATGAAGACGCCGGCCGGCGGCTTCACGACGAGCTGTCGGTGGGGATCGGTCGGTGTGGGCTCGTGTCGTGCGACCTCGTGCAGCCGGGCGCGTGCCGCGCGGCGGCCGACGAGGTCGTCCGAAGCGTTGGCGCGCCGTACGCGCTCGTAAACAACGCGGGGATCAACGACGGCGTCTCGCTCGAGGGCGGGACCGCCGAGGCGTTCATGCTCTCGATTCAACGCAATGTCCTGCACTACTTCGAGATGGCACAGTGCCTGCTTCCCGCACTGACGGCTTCAAAAGGCGCGATCGTGAATATCGCGTCGAAGGTCGCACTGACTGGGCAGGGTGGAACGTCGGGATATGCGGCAGCCAAGGGCGCGGTGCTCGGCCTGACACACGATGACACCGCAGTATCGGCAGTGGATCGCAGCATCGCCGAACCCGGAAGAGAGACTCACCACGATCACCGACAAGATCCCGTTGGGACGGCGGATGACGCAACCCGACGAGGTCGCGGCGATGGTCGTGTTCCTCCTCTCGCCGCAGGCCAGTCACGTCACCGGACAGTATGTGTTCGTGGACGGTGGGTACGTGCACCTGGATCGGGCCATCACGTGAGTGACGCTGTGAGCGGCTTATTTGGCCCAATCAGGTACGGGAGTACTTTCATCAAAGAGTTCATCCAAATAGTAGTCCCTTTTGAACGTGAAATT
>JBDHCY010000118.1:0-15034 GCA_039591795.1 Gemmatimonadota bacterium | reverse complement strand
CACACGGACCGCAACAGAAAAGAGTTTTTCACTCTGTGGCATGAGAACCATCCGGATCTCCGCTCAGCATGTCGCGTGATCGCCTGTGTCCTATTCGGCGCTAGTGCGTGCGACTATTGAGCCCGTGAGGGATTGATCTCGTCCAGCGCCCACACAGCCATCGCGCGCACGGACGGATCGGGATCGCGCAGGGCGTCGAGCAACGGGTCGACAGCGTCGAGCTCCCCTAGCACGCCGAGACTCCACGCGGCACGCCGACGCTCAGAGGCATCCTGAGATCGTTCGAGCTGGCGGACGAGATCGGGCACACTCTGGTCAACCGCCGCCTCACCGCGCTCGATGCGGCCGGTCCACACTTGGGCATGCTCCGTGGGAGCACGCTCGAGGATGTTTGCAGCGGTGTGTTGTGCCGCCCGTGCCTCTTCGGTCTTGATCTCCCCCAGGGCCCAAAAGGCTGCTGGCCGCAGCTCTTCACGCGCGTCGAACGCATCCATGATCGGGCGGAGCGCGTCGGGATGCTCCGTCTCGCCCAGCGAGAGGGTGGCCATTTCCCGCAGGTAGGGATCGTCCGCGTCGAGTGCCCCGGCGAGCGCGCCGATGGCGGAGGGGTCTTTGATCTCACCGAGAGCCCACGCGGCCACGAGGCGAACGTCGGGATGCCCGGCTCGGAGCTGACGCATCAACGCTTCGACCGTGCTGGGGTCTTCTCGTTCACCCAGCCACCAGGCAGCGCGCCGCGCGGTGGCGACGTCGTCGCTCTCGAGGTCCGTGAGAATCTCCTCGATGGTGGGAAGCCGGTCCCGCACCACCTGATAGGTCGCAACAGGCAGCGTGACGAGCGCGGCCATGGCCCCGATTACGGCAAACCGCGCTGCCCCGACCGGAGACCGGTCGGTCGAACCGCTGAGAATGCTCCGGACCCGCTCGGCCAGGCCCGACCGCTGAGCCATCGCCAACGCTCCGGCCGCTTCGAACTGGGCCCGCGCCATCTCGACGAGGCGCGTAGCATATGATTGCGATGGAACGCCCGAAGCCAACGCCCTGTCGTCGCACGCCCGCTCGCGTTCGATCTCGCTGCGCCTGGCAGCGAACCACACGAGGGGATTCGGCCAATACAGCGCCTTGCACGTCTCGACGATGAGGTGGAACACGTAGTCGCAACGCGTGATGTGAGCTACCTCGTGGCGCAGCACGATGTCCACCTGATCGGCCGGCCAGCGACGTGAGGCCTCCGGCAACAGCACCCAGGGACGGAAGACACCCATCGACGCCGGCACCGAGATCTCGCGGCTCACGACGACCCGGACGGCCCGCTTCGCCAGACCGCTGGCCCGCCGCTGCACCGCGCTGACGGCCGGTGCCCCGCGACGCGCGATGCCATGGGCATGCTGGAGATGCACAGCCAGTCGGCCGAGCAGCAAGAGGACTCCCCCGCCCCAGAGACCGATCACTACGATCGTCACTGCGATCGTGGCCGGGAGCGATGGCTGATCAGCAAGTGACACGGCCATGACCGATGTGACGTTGGCTGGCGCCACGTCGCCCGTCGGTGCCGGGTTCACGGCCGCCGGTTCAACACGCCCGCCCTCGGCTACGCTCGGTACGTCCCAGCTCCACGCCGGCAGTGCGGTGTCCAGGACCGGTAGCACGACCAGCGCTGCGAGGGCGAGGCTCCAGATCAGATGCCGGGTCGCTGCCGAAGACCGTCGCAGGAGGGTGGCAACCAGGGCCGCGAGCGCGAGGACCACGGTCGCCTTGAGGAACACACTCGCGCCGAGCTGCATCACGAAGTACGTCATTTGCCTTGCCTTTCCTGCTCGATCCATTCGGCGATCTCGTCCAGCTCGGCCTCGCTCAGTTTCCGCGATGACAGGTCGAGCATGGTCAGGATGGCCTTGGTCGGAGATCCTCCGAAGAACGTCCGAGTGAGATTGTGGACGGCAGTCTTTGTAGCACGTTCGCGAGGCACCGTGGGCGCGTAGATGTTCCTCCGACCGTCCTTGCGGTGCTTCAGATGGCCTTTCTTCTCCAGAATGCCGAGCGTGACACGCACCGTGTCGTAGCCGGCATCGTCCTTCATCTGCGCGGCCACCTCGTGCGCCCCCGCCTCACCCAGCCGGTAGACGATGTCCATGATCTCCCGCTCGCGGCGCGAGAGATTGGCGGGGTTGCTCATGCCATCCTCAACTGAAAGGAAATTTTCATTAACGGCAGTATACATGTCGCCGGGGGATGTCGTCAAGGGGGAGGTGCGGGCTAGAGTCTGGTCAATCGACCGGGCAGGCCTCCTCCGCGAGGTCGAGATCGCGGACGGCTCGCGAGGCCCGCGTGCCCGACCACGTCGTCCCGCGCCAATCCTCGGCTGGCCCCGCCTCGGACAGCACACCGGCCTGAAGAACACAGCGAGCATCGGGATCGAGTGACGCCCATCGGGCTGCGATGGTGGGAACCGCGTCGGGACTCAGCCGGCTGAGATACTCCGCATCAAATGGCAGCCCGCGCCCCGCCCGGGCAATGTTCGCTCGGGCGATCAGGCCGTCCGGATTGACGACGTTCAACGCGGCTACGACGGCGAACCCCGCCAAGACCGCCCCGGTGGCGAAGCGGTTGAACCGAGCCCGAACCTCGGTGAACGCGAACCAGACGAGCACGAAGCCGATCCAGCCCATGAAAGCAGACGCGTACAATCGGTCCTCGGTCAGTCCGTAGGCGTCCACATAGAGTTTCATCCGGGCGAGCGCCGATACCATGACGAGGAGGATGACGCCCAGGAGCGCCACGACGAGGGCGCGAAAGCTCTCCACCGCCCTCTCGCGATCCCGATCAAGCACCCACTGCGCGACCAGGAGCAGGGGAACGACCAGCGCACTGGCGAACACCAGCTCGAAGAATCCGCGGCGAGCGAACTCGGCGTAGGTCATGCCCGTCACCTGAAGCATTGCATCACCGGCAAAGAAATACCGTGTCTGGAGCCCGACGAAGCTCACGAGTAGCACGAGGAGCGCGCCCAGCGGGATGCCGAGCTCGAGCATACCGAACGAGCGACTCGGCCGCGGTGCGGAGCTGCTTTCCGCAGTGCGCCCCTCCGCCATCCCCCAGAGCCACCCGGTGGCGATCCAACCGAGCAGGACAATGATCCCGAGGTGCTCCAGGAGGCGGCGCACGTCCCAGTCGAAGAAGCGAACGACGAACGCTTCCATGACGGGATCCGCCGACGCGAGGAGCGCCCCGAACACGAGCACTACGGGGATCGCGAGTGCCGTTCCGATGCCGACGGCGAGGAGTGTGCGGGTGCGCTCGGACCCGCCGTTCCAGGGCCAGCGGATCGCGCTCGCCGTCCGCACCGGGCCCGCGCCGACCTGCAGCGCGGTGGCGAAGGCACCGTGGACGTAGTCGCGGATCCACGCGCTCGCGAGCCCATGGCGCAGTTGGACGGTGATCGCGACCGCCGCCGCCAGGACCGCGGCGAGGTTCCAGAAACGCAGGAAGGGCGAGGCCCGCCACGCGCAACACAGCGCGAAGAAGAGGAGCAGGCCGGTGAGCCAGGGCGTGGCGGCATTCGCGCGCCGGCGCGACCACCAGCCCGCGATAGCGAGGGCTCCGATCCAGACGGGGACGTTCACACCCCACTCGGAGCCACGGAACAGCCCGTCGCCGAGGAGATGCCAGCTGCCAAGACCGGGGCGGCGCCAGGTGCTGGGTTTGAGGCTCGGGCGCTCCGGGTTTCAACCACTCTGCACTGCTCCACTCCTCCGAGGGGTTGGGCGCGCACCAAGATAGAGTACTTTATAGTATAAAGTCAAGTTCCGATCGGTACAAGAGGCACCGTTGGTTCGGACTTCAGTGGTGCTTGTAGGCAGACGCTGCTCATGTCAGGGCCGGACCCCGTGTTCTAGACATTCGTTGCGGCAGCACGAGGCGCTGTCCATGGTGCGGGGCGCGAGCCTGATGCTCTCCTTGTGCCGGATGTGCACCCCGCCAGGCTCCCTCCGGCCCTTCCCCCCCCGGCCGCCAAGCATAGATTGGTCGGGCCGCTCACTAAATGCGAACGCAGGATCGTCTCTCGAGCGATGACACGCCGATCCAAGCTGCGACGGTTCCTCGTGGGGCTGGCGGAGGCGTATGTGATCCTCGAAATCCTTGCGGCCGTCGCGCTCGCGATTGCGATGGTCGTTTGGCTGTTGATAGTGACCTTTTGAGACCACGTTCGAGGAGGAGTCATCGCCGGACTCGCCGCATGTGCTGGAGAGCAGCAGGTCATCGTGCAGGGCGAATGTCAAAGCGCGTTCGATGCCGAGGTCTGCAGCTTCGGGACGATGGCGGGCACTCAAGTCGTCGATTTCGGCGCCACCGTCCCGATGGCCACCATCGAGAACGCCCCGGCAGAGGGCGAGTTGGTCTTCCCACCCCCCTTTGTGGCCGTCGTCGCGCTTCCGCGGGAGGTAGCGAACGCCACCGGGTTCGACCACCTAGGGGTGAATTGGGAGGTGCACGGTCACCCGCCCGGGCTGTTCCTCACGCCGCACTTCGACTTCCACTTCTACACGATTGGCCCCGATCAGGTGCAGGCAATCGATTGTCTCGATCTGAGCAAGCCGGCACAGCTTCCCGCGGGGTACACGCTGCCAGACATCGAGATCCCGGAGCTCGGCGAGCTGGTCGGCCTCTGCGTTCCCACGATGGGGATGCACGCCATGTTGGAAGCCGAACTCGACCAGACCGATCCGTTCGGCGCGTCGATGATCGTGGGATACAACCTGGAGAAGCTCATCTTCCTCGAGCCGATGATCGCGAAAGCCAAGCTCATGGAAGAGCAGAGCTTCCAAATGGAGATCCCGGCCGTGCCGGATGCGGGCGCGGGTGTGCAGTGGCCGACGCACTTCGAGGCGGTGTACGACGAAACGGCACGCTCGTATCGGTTCGTGTTTTCGGGGTGGCGGACGGAATAGGGCGGCAAAGGATGGAAAAGGACGGTAAGGGACGGTAGAGGACGGTCGGAGACGGTATTCTTGCACCGTCTTGGACCGTCCTCGTCCGTCTTAGTCCGTCCTCTCACCTCCGCTTCCCCGGCTCCCCGTACGGATAGTATTCCCTCAGGTCGACATTCTCGTACCGCAACGCGTCCAGAAACGTCGTGCCGACGAACGGCCCGGGAGCCTCGACGACCAAGATCGTACGCGCGAATCCCGTCTCGTCGAATCCCCGCCGGAAGTGCACTCGCGACTTCACGACGAACACATCGTAGTCCGCGACGTCGATCGAGCCGATCCGAAATCGCTCGGGGAAGATGACCTGCTCGTAGGTGGGTGTGATGACGACCAGGTTACCGGCGCCGAACGCGACGGCCGCCAGGCGCTCGTAGCCGAGCCCCTCGCCGAAATAGGCTACCGTGCCGACGATGCGCACGGGCGTGCCACCCGACGGCGTGAACCCGCCGATCTCCATGTCGAAGGCATCGCCTTGACCCATCTGCGCGTCCGCCATTGCCTCGAGCGTCGCAGGTGAGGTGATCGTTCCATAGAGAACCCTTGCTATGCCGGCCGCTTCGAATGCCTTCACGATGTGCGTCGCATCGCCGGGTCGATCGCTGTAGTCACCGACCGCGACGGGTGTCTCCCCCCGATTGACGGCGTCCCGCACGATCCGAGCAGCTTCCGCGGGCCGCGGGAACCCGCCGACGGCAAAGTCCCGCACACGCCAGATGTATTCGTCCATGTCATCGGCGATGCGGTCCGCGAGCTCCTGGTCCCCATTCGTCATGACGTGCACTGTGGCCCCGACGTCGGGGACGTCGGACCATGGATAGCCGTAGGAGACGCTGACGTATGCGTCGTCTTCCCGAGCTTCCCACCGGCGCGCCCGCTCCATGATGTCCCGTGGCGCCCCCTGCCCCGTCCACTGGAGCACGGTCGCCGAAATCACCCCCGGCTTCCGAGTCGCCGTGGTCGGCAGGTATCGCCCCAGCGCGACGAGACGGAGGGCGCGTGCGGCCCGTTCCCCCTGGATGTAGGCGTCGTAGTGAGGAAACCGCTTGGTGACGAAGGCGAAGTCGGCCCACCGAAGGAACTCGCCGTCTTCGTTGCCGTGGAGATCGAACGTACCTGCGATCGGCACGTCGGGCCCAACGACTTCTCGGAATCGCCTCGCGATCTCAGCCTCCGGACGCGGCACGTCCCGCACGGCCATCGCCCCATGGAGCGCGAGGTACACCGCATCGACCGGCATAGCCTCCTCGAGCTCGACGATCATCTGGTCCAAGAAGTGGTCGAAGGTCTCTTTCGTATTCCAGCTCCTGGACGACCCGCCGAACACACCGATCGGAGAGGTCAGGGGCACGAGCTCGACATGCCCGAATTCTCTCGCCCGCGTCGTGAAGCCGCGAACGTACGAGCCCGAACTCAGCAGCGCCTCTCCCGTGAGCGGCTCGCTGTGCTGGAGCCAATGCTCGACCTCGGTGTCACCACCTGGGCAGAAGGTGCAGGTCTCGTGCTGGAACTTGGCAACGGCAAACCGCAGAGGGCGGTTCGCATCAGGCGCTGCGGTGCAGGCGAGGCCCGCAACTACGACCAGCACCATGGGGGAAGTCAATCGCATCGTGCATCGCCCTCGCTGGGAATCGCACTGGACTTGCCCTGAACGCACCCGCGTGCGCGGTTCTCTCTCAAACCTATGCCACGCCCATCGATCGTCGAGCGGCGGCCTGCGTGCCGGGCCCCTGCACGTCGGATCAGACGATTCCCGAGTTCCCCACCCCCAGTCCCCCAGCAAGCCACACAGGATGGAATCGAATACGGGTCTTGTTGCTATTCTAGAATGTATATATAATGTGACATGGCCTTTGATCGTCTGGGCAAGTTCGAAGAACTCGTACTCCTCGCCGCTGCTGCCTTGGTCGGCGAAGGCTACGGCGTCACGATCCGGGATTACGTCGAGGACGGTACTGGGCAGCGGGTCTCGGTGGGCGCCGTGTACGCCACGCTCGATCGACTCGAACGCAAGGGGTATGTCACATCTCGTCTCGGTGAGGCAAGTGCCACTCGCGGTGGGAAGCGCAAGCGCCTGCATCAAGTGACCGCGCGCGGCACGAAGGCATTGACGGAGGCGCGGACCGTTCGCGAGCATTTCTGGAACGTGATAGAGGCGGCGGCCAGTCCATGAACCGATTCATCGAATCGTGCGTGCGTCTGGTCTGCCTCCCCGGGCGCCACGAGGAGCTGCTCGGCGACCTGGCTGAACTTCGCGCCCATCCACAAGCGCGCAGAGGTGTGCGAGCCTGGCTCGACGTGGTCAGCATCTTGTTCTACCGGTGCCGCCTTCGCCGGTGGGGACCTCGAGAGTGGTCGGGCGTGGCTCTCGCTGCGGCTGCCGTTGGCGCACTGATCGGTGCAGCGCCGATCGCCGCATCCCGCCCGACCTCCTATTCCTTTAGCGGACGTGATGCGGCCGGCGTGTTCACCCTCGAGCTGCGGGGCCGGCAGGTCGTCTCGGCCTCGATGGACGGGCTTCCCTTTCCAGTGGAGCGGGTCGTAGCGATCGGAGACACCGTCGTCTTCCGCACCGCCGACCCCTCACGCACGCTCGAGATCACACTCCGGCCGACAGGCGCGATTACGTGGCAAGGTCGCGACGGAAGAGTCAACGCTCAGGGCCCACCGATTCCGCTGGAATGGGCGCGTGATTACTTCGCCGAAGCTGCTGAGGCGAGTGCCGAAGACGGTGGCGCGCTGTGGGGGGTAGCGCTGCATGGTCCGATCATGTTTGTCGATCGAGCATCTCGTTTCATCGCGGCCAACGTCCCCGATTCGGCGGGTCTGCTGACCGAGCGCAACGGTGTGTGGGTCGGCACGCTCCCATCAGATCAGAATGTCGCGAATACGGCACTCGATTGGGCCGGCCGCCGCTGGAGCATGCTGGTGTGGCCGGTGCCCTCGAATCGCTACGCGCGGCAGCAACTCGTCTTCCATGAGCTGTTTCATCGCATCCAGCCGGAAATCGGGTTCCCAGCGACGGATGCTGTGAACGATCATCTCGATACCCGCGACGGGCGTGTCTGGCTTCGTCTGGAGTGGCGTGCACTCGCCGAGGCGCTGGTGAGACAGGATGACGCCCGTCGGCAGGCGGTCGAAGATGCGCTCGCATTTCGGGCGAGGCGGCTGCTGCTCTTCCCCTCCGCAAGGGCCAGTGAACGCGCACTCGAGTTGAATGAAGGCCTAGCCGAGTACACAGGCTTGGTCATGAGTGGGCTCCCGATGTCCGTTGTCGCGGACCGGGCGGCTTTCGAGCTCGGTCGCCGAGAACAACAGGAGCACTATGCGCGCAGCTTCGCGTACGCGTCCGGACCGGCATACGGCACCCTGCTCGACCAGTCCGACTCTTCCTGGCGAACTCGGCTGACCGCGAGGAGCGACCTGGGCTCACTGCTGTCCGACGTGATGGATGTGCCGGCCAGTCACGCCGGCGCCGAAGGCCGGGTGGACCGGTACGATGGTGCGCGAGTCATTGCCCAAGAACAGGAGCGTGCCGAGCGTTCGGCGGCGGTCCAGGCCGAGCTGCGCACTCGGTTTCTCGAATCGCCGACCCTCTCGCTGACTCCAGGCGAGGAGTTCCGGTACTCGTTCGACCCGAACGCCGCTGCCCCACTCCAGGGTGTCGGCACGTCGTACGACCGTGCCCGCATCACTGACACTTGGGGCGTGCTCAACGTGCTGTCGGGCGGAGTACTTTTCGTGCGCCCTGACCGCTATATCGTCGAGGTCAAGGTGCCGATCAACAATTCCGGCGACGCACCGCCGACGGGGGGCGATACGTGGACGCTCGAGTTGACGGACGGATGGGTGCTCGAACGCGGGGCGACGCCCGGAAGCTGGGTCGTCGTGCGGGCTCGCGACCGGCCGTAGCGAACGGCGCTTCCGCAACGCTGCTCCACTAGTCCTCCTGCGCCGTCTCCCAGACCGTCTCAGACCGTCCTGCCGCTATATTGATCGCTGCCAGTCGCACTCCCAAAACCAGAGTCACTCAGGAGAGCCGAATGCGAACACCGATCGGGGGCGTCGTGTTGGCCATGTCGCTCGCTCAGGCGACCGCGAGCGCCCAACAAGAGGCTGGCCCTGAGGACGTTGCCACGATCGACGGCATCATTCAGGCCTACTACGAGGTTGTCTCGGGGCCCGCGGGCGAGCGATCGGACGTGGAGCGTGACCGCTCGCTCCATCATCCCAATGCATGGATCGCCATCGCGAACGTGGATGGCGCCGGCAACCCCGTCATCCGCACGTTGACCTTGGACGAGTACCACGGCGACAACACCCCACGACGCGAGCCATTCTGGGAGTGGGAGACGGACCGCGCCACCCAGCGGTCCGGCAATATGGTGCACGTGTGGAGCAGTTACGCCTCGGCGCGCAGCCCGCACGGGGAGCCGTTCGCTCGTGGCGTCAACAGCATCACGCTCTTCCACGACGGCGAACGGTGGTGGATCATGGGCTGGATGTTCGACGCGGCAGGCGGCGGCTAGCGCCGGCTGAGGTCCCCGGTTGTCGGCGCTGAAACTTCGGGCCGTAGAATTCGTCCGGCACCCTGTCCAAGACGGAGGGCGAGTGTGAGCGCTGTCATCGAGACAGAACAACTCACGAAGCGATTCCGGAAGACGACTGCCGTGGACGGCCTCTCCATTGCCGTCGAGCCGGGCCAAGTCTTCGGGTTCCTGGGGCCCAACGGTAGCGGCAAGACCACCACCATCGGCATGCTGACGGGCATCATCCGGCCGACGGCCGGGAGCTTCCGGCTGTTCGGTGCGGCGACGCATCGTGAACAGGTCGCCGCGCGTCGCCGGATGGGCGCCACCTTGGAGCAGCCGAACTTCTACCCCTACCTGACCGGGCGAGACAATCTGCGGATCGTGGCGAACGTGAAGGGGTGTGGCTCGAAGGACATGGACGAGGTGCTCGACGTCGTGGGCCTCACCGCCCGTCAGAAAGACCAGTTCAAGACCTACTCGCTCGGCATGAAGCAGCGGCTCGCGCTGGCCGCCACGATGCTGGGCGATCCGGAGCTGATCATTCTCGACGAGCCCGCGAACGGCCTGGACCCGGAAGGCATGCGGGAGATCCGCGACATCATCGCCCGCCTCGCGGATCGAGGGAAGACGATCTTCCTCTCCAGCCACTTGTTGTGGGAGGTCGAGCGGACCTGCACCCACGTGGCGATTCTCAAAAAGGGGCGAATCCTCCGCCTGGGAAGCGTCGCGGAGATCACGGCGGGCACCGTGCTGGCCGAATTGCGAGCGGCCGACACGGCGCGGCTCCACGAGATCGTCAAGGAGCTTCCGGATCTGCTCGCCGCGCGCGTCGAGGATGATACCGTCATCATCGAGCTCCAGGACGACGATTTGGCCCCGGTGAACCGCTTCGTGGCTGAACGGGGCGTCTCCCTCTCGCACCTCGCTCTGCGGCAGCGCAGTCTCGAGGACGTGTTCATGGAGCTCACGACCACCGGCGAGCACCGCGGGATGGGGGAGATCGAGCGATGATCGCCGCCATCGTCCGCAACGAGCTCATCAAGACATTCCATCGGCTCGCCTTTTGGGTCGGATTCATCTTCTTCACCGGCATGACGACCATCCAGTACGTCGAGAGCTACCTGCGGGCGAAGTACGACACGCAGCGCAGCTTCGCGCTGCCCGACGCATGGTCGGATATCCTGACCAACGACATCGAGACCGTTTTCATCTTCAGCTCGGTGACGCTCATCCTGCTCATCGGAAACGAGTTCACCTGGCGGACGGCGCGCCAGAACGTGATCGACGGCGTGTCCAAGGAACAGTGGTTCCTCGGCAAGCTGTTTCTCATCCCATTGATGCTCGTGCTCTTCCTCGGCGTCGGGCGACTGCTTCCCGGTGCGTTCTTCGCGCTCCTTGGCCGGGAAGGAAGCGAGCCGCTCGTAGGCGCAACGTTTTGGCCGGCTCTGGGAGGCGTGAGCCTCGGCCTCGTCGGTGCGATGTCGCTTGCGTTCTTCGTGGTCATGGCGATCCGCGCAGCGGGCGCTTCAATGGGCGTGTGGCTCCTATGGTTCGCCGCGATCGAACGCCTGATCGCGCGCGGGCTCGTCCAGATCACCGACTCGTTGGAACCGGTCGTGCGGTTCCTTCCGTCCGCCGTGTTCCAGAGCTTCTTCCGATGGATTCAGTACGACCCCGAGGCGTTGCAGCAAGCGGTCGAGCGGGCGGTGGCGAACAACCGCACGCCCCCGGAGATCTGGGACCCAAACACGCTCGTTTGGTCGGCCGTCATCTGGCTCGTCGTGCTGCTCGGCTCTTCGTTCCTCTGGTTTCGGAGGAGAGACCTGTAGATCGGCGGCGCATGTGCCTCGACCCCCTTGACCGGCCGGTCCCCGCCTAGCTCGGTGGCCAGTGCGGCCTGCTCGCCGTGATGTCCCGCCTACCCTATCTTTGGCCACCATGTCCGAGATCGCCCCACGACTCTCCACGGCCCTCGCCGACCGTTACCGCCTCGAACATCGACTCGGCGAAGGCGGCATGGCGACGGTCTACCTCGCGCATGACCTGAAGCACGAACGCCCGGTGGCGCTCAAAGTCCTCCGACCCGAGCTTGCCGCCGTCATCGGCGCCGACCGCTTCATTCAGGAGATCAAGACCACCGCCAACCTCCAGCACCCGAACATCCTGCCGCTGTTCGACTCTGGGGAGGCCGACTCCTTCCTCTATTACGTGATGCCGCACATCGAGGGGGAGACGTTGCGGCAGAAAATGGACCGCGAGAAACAGCTGTCGGTCGAGGAGACGGTGGAGCTGGCCAAAGCGGTGGCGGGCGCCCTGGCGTACGCGCACGACCAGGGCGTCGTGCATCGGGACATCAAGCCCGAGAACATCCTGCTTCAGCGCGGGCAGCCATTGGTGGCCGATTTCGGAATCGCGCTGGCCGTAAGTCAGGCAGGCGGCACGCGGCTCACCGAGACCGGGCTCTCGCTCGGAACTCCCCACTACATGTCCCCCGAGCAGGCAACCGGCGATCGCGAGCTGGACGCGCGGAGCGATGTGTACTCGCTCGGTGCCATGGTCTACGAGATGCTGGCCGGCGAGCCGCCGCACCATGGGACCACCGTCCAGGCAATCGTCGCTCGGATCCTTTCGGACGAGGCGGAGCCGATCACGAAGCACCGCCCGAGCGTGCCGCCACATGTGGACGCCGCGGTGCGGAAGGCGCTCGACAGGACCCCGGCTGACCGATTCTCGACTGCGGCGAAGTTCGCCGAGGCCCTCACGAACCCGAGCTTCACCACAGCCCGCACCACGGCCACGCCCATCGCGTCCACGGCTCCATCGCATCGACGTTCTGCACTCGCCGTCGTGTCCGCTGGCGCTGCGCTCTTCGCCATCCTCGCGGCCTGGGGTTGGCTTCGTCCACCGGCGGACGACACTCAACCGGTTATCCGCTATCGCGTGTTGGAACGCGCACTTGATCAGTCACGCGACTTCGGGACGAACCTCGCCATCTCGCCCGACGGGGAGGTGATCGTGCGGGCTGGCTACGACGAGGAAGCCGAAACGTTCGGCCTCCGGGTCCAGCGACGGAGCCAGCTCGAATCCACGCCCTTGCCCGGTGGCGAGGAGGCACACCAGCCCTTCTTCGCGCCGGACGGAGAGCACGTGGGGTTCATTACCATCGGCCGCGCGCTACGCGTGGCCTCCCTCAGTGGCGAGCCTACCGTCACGCTCGTCGACTCCGGCATCGTCCGGGGGAGCGGCAGCTGGGGGACGGATGGGTTCATCTATATCACGGGCGGCAACGTCGGCATCGAGGCCGGCGTCACCGCGGGGATCGTGCGGATTCCAGCATCGGGCGGAGACCTCGAAGTCATCACCAGGTTGGACACGGTCCAGGGAGAAGTCGGCCACACGTTCCCCGAAACGCTCCCCGGCGGTCGCGGCGTCCTCTTCACGATCTCGCGTCTGCGACTCTACACCGCCGAGGACGAGGCGATCGCCGTCGTGGATCTCGCAACCGGCACGCATCGCATCCTGCTCGAGGGGGTGCAGGCCCGCTGGTCACCCACCGGTCACATCTTGGTGGTGCAGGCGGACGGGAGGCTCGTAGCGGTTCCGTTCGACGAGCAGCGACTCGAGCCCACTGGTTCCGCCGTCCCGCTGCTCGATGGCGTCCGGGTAGACGGACTCGGCTCCGCGGATCTCGCCCTGTCGAGCAACGGCCGCCTCGTCTACGGTGCCGGCACCTCCGAGGCCGGCGCGGAGCTTCTGATGCAGTGGACCGGACGCGATGGTCAGACACGCGTTGTCGATACGACGTGGTCCGGGTTCTTTCTCAATCCATCGGTCTCACCCAACCAGACGATGATGGCCGTGCAAATTGGCATCCCACCGAGCGCCGAGGTCTGGGTGAAGCAGCTCGACCGCGGTCCCTTCAGCAGGCTCACTTTCGACGGCGGGTTCAGTGGCAACCCGTCGTGGACGGCCGACGGTCGGTCGGTCCTCTACCTGTCGGATCGTGCCGGCTCCGGTCTAAGGCCCTACGTGAAGCGCGCGGACGGGAGCGACGAGCCCCGGCAGCTGCTCGACGTGCAGGTAACCGAAGCCCGGTACTCGCGGGACGGCCGTTGGCTCGTCTACAACACCGACCCCCGTGCTGCCGACCCGGGCATCTACGCGCTCCGGGTTGGGCAGGACTCTGGTGCGGCGCTGCTCGTGCCGCGCCGCTACGGAGAGGGACAGATCAGCCTTTCGCCGGATGGCCGCTGGCTGGCGTACACGTCGCGGGAGTCGGGGCAGACGGAAGTCTACGTGCGCCCGTTCCCCGGCTCGGCGTCCGCGCGCTGGCAGGTGTCGGTGGATGGCGGCTTCCAGCCGGCGTGGGCGCCGAGCAGTCGAGAGCTGTACTACGTCGCCCCCGGGACGGGACAGGCCATCGCCGTGTCCGTGGGAGCAGGCTCCGTGTTCGCCGCTGGAGAGCAGCGCACCCTCTTCGGCCTCGACAACATCATTCAGGCAAACGGGTGGGACGTCGCGCCGGACGGGCGCTTCGCCACCGTGACGACCCGTGTCGGAGCAGCGGGCGATCACGACCGCGAGCTGGTCGTGGTCGAGAATTTCTTTGAAGAATTGAGAGAGAAGATCGGACGGTGAGTGACGGCGAAAGACGGCGGAGGACGGTCGAGGACGGAGTCCCAACCACCACCCTCCCTCGCCACCGTTTTGCACCGTCCTTGTCCGTCTTTCATTACCTCCCGACCGAGAGAGCCGCGTATGCCCCCGTTTGCTCGTGTTGCGCCGCTGCTCGTCCTCCTCGCCAGCTCTACCGTTCTCGCGCAGGAAGCTCCGCGCCGCGCCGACCCCGCACCTACCCTGCGGCAGGTCATGGATCTGCCTCGGACGCGAGAGGTCACCATCTCGCCCGACGGCCGCCGGGTGGCGTTTGTCGAGGGCGAGCCGAATTGGGAGACGGACGGCTGGACGGCGCGCCTCCTGGTGTCCGACGGCAGCGAACCGGTCCAGATCGATGCAGAGGGATTCCGCGGCTCCTACCGCTGGACCCCGGACTCGGATTGGCTGGGGTATATCGCACGAGGCGCGCTCCGCCTCGTAAAGGCCGACGGCTCCGGCACCTCAATCGCCTGGCGCATTCCCGCTGGGACACAGCGTGCCGAGTTCTCGCCGCAAGGTACGAGCATCGCGCTCGCGGTCCGAGATCCCGAGGGCGAGGACCAGATCCGTCGCCGTGAGCTCTTTGGCAACTTCGAAGTCAAGGGCCGCGACTTCCGCATGACGCATCTGTGGGTCGCTGACCTGGATCTCCCGGATGCAGGCGAAACAGAATCGAAGGGAATCGGGACGCCGCGACGATTGACGTCGGGCTCGTTCACGATCGGTGCGTTCGCTTGGTCGCCGGACGGCACTCGAATCGCGTTCGATCACGCTCCCGACCCCCGGCCCAACAGCTCGTACGCATCCGACGTATCGGTGGTCGACGTCCGGACCGGGACCGTGCAACCGGTCGTCACGAGT
>JBDHCY010000117.1:0-10881 GCA_039591795.1 Gemmatimonadota bacterium | reverse complement strand
GACACCTACATCACGGAGAAAGAGCCAAAGCAGGTACGCGTTACCCTGACGGATTCAAGCAAGACCGTCTTCTACGAGCCGTGGATCACGGCTGATTCCGTTGGCGGCCGACTAGGGCGTTCCTCTGACCAGCAGGAGTGGTCTGTGTCCCGAGAGCGCGTCGCTAGGATCGAAGCTTACGAACTCAAGGTGGCCGCGACGGTGTTCGCGGTTGGCATTCCCATTGTGCTACTAGGAGGGTTCATCGCGCTTGCCGTTGCCTGCCAAGACGGGTGCGTAGGCATCGGACAGTAGTCAAAACCGTGCCCAGCGCGTTTGTAATGTTTCGCTGACTCTGACCGGCCGAGCGAGAGTACGAGGTTGGCCACGCTTCTCACCGCAAGTCCGCGCTGTCCGCGGAACGCTCAGGCGATTCACGGCACTGGGCGCGGTCAGCGAAGGGCTCCGGGCTCAGTCGGGTTGATGCCGTTCATCGAAGGGGAGTCGTGACGTCGCTAGGCCCCGCCGGCTCCTGTGAGGCCGGAGAACACGAACCGATACGATTGGGTTGCCTCGTCCCACTCCGCCTGGAAGCTCGTGGGGTAGCGGCCCGTGGCGGGCCAGTTCGGGACGGTCGGCACGTCGAGCGTGAAGGTCTGCCGCCCGTTGAGGGTCGCGGCCGTGATCATGGGCTCGATGAAAATGGGCCGTGCCCGGTCGTAGCCCACCACCATCGTCTTCTCGAACATCTCGCTCGAGTGCATTTCCGCGCTCGGCAGCGCGTGCATTCCCATCTCTTGCACGCAGAGCCCGATCAACTCACCGATCTCCGGGATAGTGACGTCCGGCAACTCATAGCCCGCCGCGAGTTCGGTCGGCTTGGTCAGGTCCACGCAGTCGATCGCGTCCAGTTCGGCCTCGGGAATTCCGTAGAAGTGAAAATCGAAATGCGGCGTCAGGTAAGGGCCAGGCGGATGCCCGTGGGCCTCCCAGAACACGGTCAGCAGATGGAAGCCGGTCGCCGACTGCACGCCCGCGGGCAGCGCGAGGGTGGCACTCACCACCGGGGGCCAGACCATCGGGGCGTCCATCGGCGCGTTTGTGACTACTCCAATGGGGATGGTCGCGCCGAACGCGACCACGTCGCTCCCCACGGTCTCGCCCCAGGTGCAGATGTCGGAGTCGTGGACGGCGGCGCACTCACCCTGGAGGGTGACTGGCTCCTCAGCCGCCTCGCCCCCGCCACCCATACAAGCGGCGAGCACGACGGCGGCCAGCGCGGACGGAAGGACGCGATGAACGACTCGCGATGACGGCGCGGGAGACATGATGGAATCCTCGGTGGAGTGAGCCTCACGATACGGCATGAAGTGGCGCGATGCAAACCCCCTGTCCGTCCGCGCTCCGTCGGTTCCCCTGCGGTCGTCGCATGATCGAATCCCGGGCGGACGACCGTTTGCTGAACTCCGTTCGTTGGGGTCAGACAGACCGCGGCCGACGGCGGGGCTACGGATCGTGCTGCGTTACCCGCTTACCACTGATCGGCCCCCCCAGCAACGCGCTGATGAGGCAGAGGTTGAATGTGCCGGCCACGAAGGGAACGAGTCCAACCACGATCAGGACCACCCCCATCACACCGCCGCGCAGCGTGTAACCCCAGCCGATGAGGCCGATGCCGACTACGATGCGTGCGAGGCGTCCACCTGGACTGTTCACGAGCTGAGCAAAACGCGATCGGCCGAACGATTCAGCGATTGTCATGGGAATGCCCTCGAATTCGTGCTCCGCAAGTCAACCGTGTTCCCAATCTCGAGCCGGATTCCCTAGATGGTCATGACGACCTCCATCTCAGATCTAGCGTGCCAACCGGGCATCGAGTTCGGTGTAGTCGAATCATACCTGCCCCGGGTGCCGCCGCTAGGTCTGCGCGTGGGCCACGCTCAGCCGTGTCGTGACTCTCTCCGTCTCTTCCCCTGAACCCCTATGTTTTCCGGCCATGACCGTGATCACTTCCAGGCTCACCACCGCCCTCGCCGATCGTTACGCCATTGAGCACGAGTTCGGCGAAGGCGGGATGGCGCGGGAGATACGCCGTGACCCCTGAGCCCTCACGAGAGCCCACCGAGCCCGGGCCCCCATCCGAGGTTCGCGGGTTCAAATCGTTTGATGCTGCACCCTCTCACGAGCATCGCTCGAGGAGGAGGGTGGGGCAGCAACTTGCGACAGTCCGAGCGACAGCACGACAGCTTGACGGTGCTGCTGCATGTCGGTATAAGGAAGCGGAGTGGCTCCGTTCTACAGCATGTACTCAGGCAGGGAGGTTCCGATGTTGCGGTTGTCAGTAATCGCGGCTGTCGCAGTGGCGGTTCCGGGCGTGGCAGCGGCCCAGGGTGCGGTGCCGAGCGCGATGAGTGCTGCTCCCTCGTCGATATCCGCTAACGCAAGGATCATGGGATGGGACGGCACGATTGTGCGCGAGGGAACGAACGGGTGGACCTGTCTTCCGGATCGGGAGGACACGCCTGGCACTGATCCCTGGTGTGTGAACGACCCGTGGCTCGATTTCCTCAAGGCGTATGTGGACAAGACAGAGCCCACCTACAACGCGATCGGGTTCGCCTACATGCTCCGGGGTGACACGCCGGTGAGCAATCGCGACCCGTACGCGACCGAACCGACCGGTCCCGAGGACTGGGTCACGGACCTCGGTCCCCATTTGATGATGCTGGTGCCCGACTTGAAGCTGCTGGAGGGCATCTCCACGGATCATCTGAACGGCGGCCCGTGGATCATGTGGCCGAACACGCCGTACGCGCACATCATGATTCCGTTGGAGAGTCGGGGGCCGCACGGGAAGAAGAACTAGGAAGCCGCCATCATGGCCGCAATGACCAATTTCGAGGGTGGACACGGCTTGCGGGGCGTGTCCACTAACACCCCCACCTCGACCCTCCCTACGGCGCCGCTTGAACGTGCATGAATGAGAGGGGCGCTTGTGGTCGCGGATCGCGCTGTCGAGCCCGCTATCTTTGAGATCTGGCCCGGCCAACCGCAATGAAGATCGCCCTGATCGCGATGAGTGGTGTCCGGGCATTCAGTGAGAAACTGACCCGCCTGGGGATGACCCTTCCGGGTTTCGTAGAGCGTTCTCGGGTCGTTGCTTCTCTGCCAAGCCTCTCCCTTCTGACGTTGGCCGGAGCGACACCCGCGCGCTTTGAGCTGGAGTACCATGAGGTTCCCGACATAGGGAATCTCTCCGTGCTGCCGCCGTGCGACTTGGCGGCGATCTCGACCTATTCTGCCCAAGCGAAGGATGCCTATGCGCTTGCCGAGCGCTACCGGGAAGTTGGCATCACGACGGTGATCGGTGGGCTTCATGCAACCGCACTTCCGCACGAAGCGTTGCGCCATTGCGATGTGGTGGTCGTCGGCGAAGGGGAACTACACTGGATTCAACTGCTGGAGGATTGGGAACGAGGGCGTCTACAACAACTCTATGAACCCCACGGGCGTCAGTTTGACCTCGCTCTGGCACCGCTGCCCCGCTTCGATCTGTTGCATCCTGACAAGTACAACCGCCTCACAGTGCAAACCCAGCGTGGGTGCCCGTGGAAGTGTGACTTTTGTGCTAGCTCTGTGGCACTGGCTCCTCGGTATGCCGTGAAGCCCGTTTCCAAGGTCATTGATGAGGTCAGGGCGATCAAGCACATCTGGCCTAAACCGTTCATCGAGTTTGCGGACGACAACACGTTCGTGAACAAGAAGCATTCCAGAATGTTGATGCGGGCGCTGGCAGACGAGGGCGTCCGGTGGTTCACCGAGACCGATGTCTCCGTCGCCCAAGATGCAGGACTGCTTTCGCTCATGCGCGAGGCGGGCTGTGCCCAGCTCCTCGTCGGGTTCGAGAGCCCCAATGCAGTCGCACTGGATGGGGTCGAGCTAAACCGGAACTGGAAGAGGAGGAAGGTGGACTCGTATAAGGCGGCGATCGATCAGATTCAGTCGCACGGCATCGCCGTCATCGGATGTTTCGTCCTCGGCTTGGACGGCGACACGCCAGCCGTCTTCGATGACGTCCAGCGCTTCGTGGAGGAGAGTGGCCTCTTCCAGGTCCAGATCACTGTCATGACTGCGTTTCCGGGGACGCCGCTCTATGCCCGGCTGCGGCGCGAACACCGGCTGCTCGAAGAAAGCGCGTGGCAAACCTGCACACTCTTCGATGTCAACTTCGACCCCAAACAGATGTCCGTGTCAGAACTCGAGCAGGGCCTCATCTCGCTCGGGAAACAGTTGTACTCGGAAGCGGCAAGGTCGGCACGAGCTACAGCGTTTCGGCGCCAACTGAGGCGTACGGCCCGTAGTCGACAGAAAGGAGGCTACAAACGTGCCTACTAGGCTGGAAGAGGCTGGACCTGGGACTCTGAGGTTCTTCAAGACATTCTTTCTGGTGGCTGCCTTGTACGACCTGATCCTGGGAGCCGTGTTCTTCATTCTGTACGGCACGGTCTATGACCTGCTCGATATCGCCCTCCCGAACAATACGTCCTACATTCATCTGAGCGCCGGCTTCGTCTTCGTCCAGGGCGTCGGATACTGGTTCGTATACCGCAACATGTTCCGCAACATCGATCTGGTGAGGCTCGGGGTCATCTACAAGGCCGTCTACTCGTTGGTGGCGGGGTACTACCTGGCCATCGGACAGTTGCCGGACGCGATCTTTGCATGGTTTGCGATCTTCGACGTGCTGTTTCTCATAGGGTTTGTTCGGTTTCTCCTGCTCGCCCGGACCAGCGAGCGCGAGTCGGTGCCCCACGGCTAACGGCCATGTCGTCCGAGCAGCGACTCCTCACGCGGCCGCCCATGGAGATGACCACTGACCCGAGGTTTGCCCGACGTGTCGTGCGACTCGCGATCACAAGCGCAGGGGCCCTGGGATTGATCTGGATTCTGTGCCAGGCCACGCTGCAGGCCCATCCCGCGATTGGGAGAAGCCTTGCCGGCGGCTGGCTGTTGATGCCAACGATTCTGGGGCTCAGTCTTCGATGGCCCCGGCTGCGCTACGGGTTGGTCGTCCCATCAACCCTGGTGAGCATGGCGCTCTTGGCTATCTGCGCGACTGCTCTACCTGCAGACACCGTTGCAGTCACTGGTTGGTTGTTGGTCACTGGTGGTGTGCTGTTCGGCGTGGTCCTGGGCGCCTGGCTGTGGTTTCGCTGGATGCCGGTTCCAACCGGGTTGATAGACCCATTCTCGCGAGGGCGGTTGGTGCTGATCGTGGCTCATGTCAGTCTGATCGTCACCGGCCTCGGCTTGGTTGGTGTCGCTGCGACCTAGGTGTCCCGTCCAGGCTGCCGGCGTCCGTTGGACAAAGGTGCGCCGGTTGCAGGTATTCGCGACCCACGTAGCTTCCTGCCGTGTACGGTGGCAAGAGCCGTCGTGCCCAATTGGTAGCCAGCAAGCGAGGTTGAAGAGTGGGCAAGTTCTTCACGGCATTGAAGCGTGGGGTTCAGGCGGCGTCGGAGAAGTCTCGCGGCACGACGTCACCGCCGGCTCAGAGGGCCCGACTTGGATATGGCACCTTGATCCTCATGGCGCTCATCGTGTGGTTGTTGCTTGCCAGAGCGAGCGAGATTAGCGACGAGATAAGCGACCTGAAGCGCGAGATTCGCGGCCTCCAAGCACAGGTTGAGCGGCTCCAGACGAAGATCGATTCGCTGAGCACGGCAGTGCCACCGATGGGCAAAGCGCCCTGATGTCGTTGGGACGCGCTGCGCGAGGCGGGGCGGCGGGGCGGCTAGTAAAGGTCGAGCAATCTAGCGGCATTCCAGTGCCCGCCCCATCTTAGTCCCAGTCGCCAGCGGAGCGCGCCCGCTTGTCCGCTGAACTACTGGATCGACTCAAGGCAGCACTAGCCGACCGCTACACCGTCGAGCGCGAGCTTGGCGCGGGCGGGATGGCGACGGTCTACCTCGCAACCGACCTGAAGCACGAGCGGCAGGTGGCGGTCAAAGTGCTGCGACCTGAACTGGCCTCGGCACTTGGCCCTGAGCGGTTCCTACGTGAGATCAAGACCACGGCCAACCTGCGCCACCCCAACATCCTCCCCCTCTTCGACTCGGGCGAGGCGGAGGGCTCGCTCTTCTACGTGATGCCGTATCTCGTCGGGGAGTCACTTCGCGACCGGTTGCGGCGCGAGACGCAGCTCCCGCTCGGCGACGCGCTGCGGATCGCCGACGAGGTCGCCGACGCGCTGAGCTACGCCCACGACCATGGCGTTATCCATCGCGACGTCAAGCCGGAAAACGTACTCCTCGAGGCCGGTCACGCCATCGTGGCGGACTTCGGGATCGCCCACGCGGTGACTGCTTCCGGTGACGAGAAGCTGACCGCGACGGGGACGGCCATCGGCTCGCCGCACTACATGAGCCCGGAACAGTGGAGCGGTGAGACCGTGGACGAGCGCAGCGACCTCTACGCGCTCGCCTGCATGCTGTACGAGATGCTCGCCGGGAGTCCGCCGTTCACGGGCCCCACGCCCGTGGCGGTGATGGCCGGCCATGCCGTGCACCCCGTCCCGTCGCTCCAAGCCGCCTGCCCGAGCGTCACGGGTCCGGTTGCCGCCGCGGTCGAGCGCGCGCTCGCCAAGAGCCCCGCCGACCGGTTTGCATCAGTAAAGGAATGGCGCGCGGCGGTCACGGGCCCGGGCGTGGAGGCGCCGGCGATCGGCGCACCCGGCGTCGTAGCGGCCCCCCGCGCATTCCACAAACCGCCGCCCAATCCGTCCACGCCGCTCCTGGGACGGGAGGATCGTCTCGGCGCGGCAGCCGAGCAGCTCCACGCGGGCGCGCGGGTGCTGACCATCACCGGCTACGGGGGCACGGGCAAGACGCGCTTCGCAACCGAACTGTTCCGCCGCCTCGCGGCCGACTACCCCAGCGGTGCCGGCTTCGTCTCGCTGGTGTCCGTCACCTCGGCGGCGGACGTGCTCCCCACTATCGGCACGGCGCTCGACATCGCCGAGGCGCCCGGCCGCTCGGCACTCGACGCCCTCTGCACCGTCATCGGGGACGGCCGCACACTGCTCGTGCTGGATAATCTCGAGCAGGTATTGGACGCCGCCGGCGACATCGCTGCCGTCGTCTCCCGCTGTCCGGGGCTGCAGGTCATCGCCACGAGTCGCGGGCCTCTCAAGATCGGCGCCGAGTCGGAGTTTGTGCTACCGCCGTTGACGCTGCCGGCAGAAGACACGACGTCGCTCGACTTGCTGCGGCAGTGCCCGTCGGTCGCGCTCTTCGTGCAGCGCGCCGAAAAGGTCAACCCTGGCTTCGCGCTCTCTACCGCGAACGCGGAGACCGTGGCCGCCATCTGCTGCCGGCTCGACGGCCTGCCGCTCGCGCTTGAACTCGCCGCGGCGCGTGTACGGATCCTCGAACCGACATCGTTGCTCCAGCGGCTCGACCACGCGCTCGACGTCCTGACATCGGGCGATCGCGACCTCCCGCTTCGCCAGCGCACCCTGCGCGCCACGATCAGCTGGAGCTACTCGCTCCTCGACGCCCCCCAGCAGCGTCTGCTGCGACGCGTCTCGGTGTTCCACGAAGGCTGGACGCTCGAAGCGATGGAACAGGTCTGCTACACCGACGACGACCGGCATCGCGCGCTCGACGAGCTCGACTCGCTGCTGGAGAAGGGCCTCGTGGGCGTGGTGGGCAACGGCGATCGCTACGTGCTGCTGGAGACCATCCGTGCCTTCGCCGCCGAACAGGCCGACGTGGGCGGTGAGGTGGATGCGCTCCGGAACGCCCATGCCGACCACTTCCTCGCGTTCGCGGCCGGGGTGGACGTTGGCATCAAGGGGTCGGGACAGCTCGCGGCGATGCGCCGGGCGCGGGCCGACAACGCGAACATGCACGCGGCCATTCAGTGGCTCACTGTGTGCGCACGCACCGGCGATTCCATCGCGCTGGAGAAGGCGCTTCAGCTCGCCGGCCACCTCAACTGGTTCTGGCATATCGGCGCTCAGCACTCCACGGCTCGCGAGACGCTGGACGAGCTGCTCGCGCTCGCACCCGCTGACGCGCCCAGCCGGGGCCGGGGGCTTGCGCTGCTGGCCAACGCGATGATCTCCACGGTCACCGGCGAGTGGGACCGGGCATTACGCGAGTCGACCGGTGCGTGCGAGGATGGCGTCGCGATCGGCGATGAGGCAATCGCGGTCGAGGGCGTCTTCATGGCCGGGTACTGCCACCTGAGCGTCGGTCGCATGGACGAGGCGCGCGCGGCGGTCGACGACGCGATTGCGCGCGCCGGGGCCGGAGTCAGCGAGTTCCTCCAAGCCCTCGGCATGGCGCTCAAGGGCTTGCTCCTGTTCGCGACCGGCGATCTCGAGGCGGGCCTCGCCATCGTGCACGAGGCGCGCCAAACCCAGCAGCGGCTCGGAGACTACGAGGGTAGCGGAGTCGCACTCAGTTTCCTCGCGCAGATGACCTTCGCCAAGGGCGACCATGCCGACGCGATGGCGCTGTATGGCGATGCGCTCGCCTCGCTCGAGACGGTGGGCGACCGCCCCGAGATCGCGCGGGTGCAGTGCGAGCTGGGGTGGACGGCGCTTGCGGCGAGCGACGTGCCTGCGGCGCAGCGCGCGTTCCGGCGCGCGGTGAGCACCTACGAGGAGGTCGGCAGCGCGCGCGGGACCGGCCTGGCCTTGATGGGTCTGGCGGCGGTCGACGCCGCGGCGGGCCGGTCCGAGCGCGCCGTGACGATCGCGGCGGCCGCGCGTGTCCTGTCGGAGCGGGCCGGCGCGGTGGTGGCGCACCCGATGGACCCGGGCGTCGTGGACAGGATCGAGGCGCTGAAGGCGACGATCCCGCAGGCCACGCTCGACGATCTCGTCGCGAGCGGGCGTACGCTCTCGCCGGCCGCTGTGCTGGCGATGGTCGCAGACACCTAGGCAAGCGCCGGGTCGCCGTCGCCGGCGCGGGACCCTATGTTTGCCGACCATGGCTGACGTGACGTCGCGCCTCTCCACCGCCCTTGCCGACCGCTACGTGGTCCAGCGCGAACTCGGTCGCGGCGGCATGGCGCGCGTCTTCCTCGCGGAAGAGCAGCACCCCAAGCGTCACGTCGCCATCAAGGTGCTCGACCCCGAGATCGCGGCGGTGCTCGGCCCAGAGCGCTTCCTGCGCGAGGTCGATCTCGCCTCGAAGCTCGCGCACCGCCACATCACGCCCGTCCATGCAGCACGCGACGCGACGGATCAGGCGAATGATCCTCGATCATCCTCCCTCATGAATCTTCAGCAACTCCCCTTGCATGCCGATATGCCCTAGGTGGCCTTGCGATCCTGCAGGACCTGCATCACTTCGCCACGCTCGACGAGGCGCGGCAGGTGACCGGAGCATTCATCGAGCAGTACAACCGTGAGTGGCTCCTCGAGCGGCACGGCCATCGGACCCCCGCCGACGTCCGCCGAGCTCTCACACGAAGGGCGGCCTGATTAAGCCGCCCACTTGTCCAAGAAACCAGGACCGGTACAGTCTCCATCTCGACCTCACCGCCGACATCACCGATCCGGACGGTGGCGTAGACGCTCGATGCCGGGACGCTCCTCGTCAGGTAGCCCGTTTCATACCCGCAGCCAACACCGTCTATCAATTCAAAGGAGGTGCCCGGAGGAAGACGGCACCAGCGATCGCCGCCGAGGATATTGCACGCAAGCCGCGCGTCTTGGAGGCTCTAGCACAGCTGCGCGCGGAACCTCGCGCGTCGGCTGCATGCCGTTGTTAGGCCTCGGGTTTCCGCTAATCGAGCGACAGCGTCATCAGTGCTCTGATATCGGCGTCCGGGATCATCGCGCCATCCCATACCGTCGTAAGGCGTGAAATCTTACCGTCCTGATCAAGGGCGAGGGCGGTGATACCGCGCCGCACTGTTGTCCGGTAAGCGGGTGCTGCTTGCCACTCGTAGCCGCCGCCCATATCGCCGCCAACCACATGGAGCAATGACGAGCCGCCGCCTGCAGGTAGCGAGGGAAGCGCCCGGCTAAGATAGCGCTCAATTGCCAGCCTGCCGAGGACCTGAGTACGCAGCGTCATGTCCTCATAGACCGCGTCGGTGCTGAATAGCGATGCGGCGCTCTTGTAGTCGTTGCTGGCCAGCGCCGCGTGCAGCTTGCTTGCCACATCGCGCATCCTGGCCGAGGCGTTGTCGGCGGCCGAACTCTCCTTGAAATCCGTGGGGAATTCATCTGCAGGCGTCCGAAGCGTGGCCGCCAACTCAGCGCCGAAATTCCGGCCGTCCCAGTAGTCGACCCAGCGAACGATCTTCCCGCCCTTGATGTCGACCGCGGCGAGGATGCGAATTTCCCCGCCGAACAGTTCCGGCGTGTCGGTGAAGGCGACCAGCGCGCTGTGCTCATCCCCCAGTATGCGGGTCGGGTACGAAACGCCCGAGGGTGGCCATTGGGGCATGTACTGCGCGAACACGCCCTTGAGCGCCTCATGGGTATAGAAGGGCCAGCCGAGCGTGGCGTCTATGTATATCAGCGTCGTCCTCGAAAAGTGATCCATCGTCGCGTCGACATCATGCCGGCTCTTGGCTGTGAAGAACGAATGGAAAAACGCTGACGCTTTTCCGGTTGCGTGGCTGGCATCGACGATCTCCGGAAATAAGGCTTTGTTCTGCTGCGCGCCTGCAGCATTGACGGTGAGCGACGCGATTGTGATGGCGAGTGCCTGTGCAATGGCCGTACCTTTCATCACATTCCTCCGACGGCAGGTTCTTGGCCGATGCCTTGTATGTCGCGTCTTCCCCAAATTGTGTCCAGATTGAGGCGGGCGATAGCCCGTGCTGCCTAGGGTCCTCGAGACCGCGCGTTAGCCAGGGCGTCGCTCGCCGTCTGGA
>JBDHCY010000116.1:0-10903 GCA_039591795.1 Gemmatimonadota bacterium | reverse complement strand
GGTTCCGGCGGTCCACCCGCCGGCGGCGGCGTGCCCGTAGTACAGGTCCGCCGTCACGTGCCACCACTTGCGGTCGTCGGTCAAGACCGACAACCCCGAGCACACGGCCGCTGGCCGGGCCGCGATCGGGCCACCACGGGTGAGGCGGGGATTGAGGCCCGGCAGGTCGTAGCTCACGTAGCCGTAGGAATACCAGTAGTTGTGGAAGCTCGTCAGAAACGACGCCCCCACGTCGGTTTCGATGTTGTCACCGCCGAAGTTCCATTGCTGGCTCGCGGAGGTGGCGACCCTCCATTGCCGAAGGAGCCGCGTGGGTTGCTGCTGCCGGTACTGAAGCTGGCCCGCCAGGACGCGCTGATCGGCACGCCGCTGGAATCCGATGTCGTTCACCTCGAGCCCGGGGCTCACCTCCTGATACGAGGCGCTCCACCGCCAGTGGTGTCCGGCGATCTTCGACAGTGCGACCTGCGCCGCATGTCCGGAAAGCCTGGTGCGGGTCGGGTCGTAGTCCACGTGGTGGGCGTCTGGCCGTTGGTAGTACCTGGCGCTCGAACGCTGTGCATCGTCAATTGCGTCGGCCGAGCCGTTGATCGTGCTGGCCGCGAACGAGGCGTCGAGCGCGTAGGTTCGGTCGCCCCAAGCATGGTTCAGATCGACACCGGTGGCGTACGCACTGGAGCGCAGCTCCGATCGAAGATCGGGGTCGGAGAGGTCCCGATTCGTCGCCGTCGCAATGGCGCCAACGGTCGTGTTTCCTTCCCGAAGTTCGCGAGTCACTCGGCCGGAGAAGTAGTTGGCGAGCGGCTCGACGGGAGCGGTTCCGGCGACCCCGTCTTCGTCGGCGAACCGTGCATGCTCTTCGGCCGTGACGGCGTTGAGCATCCCGACCGTCCACCCCCCCTCCGTCTTTCCGGACAGCTTCGCCGCTCCGAGAATCGTCGTCGCGTCGGGCATGTCGACCCACTCGTAGTCCGGATCCCCGGTCGGTTCTCCCCCAATGCGCCGTGTGAAGAAGAACTCCGGCGCGTCCTCGGTGTTCGAGGCCCGGAGGCGGCCGAACCGGAAGAAATCGTTCCCCTCGACGAAGAACGGCCGCCGCTCGGGGAAACGTGTCTCGAAATCGCTCAGATTGACCTCGGCCGGATCCGCCTCTACCTGTCCGAAGTCGGGGTTGACCGTGGCGTTCATGATCAAGCTGCTCGACACCTTGTACGCGGCCTCGAGCCCCATCCCGCCGAACCAGTTGTCACCGTCGTTGAATGGGTCGCCGGCCTCGACGGGGAGCCGCTCGGCGTGGAACACGGTGTGTGGCAGCAGTTGCAGCCGGGTCACCGTCTCGAGCTGACCGAGCCCCACGAGGTGACCGTAGCGGTTGAGGCCTGCCTGTTCCGCCTTCGGCGTGAACGCGAAGTAGCTCGTTTCCTGCTTCCGCATGATCCGCCGAACCAGCTGGATGCCCCAGACGGCGTCCTCCTGCCGGCGGTAGCGGAGTTGGGAGAGCGGAATACGCAGCTCGGCAGTCCATCCGAGCGAGTCGGTGGAGGCCGCCGCCTCCCAGACCCCGTCCCACGACTCGTCCTCCTCGCCGCCTGCCCGAATCACGACATCCCGAATCGCTCCGGCGGGGGTCACGGTGAATCCGAACGCCGTGAGATGGTCGTGGTAACTGTCCAGGAAGATCTGGAATGCGTCCCCATCGTCGAGCGGCGCGTCCCGCCGTTCAAGGCGCGTGATGATGCCGGAGGGATCACGGTCGTAGAGCCGTGCACCAACGTAGAGGGCATCTGCCGCGATCAGCACGCGAACCTCAGTTCGCTCCGAGGCAGGCTCTCCTTCAAACGGATCGAGCTGGGTAAACGTGGTCGCCGGCGTGGCGCGCGCCCAGTCCGCCTCGTCCAGCCGACCATCGACCTCGATCGACTCGATCGCCCGGTTTGCCACCACGCCCGGTGCGGCCGCATGATCGTAGCCCGTCACACCGTCCTGGACCACGAGGGTCGCGAGCACGACGAGACCGGTCAGCATAGTAGGCTCACCTGGCCGACACCGTCCTGGGTGCAATCGGCGGTGGATCGAGGCATAGCTGCTCGCTCATAGGGTTCGTGCCGGCTGGTGCGGTGTGCATGCGACACCCAGCGCGGGACACAGCGATCGTACTTGCAAGGAATGTGCGAGGGGTTGATGGGCAGATGGTCGAGAGCGGCGAAGGGACGGTAAGGACGCCAGAGGGCGGCGAAAGAAAGCTCAAGGCCTCAGGTGCCGAGAACGGCTCGCAGCGTTTTCTGGTAGACCGCGAGCTCGGCGAGCGGGGTTGCGCGGTTGTCACCGGCGATCTCGTCGGTCAGCCATCCGATGCAAGCCGCGGCTCGGATCACCGTGCCCAACGTGGCGAGGGCGGCGACCACGTCCGGCTCGAGCGGGAGCCCATTGAGCGAGCAGACGGTCCGATACTCCGTCAGGGACGCACTCGCTGCGAACCCGCGAGTTCGACCCCACGCACGCGCCAGGTCGACCGCGGGCGATCGAACCGCGACGTGGTCCCAATCGAAAGGCACTGTGACCAGCGTGTCAGCCTCGCCACGTATCCTCACGTTGCGGGCGATGAAGGCACCGTGGGTGAGGACGGCAGGTGCCAGCGCCACGCGCTCTGCCCATTCGGGCCATCGGCGCGCAGCCGTACTCAAGAGCTCCAGGACGTCAGAAACCAGCTGTTCCGCCTCCGCTCCCAGCGCCGTGCTCCCGAGGATCGTGGCCAGCTGGGAGTGAGTACTGCCGAGGCTTGCGCGATCCTCAGCGAGGTCGCGGCGGGGTACGATCGAGGGAGACGAGACCTGCGTCGAAGCCCCGTGACACTGCCCGAGCCATCGACCCGCCGCCGCCTGGTGCGCGGGCTCGTGCGGAACGAACTCCCGGAGCCCTACGTGCTCCAGGAAGAGCACGTCGTTCTCCCCGGCGTTCGCGAAGCCCAGAAATCCCGGGGTCTCTACGCTGAGCGCGGGCAAGACCACTTCGTGGATGGCTCGCTCGAGGTCCAGCCCGCCGCGCGGTCGAATCTTGGCCACGACCGGGGGCTCCGCTCGGCCCCTCGGCCGGAGGGAGAGCACTGCCGCGTGTCCTCCGCGCCTCAGCAGGTCGACATCGAAGATGTCATCGCGGCCACTGATCGCCTGCCACGCCGCGCCCACCTGTCGGAGCCCTTCCGGATCGAGGTCAGGTCTGCGGGCTGAATGCGGTCCACCCATGTGTGGAGCTCCTCCTCTGCGAAGGATCCACGCGATCGAACTGCAAGCGCCAGGCCGCGCGGACATGCCGGTTCTGCGGCGTTTGGCACTTGACCCGGCTGGCCACTCGAGGCACCGTCTCAGACCGTCGCTGACCGCCCCAACCGGAGCTCCGTATGCACCGCGCCCTAACGGCCGTCCTGGCAAGCGTCACGCTCTCGGCATCACTGTCGTCGCAGGACCCGTCCCGCTTCACTCCGCTCGACGTTTTCCAACTCGAGTTCGCGTCGGACCCCCAGATCGCCCCCGATGGAGGGCGGGTCGTGTACGTGCGCAACGGCTTCGACATCATGAAGGACCGCGGCCGCTCAGCACTGTGGATGATTCGGGCCGACGGGTCGGACCATCGCGCCCTGACCGACGGCACAACGGGCGCGCGGTCGCCCCGCTGGTCGCCTGACGGCGACCGGCTCGCCTACGTGTCGAGTGCCGACGGCTCGAGTCAGATCTGGGCGCGGTGGATGGACACTGGGCAGGAGACCAAGCTCACCACGTTGACCAAGTCTCCCGGGGAGCTTGCCTGGTCGCCGGATGGCCGATGGATCGCATTCACGATGTTCGTGCCGGGGGAGCCCGCCGACCCGATCGCTTCCCTGCCGCCGAAGCCTGAAGGCGCGGACTGGGGACCGCCGATCCGCGTCGTCGAGCGGCTCCAGTACCGGGCCGACGGAGCTGGGTATCTCGAGAACGGATTCACGCACGTCTTCGTACTTCCCGCCGAGGGGGGAACGCCACGGCAGATCACCTCTGGCCCCTATCACCACGGCGGGATGCCGGCGTGGGCACCCGACGGTCGCCATCTCCTGATCTCCGCGAATCGCTTACCCGACTGGGAGTATGTGCCGCAGGGGTCGGAGGTCTACGAGGTCTCGGTGGCCGACGGCGCCATCCGCGCCCTGACCGATCGGAAGGGGCCTGATGGGAGTCCCCGTGTCTCACCCGACGGTCGGCAGATCGCCTATCTCGGGTACGACGATCGGGAGCAGGGATATCAGCTGACCCGTCTGTACGTCATGAACCGGGATGGCAGCGGCCAACGCCTCGTGACCGGCAGCTTCGATCGCGACGTGGGCGGGATCGTCTGGAGCGCTGACGGGCGCGGTCTCTTCTTTCAATACGACGAAGAGGGCAACACCAAGGTCGGCTACGTGACGCTCGACGGCCGTGTGCAAACCGTGACGGGCGACGTCGGCGGACTCTCGCTGGGCCGGCCATACCCCGGCGGGCAATTCAGCGTGGCGGACGGCGGCGCGATCGCCTTCACCCACTCCCGGCCCGACCACCCGGCCGACGTGGCGGTGGTGTCAGCGGGGCAGCCGGTGGAGCGACTCACCCGCTTGAACGACGACCTGTTCTCGCACAAGCGCCTCGGCGACGTCGAAGAGCTGCGGTACCGCTCTTCGTTCGACGACCGACCGGTGCAGGGGTGGCTCGTCAAACCCCCCGACTTCGATCCGGCACGGAAATACCCGTTGATCCTCGAGATCCACGGCGGACCGTTCCTCAACTACGGTGATCGGTTTGCCGCCGAGATTCAGCTCTATGCGGCCGCGGGTTACGTCGTGCTCTACACCAACCCCCGTGGGAGCACGAGTTACGGGGAAGAGTTCGGCAACCTGATCCACCACAACTACCCCGGGCAGGACTACGACGATCTCATGTCTGGTGTGGATGCGGCCATCGCGAAGGGTTACGTCGATCCCGAGCAACTCTTCGTCACTGGTGGGAGCGGAGGTGGGGTGCTCTCCGCGTGGATCGTGGGGCACACCGACCGCTTCCGCGCGGCGGTGGTGCAGAAGCCGGTCATCAACTGGTTCAGCTTCGCGCTCAACGCCGACGGGCCGAGCTTCTTCTGGCGGTACTGGTTCCCGGGATACCCGTGGGATCATCCCGACCACTACTTGAAGCGGTCGCCGATCGCCTACGTCGGGAACGTGACCACGCCGACGATGCTGATCACGGGCGAAGAGGACTACCGCACGCCGATTTCGGAGAGCGAGCAGTTCTACACGGCGCTCAAGATCCGCAAAGTGCCGGCGGCTCTGGTGCGCGTGCCCGACGCCTCGCACGGGATCGCGAGCAAGCCGAGCAACTTGATCGCGAAGATCGCCTACGTGCTCGGCTGGTTCGAACGATACCGCGGTGATCCGGCGGATCGGGCGGCGGGGGGAGAGGGGACGGTAGGGGACCGTGGGCCTCAGCCGTGAGGCCGGGCCTGAAACCTCCGGAGTGACCGGCGGGAGCGCCGGCCTTCCGCCTCAATCCTGAATCCGGACGCCTCGACGAGGGCTTCGGTGTCGCGGTTCGGG
This sequence comes from Gemmatimonadota bacterium, assembly GCA_039591795.1. Taxonomy (GTDB): domain Bacteria; phylum Gemmatimonadota; class Gemmatimonadetes; order Gemmatimonadales; family GWC2-71-9; genus JBDHCY01. The sequence continues at coordinate 5,313 of JBDHCY010000116.1, read as the reverse complement.
TGACACCCACCGGTGATCGCCGTCCAGAGGGGCTGGATCAGATCCTGAACCCGAGCGACGGCGGGTCTCCGGTGCCGGACGTGCTCGAGCATGCGCAACCGTCCGGTCGCCGCCAGCACGCGACGCACTTCCGCGAACCCGAGCGCCGGGTCTCCAACGGAGCAGAATGACAGACTGGAGACAACAGTGTCGAACGATGCGTCCCGGAAGGGGAGGGACTCGGCGCTCGCCACGACGAGGGGAACGCCCGGCGCCCGACGACGCGCAGCCAGCAGGACAGCGCGGTGTGGGTCGAGACCAACCACCTTTGCGTCAGTCGGATAGAGTGGAAGGTTCCGGCCCGTCCCGCATCCGATCTCGAGCGTGCGTCCGACGGAGCCTTCGGCGAGCCACGCGCGCCACCGGGAGAGCCCGAAGCGTTCCATGAGATGCATCCAGGCATCGTAGAACCACGGGATCTGCTCGAGCCCGCGCCGCGGGCGAGGTGACTGCCCGCTCATGCCTGGAGCGACGACCTCAGGAAGCCTTGCGACGTGTCTTGCGGCGCGAGGAAGCGGCGGCCTTCTTGCGCTCGGCTCGCTTCGGCGACGCAGCGGGTTCCGCTCCCTCGGCGTCCCCTGCCTTGTCCTTCGTGAGGCTCGCCTTCAGCGCCTCCATCAGGTCGATGATCTGGGCCTGCGGCTCTTCGCTCGGCGCCGTGGTGATCTCTTGACCCTCGACCTTGCGCTGAATCTGCTCGAGCGTCCGTTTCCGGACATCGTCCTGATACGCGTCGGGTTGGAACGTGTCTGATGCAGCCTGCTTGACGAGCTGCACCGCGAGCTGGAGCTCCTCGGGCTTCACCTCGCCCTCGCCGAGGGGGACCTCGGAGAACGACCGCACTTCGTCGGCGTAGTGGAGCTGCTCCATGACGAGCCCGTCGCCACTCGGCCGGATGAGCACGAGATACTGTTTGCCACGCGCCGCATAGCGGGCGAGTGCCGAGAGCTTCGTCTCTTGCAGCGCGGCACTCAAGAGTTGGTAAGCGCGCTCACCGCCCTTGTCCGGCCCCAGATAGTAGATCCGGTCCATGAACACCCGCTCGACCTGCTCGGCGGGCACGAACTCGGCGATGTCGATCGACTCGGTGGCTTTCTGCTCGAGGGCTTTGAGCTCGTCGGGCGTGAACATCACGTATTGGCCCTTGGAGAACTCGTAGCCCTTGATCATCTCGTCGCGCTCGACCTTCTCACCGTCTTGCGGACACACATACTGCTGCTTGAGACGCGATCCGCACTTCTTGTGGAGCCAGTTGAACGAGATGTTGGACGCCGACTCGCTCGACGAGTAGAGCTTCACGGGCACGGAAACGAGCCCGAACGAGAGCGTTGCACCGGAGATGGGTCGCGCGGCCATGGGGGCGCTATCATAGTCAGTAGACGAAAAACGCGCAATACGGAGCGCGAAGTCCCATTTTGTAACATATTGTCACTATTGGGTTTCCGGCTCTCGCCGCTGGGGTGACCGGATTCCCGCGCTATCATTCTCGCGATGCCGCCCGACGATCCTACCGACCGGCTCGAAGCCTACCGTGCCAAGCGGGCGGCCGAGCGGACCCCTGAGCCGTTCGGCGGCGAGCGCCCCGCGACCGCCGTCGAGGGCGCCGGTCGCCTCTTCGTGGTGCACAAACACGGCGCCCGCCGCTTGCATTACGACCTGCGACTCGAGTTGGGCGGCGCCTTGGTCTCGTGGGCGGTGCCCAAGGGTCCGTCTCGCGATCCCGCGGACAAACGGCTTGCCGTGCACGTCGAAGACCACCCCTTGGAGTACGCCGACTTCGAGGGAGGGATTCCCGAGGGGAATTACGGCGCCGGGACCTCGATCGTGTGGGACCGGGGCGCGTGGATCGCGATCGAAGATCCGATGACCGGTCTCGAAAAAGGCAAGCTCCTCTTCGAACTCCGGGGCTACAAGCTGCGCGGTACGTGGACGCTCGTGAAGATCAAGAAGAGCGAGAACGAGTGGCTCTTGATCAAAGAGCGTGACGCCTACGTCGACACGGACGGCGGCGACGTCTTCCCTGAAGGCTCCGTGCTCTCGGGCCTCACCATCGAGGCACTCGGCAGCGGGCTAGATGTCGGCGCCGAGATCGGCGCGGAGCTGGAGCGCGCCGGAGCGAAGGAGCAGGCGGTCCCCGTAGGCAAGGTCGACCTGATGCTGGCGGAAACGCGCCAGCGCGCGTTCTCGCGGCCGGGATGGATCTACGAGCTGAAGTACGACGGCTATCGCATCCTCGCCGCCCGGGAAGACGGCGAAGCCCGACTGCTCACCCGCAATCGGAACGACGCAACCGCGACGTTCCCTGAAGTTGCCAAGGCGATCGCGGCGCTCCCATACGACGGCCTCGTCCTCGATGGTGAGGTCGCTGTGCTCGACGAGACCGGGCGGCCGAGCTTCCAACGGCTACAACGACGCGGGCGCCTGAGCCGCGAGTCGGAGATCGCCCACGCGGCGGTTGCTCTCCAGGCCACGTATTTCGCCTTCGATTTGATCGCCTGTGAAGGGTACGACCTCCGTGACCTGCCGCTGCTCGAGCGAAAGCGGCTGCTGCGCACCGTGCTGCCCGAGGTCGGGCCGCTCAAATACACCGACCACGTCGAAGACGCGGGCGAGGCGTTCTACGACGAAGTGGTCAAGCTCGGCCTCGAGGGCGTGGTCGCGAAGAGCGGCGACTCGCGCTACCGCGGCGGTCGGTCGTCACACTGGGTGAAGCTGCGCGCCGATCGGACCGACGACTTCGTCGTCGTCGGCTACACACAAGCCAAGGGCGGACGCGGCGGTTTCGGCGCGCTGCACCTCGCGGCCTACGAAGGCGACGCACTGCGCTATGCGGGCCGGGTGGGGAGCGGGTTCGACACTCGGCAGCTCGCGGAGACGCGAAAGGCCCTCGACGCCATCACCCGAGCTGAGCCGGCGTGCTCCCACGCGCCATCCGGCGCCGACCACGCGTGGGTCGAGCCGGAGTTCGTCTGCGAAGTGCGGTACAAGGAATGGACCGACGAAAACCTCCTCAGGCAGCCGGTCTTTCTCCACTTCCGAGACGACAAGCCGCCAACCGACTGCCTTTGGCGAGGAGGTGCCGGCGATCTCGCCGCGGTTGGAGCGGTGGACATCGTGCCCGACGCGCGGCACGTCGAGTTCACCAACCTCGACAAAGTCTTCTGGCCGAACGAGGGCTACACCAAGGGCGATCTGATCGAGTACTACCGGTCCGTATCGTCTTGGATCCTTCCGTATTTGCACGATCGGCCGGTCGTGATGACGCGCTTCCCCGACGGAATCGACGGCAAATCGTTCTTCCAGAAAGATGCACCGGGCTATGCTCCGCCGTGGCTCCGTCGACTCAAGATCTGGAGCGAAGACTCTCAGCGCGATCTCAACTACTTCGTGGTCGGTGAAGAAGCCGGGTTGCTCTACATCGCCAACATGGCGTCGATTCCACTTCACGTGTGGGGGAGTCGTATCGGCTCGCTGGAGCAGCCGGACTGGTGCATTCTCGACCTCGACCCCAAGGGCGCGCCGTTCACGGACGTGATCGAGGTGGCGCGCGCGGTGAAAGCGCTGTGCGACGAGATCGAGTTGCCGGCGTTCATCAAGACGAGCGGCTCGTCGGGCCTGCACGTACTGGTGCCGCTCGGGCGGCAGTGCACCTTCGACCAGGCGAAGACCCTCGGCGAACTGCTCGCGCGGGTCGTAGCGGCCGAGTTGCCCGAGATCGCCACGATCACGAGGCACGTCTCGAAGCGTGAGGGAAAGGTGTACGTGGACTATCTGCAGAACGGACACGGCAAACTGTTGGTGGCCCCGTTCAGCGTGCGCCCGCTGCTTGGAGCGCCCGTCTCAACGCCGCTCAGGTGGAGTGAGGTCAAGGCCGGGCTCACGATCGAGAAGTTCACGATCCGCACCGTGCCAACTCGTCTGAAACGCCTCAAGACTGACCCATGGTCCGGTCTGCTGGAGATCGCCCCCGATCTCCCAGCCGTCCTTGGCAAGCTCGGCGGCCGACTGTGATGGAGCCGACCACGATCACCTTTGAATCGGGGACGCCGGATGGACGCGTGAGCGCCCTGCTCCTGAGGCCCGAGAACGCTTGGGCGGCCTATGTCATGGCCCACGGTGCGGGAGCCGGCATGCACCACCCCTTCCTCGAGGCAGTCGCGAACGCTCTCGCCGAACGGGATGTGGCGACGCTTCGCTATCAGTTTCCGTACATGGAGATCGGCAAGCGGCGGCCGGACCGGCCCGAGGTCGCACAGGCAACGGTGCGGCGCGCCGTTGCGACCGCGTTGCTCGCCGCTCCTGGCTTACCGCTCGTGGCTGGCGGTAAGTCGTTCGGAGGGCGGATGACCTCGCAGGCGTACGCCGAGAAGCCGTTGGACAGCGTTCGCGGGCTCGTCTTCCTGGGGTTCCCGTTGCATCCAACCGGCCGGCCAGGGGTGGGGCGAGGCGATCATCTCTCGCGCGTGCACGTTCCGATGCTGTTCCTTCAGGGAACGCGCGACACCCTGGCAGAGCTCGAGTTGATTCAGCAAGTGTGTGACCGTATCGGCGGCCGCGCGACACTGTCGGTGCTCGACGGAGGAGACCATTCGTTTCACGTCAAGGGACGCGGACGCAGGATCGACGCGGAAGTCATCGGAGGCCTCGCGGCCACCATCGTCTCGTGGACCCGCACTCTGGTGGAGGCATGATGGCGTACTGGATTCTCAAGACCGAGCCCACGAGCTACAACTACGATCAACTCGAGCGCGAGAAGCGCACGATGTGGGACGGGGTCAAGAACCCCGTTGCGCTGAAGCACATCCGATCAATGAAGAAGGGCGATCAGGTATTGATCTACCACACGGGGAAAGAGAAGGCCGTCGTCGGGCAGGCCCAAGTGGTGTCAGCTCCGTACCCCGATCCCGGTGCGAAGGACCCCAAGCTCGTCGTCGTGGACATCAAGGCGGCCGGGCGGGTCAAGCGACCGGTGACGCTCGCGGAGATCAAGGCCGAACGGGCGTTCGCCGAGCTCGCGCTCGTGCGGCAGGGGCGGCTCTCGGTCGTTCCGGCGACCGCGGCTCAGTGGAAACGCTTGCTCGCGATGTCAACGAAGTAGAGCGCGCCCGATTCCCCCAAGGGCCCCACCGCGTCGGGTGGCAACCAGGCCGCAGGCGCCGCATCGCTGCTGCTGCTCCATAGCCACGCTGCGGGTTGCCGTGACCGAGGTGTGTCCCTGGGTCCGGGCCTCCCGCGGATGCGCGGTGTAAGTGGCCGTGGGGCATGTCGTTTGCG
>JBDHCY010000115.1:0-10944 GCA_039591795.1 Gemmatimonadota bacterium | reverse complement strand
CCGTTCGCGACCTCGAGGAGGCCCGACTTATCGCGCACGGCACCCGTGAAGGCACCCTTGCGATGGCCGAACATCTCGGACTCGAGCAGCGTCTCCGGCAGCGCCGCACAGTTGACCGCGACGAGCTGTCGGCTGGAACGTCGACTGTGATGGTGGATGTACTGCGCGATCAGCTCCTTGCCGGACCCGCTCTCGCCCGTGATGAAGACGGAAGCGTCGGTGCGGGCGACCTTGCCCGCGAGGTCGATGACTCGTCGGAACGCCGGTGAGGCGCCGAGCACCGTGATCTTCTCGCTGTGCCCGTGCTGGCTCCGCACGGCCTCATCGAGGGCCTGGCTCTCCCGGCCGACGAGCACGGCGTGCGTCGCGCGCCCGACGAGAATCTGTAAGTGGGTGGCTGAGAACGGCTTCGGGAGGTAGTCCCAGGCGCCGGCCCGGAGGGCCTCGATGCTCGACGCCACGCTCGGGTTGCCCGTCATGACGATGACGACGGTATCCCGCTGGCGGTCGAGCGCCGCCTTGAGCAGCTCCATGCCCGGAACCTGCGACATGTACAGGTCCACCATCACGATGTCGAACGCACGCCGCTTGAGGAGCTCCAGCGCCTCGTCGCCGCGCCCCGACACGGTCACGTTGTAGCCTTCGAGCTCCAACACACTTGCGCAACTCTCGCGCAAGGTGCGCTCGTCGTCTACCACGAGGAGCTTGATGCCAGCCTTGTCTTCAGGGCTGATCGACAACATGTCAGCGATCTCCGACACTCTCCCGTGCTCGGTCAGGGTCATTGGTACTCCACTGCGCTACAGGGTTTCTCGACCGCAAGGCTCTGTCGGAAACCAACAACAGCACAACGCGGGCCGCCCTGTCAGGTGGCAGTAGGCTTAGCGGTTGCGGAGCAACCGTTGTGCCACTGCAACACGAGTGTCGGAGCTGAGCGCTCCATGTCGCCGTGGCGCAACGCAGTACGGGGCTTTTGGAGGGGAACCAGAGTGCCCGGGAGGCCGTGCCTGCCGGGTAATAATCGAGGACCTGCCTCGCGCTCTGCCTCAGTGCACGCGAAGCGTCGGTGGGGCTAGGAGGTAGTCGGTCTCGATTCGAAGGAGCGGATGCGTTCTTCGACCCCCTCGGCTTTGGACATCCGGAGCGCCGTGGTTGCGCGGACCAGCATGTCCACCGGCTCGATGGCGGCCTCGCGGAAATCGGTGACGGCGTAATACCCGGCCCGCGTCTTCGCCTCGGGAACGGCCTCGGCTGCTGCGGTCGACTCGATCTCGCGGGCCAGGCGCTCGGCGAGCTTCACGGCGCCGACGGCGTCGGTTGCGGGCGCAATGATCGCGAACTCCGTCTGCCCAAGCCGCCCGATGGCATCCGAGACTCGTCCGGCACGCTTGAGCACCTGGGCGAGTCGGCGGACCGCTCCTTCGACCTCACGGTCGTCGGGGCTGACGTCGGGCGCGAACACGACGCATGCCAATGCCTCGTGGTGTCGGAACGCGTCGGAGCCGATCTCTCGGGCCCGCCGGGCGAGGCCCCGAACGTTGTACAAACCCGTGATATGGTCGAGCAGGCTCTCCTCGCGGGCCCGGTCGGCGTCGAACTTGGCTTTCACGTAGGCGTCGAGCTTGAGGACCAACTCCTCGGCGTCGATCGGGTGGCCCAGGAACTCCCACGCGCCCGCCCGGAGGGCGGCGAGACGCTGCTGGCGCGTCGGGTGGCTCGACGTGGTGACGAGAATCGGTGTGCTGGCGTTGAGCGCCGCCTCGGTTCTGAGGCTCTGGCAGACGGCCATCCCATCGGCATCGGGGAGATTGGCGTCGAGAATCACCAAGTCCGGCTGAGCGCTCTCGGCCCGCTCGATCGCCTGTTTCCCGGTGTATGCCCTGAGCACGGCGTACCCGTTGGGCCCGAGGATGCTCTCGAGGGACCGGGCCGACCACTCCTGGCTGTTTGCGATAAGCACCAGCGGCGGACGGGTCGTGGTTTCGCGCTTTGCCATCGGGCTCCCGGGGGAGGTTTGGTCATTGGCTGGCGAGACAGCGCCAACCTAAGCGCGGCCTGCCGTGTCGGCAAGAGGCAGTTGCAGGAGTCGTGCTCGCGTGGCTGCGTTTGGAACATTCGTTCGGAGAACAACTTAGCGAAGAGCGATTTCGGCACTGTTGGCGCTCGCACGACACCTTCGCGGTGAGGCCGAGCGACACCCACCCATGCACGGGGCCAGGTTGCAGGCTCTTTGCTGTCGCGAGCCCGCAACGTGACCCGTAGAGCCACCGGGGGCGGGGGGTGCGGATGCAGGGTGGTAAGCGCTTAGAACACAAACAGTTGCGTCGACTCGGCCGATGTTCGGGCCCGCTGGGCCCCGAATTTGATCGCAAACGGATCCCGGCGGGGGGCGTCACCCACGGCGTCCGCCATTCTGAGAGGAGATCTGTCCGGATGATCTGCGTGCGCTGTCGAGCGACCCCTTGGGAAGACCGACGTTTTCTCCGCGGTGTGTCCCGGCCACGGTTTCGTGGTGCGGAGCGCTTGAACAGCCTGCTCTGCCATGTCTGTGGTGCGCTCCTGCCGGAGGACGATCCAACGGATCTCATGCTTCATAAGCTCGCGCAGCTTGCTCGGTTCGGCCTGACGTCCGAGGGAATGCCGCTCCTCGAGTCCGAACGGAACAGGGGCTGACCGATGTGCGGCATTGTCGGATACGTCGGCCGGCGCGAAGCCATGCCCGTTCTCCTCGAAGGGCTCGCTCGTCTCGAATACCGAGGATATGACTCGGCGGGCGTCGCCGTGCAGAACGGACGAGGTGTCGAGACACTCAAGCTGCCCGGACGAGTGGAGGGGCTTCGCGAGCGACTCGGCTCTGCGCCCATCTTAGGCACGAGCGGTATCGCACACACGCGGTGGGCGACGCATGGGGCTCCAACGGAGCGGAACGCCCATCCGCATGCGGACTGCTCAGGCCGACTAGTGCTGGTGCACAACGGCATCATCGAAAACGCCGACGCCCTGCGAGCGAGGCTCCAGGGGGCGGGGCACCACTTCCGATCCGAGACCGACACCGAAGCGTTGGTGCACCTCATCGAGGAAGCCGCGGGCTCGACCCTTGAGGAGCGTGTCGCCGAGGCGCTCAAGCACGTCGAAGGAACGTACGGGATCGCAGTGATAACGGCAGATGAGCCCGGCAAGCTCGTGGTGGCTCGCCGCGGCTCGCCCGTGCTTTTGGGCGTGGGCGAGCGCGAGTTCTTCGCCGCTTCGGACGCCTCGGCCGTGCTCGAGCACACCCGATCCGTCGTCTACTTGGACGATGGCGATCTGGCCGTGCTGACGAGTGATGGATACCGAGTCGTGGATCACCTGGCACGTGAGCAGGACCGGCCGGTGAGTGCGGTCGACTGGGACTTGGGGGCGATCGAGCTCGGCGGGTATCCACACTTCATGCTGAAGGAGATCTGCGAGCAACCAGAGACCGTTCGGGCGACGCTGCGTGGGCGCCTCCTGTTCGAGGATGGGGCAGCGCGGCTCCACGGTCTCAATCTGACTCCCGAGGACGCCCGCGACGTGCGCCGAATCGTCATCCTCGCCTGCGGAACGTCCTGGCATGCTGGCCTGGTCGGCCGGTACGTCCTCGAAGATCTCTCTGGCGTGCCGACCGAAGTCGAGTACGCCTCCGAGTATCGGTATCGCACACAGCTCAGGAGTCCCGGGACACTAACCCTCGCGATTTCCCAATCGGGTGAAACCGCCGATACCCTCGAGGCGATGCGATCGGCAAGGGCCGTGAGCCGGCACGTGCTTGGCATCGTCAACGTCGTCGGGAGTACCATCGCGCGAGAGGCGGACGGCGGCATCTACCTGCACGCGGGGCCAGAGATCGGGGTGGCGTCGACCAAGGCCTTCACCTCACAGATCGTCGCCCTCCTGCTCCTCGGCCTGTATCTCGGCCGCTCTCGAGGCCACCTCAGTGAGGAACAGGGTCAGGAGTTCGTGTATCAGCTTGCGAAGCTCCCCGATCTGGTCGCTGAGGCACTGGAGCTCGAGCCTCGGCTCGCGGAGCTTGCGAGCGCATACACGGCCTCGCAGAACTTTTTGTACCTGGGCCGGGGTGTCAACTTTCCGGTCGCGCTCGAAGGAGCGCTCAAGCTCAAAGAAATCTCCTACATCCATGCCGAGGGATACCCGGCAGCCGAAATGAAGCACGGGCCGATCGCGCTCATCGACGAGCAGATGCCCGTCGTGTTCGTCGCGCCCGAGGACCACGTCTATCAAAAGGTCCTCTCGAACATGCAAGAGGTGAAGGCGCGCCAGGGGCAGGTCATCGTCGTCACGAGCCGCGGGAATGGCAGCCTCCGTGGCCTCGCCGACCATGTCGTGCGCGTTCCTGCCTCCAGCCCGCTCCTCTCTCCCGTCGTGACGTCGATTCCGCTCCAGCTCCTGGCATACCACATCGCCGTGCAGCGCGGGTGCGACGTTGATCGGCCTCGGAACCTCGCCAAGAGCGTGACGGTCGAGTAGACCAAGCGGCCACGGTGATCGTCCCTCGATCACAAGGCCGAGGCAATAGGGCACTGGCAGCTCGTCCCGCATGGCAGTCGAGACTGAGCGTGGTTCAGGTCGGCACTAGCCGTCTCCTTGGCTGTATCTTCCGACCACTGTGATCGCTGCACGAGTGACCTCGGACCTCCGGCACGCCGCGGCACCTTTCCGGCGTAGCCCGGGCTGGGCGCCGGCCCGCTCGGCGTGCCTCGGCGCGATGCGCTTCCCTGTGAGAATCGCCGCGCTCTTCATCGTATGCGCGGCGGCGCCCGCTGCTGCCCTCCGGGGCCAGACCCTCCCCGACCATCACCGGTTCACGTCGGTCCTCCGCGCGGTCGTCGCCGGAGACCGTGTGGATTACGTCGAGCTCACCAGGAACCGCGTCGTGCTGCGTGAGTATCTCGAGGCACTCGGCCGGGTGGGCCCGCGGTCGCTCGACGCGGCCGATCGAGATTCCCGTCTCGCCTTTTGGGTCAACGCCTACCACGCGTGCCTGCTCGAGCTCGTAGTGGCCCATTATCCGATCGAGCAAGCGACACGCTCCCGCGAGCGGGTAGATGCCAACGACCAGTGGCCGGCCAACTCGGTGCAGCGAATAGAATCCGCGTTCACGCGCCCGTCGTGTCTCGTGGCCCTCGCCGACCGATCGCTCGACGAGATCGTACACCAGATCCTTCGGCCGATGGGCGATCCCCGAATTCACTTTGCACTCAACTGCGCTGCCATCGGCTGCCCTGCGCTCGCCTCGGTGGCCTACACTGCCGCCGATCTGGACCGGCAACTCGAGGCCGCGGTGCGCCGATTCGTCTCCGATCCGCGGCACTTCAGCGCAGCGGCCAGCCCGCAGGCCCGAGTGCAGGTCAACCGGATGCTCGAATGGTTCGCAGACGATTTCGGGGGGGAGGCCGGCGTGCGGCGGTTCTTGGCTGGTTACGTGGATCAGGAGGTCGCAGCACTCTTGCTCGATGCCGAGACGCATCTGGAATACCGAGCGCATGATTGGGCACTGAATGACGTGGAGAGGGGAGGGTAGGGGACGGGAGGAGACGGTAAGGGACGGTAGGGGTGGGGGTTTACCTTGACCCTCGGGCCGGGCGCGGTCCATATTGAAGGCCCACGCCCTTGTTTGCAGAGGTTGTTGATGGCCTGGCGAGTGTTGTCGCACGGAGGCGAGACATGGCACGTGCATGTCGCCGCCGAGCGGCGTCCCAACGAGGAGAGCTGGCAGCTCGTTCTCTCGTTCCGGAGTCCGGGACCGGAGGGCAGCAGTGCGTTTTGGGCCCCGTACCCGTTGGAGGCGATGTCAAAGGCTTCCCTCTTCGCGCAGGCGGAGCGCATCCCCGACGATGCGCTCCAGGCACTCCTCGTCGACCACGTTTCCTGAGCCATGCAGTCACGAGCGCTTGCTGATCTGCGCCGGATCGCCGAGGGGTTGCAGCAGCTTCGGGGGAGCGAGGTCCTGGAAGCCGTCCTCCGTCACGACGCTAGGCAAGTCAAAGTCATGCTTGGTGATGGAAGCATGGTCCTGATCTCGGCGACCGCTGACGATCAGGGGCGACCGTGTCTCGACGTGGATGTCGTACGCACCTTCGACGACTCGGAACGCCCGCAGCTCGAGGTACACTTCGATTGACCGGACCGCTCCACCAACGCGAGCGCGTCAGGTTCCACGACTTCACGTTCGAGCGACGGCCCGACGGTCGGTGCCGTGCGCGGGTCGATCTCGCCTGGGTGGGCGAGCAGCACTACTACGGCGAGGCGGAAGGCGTTGCTTCAGACACGGGTGAGATGCGATGTGCCGCGACTGCAGCCCTCGCCGCCCTGGGCAAGGCAGTCGCCAGCCGATCCGTGCAACTCGACCTGCTCGGCGTCAAGTCGGTCCGCGCATTCGACTCGATTGTAGTGGTCGTCGCACTCTCAGCCACAGACGGCACGCGAAGCACGAGACTCGTGGGCTCGTACCTGACCGAAGCGGACGTCCCGCGCGGCGCCGCACTCGCCGTGCTCAACGCCACCAACCGTTTCCTTGGCAACCTGCTCGCAACGTCGTGAGCGTCGCTCAGTTCCCCCGCCGGCCGCTCCTCGGGCGGTCTTCACGAGGCTCATCGTTCGTCCTCGGGGGGGCTGGCTTCGAGCTATGACGGCATCAGACCGTTGGGCGAGGCCTGCAAGAGGAGCTCGTGGCACGGAGCTTCCAGCTCTTGCGGGTGAGGAAGCCTCTTGCACCAGCTCACGAGCGCCCGCCCCCCTGATGGGTGAGGGGTGGAGGCTCGGGAGCTGCAGCGCAACTTGTTGAGCCACCATGGCATAGAAGTCGGTGGTGGGCTGAGTCTCGCACCTAGTCCGATCGTACCCATGGCCTGATGGAGTTTAGCTGCAGTGATTTGTCAGTGTCGCTACTGTTGGACGCGCTCGACGCGGAACTCACAGCTGGGGCATCCCAGGGTCGTGGGAACGCGGCTCATTCACCAGGAGTTACAGTTCACACACCCGCCTCACCCTCGCGAGGACTAAGCATGAGAGCATCGATCGCCCTAGCGCTGCTCCTCGGTTTGACCGCCTGCGCCGGCCGCTCGCCCGCACCACCGGTTTCCGAGCCGAGTCCCGAACCGGCGGTCGCCACTGACTCCGAAGTGGAGTCGCGCGACGCCACAGACGAGCTCGCTGCGATCGACGAGACCATGATGGGAGATTCGTTGCCTCACCTCGTCGTGGTCGACTCCCAAGCCATTGAGGCTGAGGCTGAGGCGCTGCTCGGTGGCGACCGGGCGACCTGGGACATCGACGTCGAATCGTTTCAGGACCACGGGCGAGTGCAGTACTACCTCGACTTCTTCATGGGGCCCGCGAGGGATCGGTTTGCAATCTGGCTGACCCGATTGCCGCGCTACGAAGCGATGATCCGAGAGAGCTTGCGCGCGAAGGGCCTCCCGGAGGACCTGGTGTATCTCGCGCTCATCGAGAGCGGATACTCGAACACCGCCGTGAGCCGAGCTCGGGCGGTGGGAATGTGGCAATTCATTGCGGGGACAGGGCGCGGCTACGGGCTGAGAATCGATCAATGGGTGGACGAGCGGCGCGATCCGTTTCTCGCAACGGAGGCGGCGGCGAATCACCTCGCCGACTTGAGCGAGCAATTCCAGTCCTACTACTTGGCTGCTGCCGCCTACAACGCCGGCGCCGGCCGTATCACCCGCGGTCTCGCGCGACTCGCGTCACAGCCCGATACGCTCACCGATGACACCTTCTTCGAGCTGGCATCGCAACGCCGGCTGCTGCGCCGGGAGACGCGGGACTACGTACCGAAACTGATCGCGGCGGCCCTGATCGCGAAAGAGCCCGCGCGCTACGGATTTACCCCGATCGACTCGCTCGAGCCGCTCCGGTTCGACGAGGTCACCGTGCCCGACGTCACGGGGCTCGACGTCATTGCTGACCTGGCCGACACGTCGCTCACCGCCCTGAGGGAGCTCAATCCGCACCTCTATCGAGGTATCACCCCGCCGAGGCGGACCGTGGCAGTTCGAGTCCCGGAAGGGCGGGGAGCCATGGTCGCGGAGCGCTACGCGGCCTTGCCAGTAGAAAAGCGCGTTCGCCACGTTGAGCACTTCGTCCAGCGTGGTGAGACGCTCTCTCACATCTCCCAGCGTTACCGGGTGTCCGTGTCATCGATCCAGGCAGCAAACCCGGGCGTCAGGCCCCGTGCGCTTCGGATCGGTCAGCGCCTCGTGATCCCCCTGAGCGTGCGCGGTGCGCCGACGAGGGCCCGATCGGCGCCCCCGGCCGGCGGCACGAGGACAGTGCACAGGGTCCGAGCCGGCGAAACGATGAGCGAGCTCGCCGAGCGCTATGGTGTAGGGCTCTCTGTGCTCCTGCGCGCCAACGGCATGCACGCCGAAGACCTGCTCCGCGCGGGCTCGACTATCCGGATTCCGCGAGACTGAGCGCGGAACCCAAAGGCTCCGCGTGGCCGGGTTGGTGTCCAACTCCATGGTGTGGGGTGGGATCCGCCGTAAAAGAAGACCGCCCCCGTCGTCGAGAGCGGGGGCAGCACGCCGGAACCCGAGCTTCTTCTCTTCTTACCGGCGCGCCTCTCCCATCACCTCGACTGCGTACCCGTTCGAAGGATCCACGCCCTGCGCGAGGAGCTCTTGCACCTTTCCCGGCCCACGGTTGTAGGCGAGGAGCGCGAGCCGCAGGTCGCCAGCGTAGCGCTTCCTCAAGTCCTGCAAGTACCGGAATCCGAGCCGCAGATTGGTGTCTTGATCGAAGAGTTGCTCGTAGGTGAGCCCTGGCTCGTAGAGGCGGGCAGTGCTGGGCATGACCTGCGTGTAGCCCACGGCACCGGCGTGACTGACGGCTCGCTGAGTGAAGCGACTCTCGACATAGACGAGTCGGAACGCGAGCATCGGCTCGAGCCCCTCGGAGAGCGCGATATCGTAGATCGCGGCGGCGAGGTTTGCCGGGACGTCGTGCTGGCTGCTATACGCGAAAACTGCTTCGTAGCGCAGGATTTTGATGTCTTGTACTTCGTTCTCGCCAAGCAGGGCGTCGCGTTCCCGAATCACGCTGCGCAGCTCGCTCACGATCGCCGGAGACCCGAGGACGTCGGGCTCTTCGTCGGCAGTCACGTTTCTGGCTAACCCTGCCATGCCACTGAGGATGAGGACGCCGACTAGCATCCCCGTTCCCTGCCACACTAATCGCTGTGTGCTCGTTCGCATCGTACTGCCTCCATGCGTTTTGGTCATCGTCGCCAGTCACCGCGCGTGCCACCTGTTTTCTCCAGCAGACGCACGCTGCTCATTTCCATGCCACGGTCTAGGGCCTTGACCATGTCGTAGACCGTCAGCAGACCGACGACGACCGCCGTCAATGCTTCCATCTCGACCCCGGTGCGCGCCAACGCTTTTGTTGCCGCCCGTACCCGAATCCCGGGAACATCGGGAGCCAACTCCGCCTCGACCGTCACTCGATCGAGCACCACCGGGTGACAGAGCGGCACCAACTCCGCCGTCCGCTTCGCCCCCATCGTGGCTGCCAACTCCGCCACCGTGATCACGTCGCCCTTCGCAACTGCGTTTGCTCGAACCGCCTCGAAGGCTTCAGGCGACATCCGGATGACCCCTTCCGCCCGCGCGGCGCGATCGGTCACCGGCTTTGCGCCAACGTCGACCATCCTTGCCCGGCCGTCGGCATCTACGTGCGACAGGCTCATGACGCCTCCGAGAGCCGGTCGAGCAGGGCGGCCAACAAGAGCTGGGGATTCACGTTGCCCTGTGCTACCCTGCGCGCCTCGAGCACCGCGTCCAACGCGGCAACCGTCTGCGGCGCGGCGGGGTTCCCCTCGGTGACCTCCGCCCTGACCCGGTCTCGCAGTAACCAGGCGAGACCATCGAGTGATGCCGTGAAGTCGCCTCTCGCGCTCCACGGGGGCTGGGCGAGGACTGCTGCCGCCCTGCTGCCGATTCCTTCACGCACCAGCCGTGCCAGTCGCTCACCGCCAGCCCTCCCAACGCCTCCGTCAGAAGCCGTAAGCGCATTGCCGACAATACCTTCCGCCGCCGCAACCCGTGTCTTCAGTGCCTCCCCCGTCGGCGGGGGTGACAGCTCGCGCGCCAGAAAATCGGCCACTTCGGCATCCGTCAGCCGGCCCACCCGGACCGCGACGAGCCTGGACCGGAGCGTGGGCAGGAGGGCATGCGGGTCGGACGCCGTGAGAATCACGGTGGTGTCCGCCGGCGGCTCCTCCAGTCCCTTGAGCAGCGCGTTCGCTGCCTCCGGGTTCTGCTCCTGGGGCACCAAGCGCTCCGCGTCTCCAACGACGAACACCTTGCGGGCACCCAGGGCCGGCTTGACGTGCAGCCGGCGAACCAGGAGCCGGACCGAAGCCAAGTGATGGCCTGCCATACGTTCCGGTGGCCCCCAGGCCCCCGTTTCCCGGCGCTCCCCCCACACCTCGCCCAGCGCTTCCTCGGCCTGCCGGACGGCCTTCTCGGGGTCGCTCGCATCGGGCCGTGGGACCGGAACGAGCCAGAGCAGATCCGGGTGCCCGAGATGGACCACCTGCCGGCAGGCGCGGCAAGCGTCGCACGGTGCCCCCTCCTTGGGCTCCTGGCACAGGAGCGCCTGAGCGATCCACAACGCGATCCGTTGCTTGCCAACGCCCCTGGGGCCCGTGAGCAACAGCGCCTGTGGGAGTCGCTCCGCCGCCAGTGCCGTAGCGAGTCGCTCCCGAAGCCGCACATGTCCGTACACAGGCCGGAGGCTCATGCACCGAAAGTAACAAGTGGCGAGCTCCGCACGGAGCCACAAATGTAACAGGTTGTGTAAATGTAAGTTACAATTGCGACCATGACGTCAGCTCCATGAGACTCCACCCAGGGCAGTCTCGAGGCCTCAGCGGGCTTCACCCTG
>JBDHCY010000114.1:0-12788 GCA_039591795.1 Gemmatimonadota bacterium | reverse complement strand
AGGACGTGAGCTACCGCATCGCGGCGTCGCTCGAGGAGCGCGCCGGCGTGCTACGAGGCACGCAGGTCCTGCTGTACCGAAACCAGTCACCCGACACCCTGCGCTCGATCTCCTTTCACTTATATCTGAACGCGTTCCGACCGGGGTCGCGATGGGTCACCGCCGACTCCGCCGAGGGACTCCACCGGTATGACGAACTCCCCGACCCCCTCTACGGCTTCAACCATGTATCGCGCGTTGAAATAGACGGCACGCCCGTCGATCCGATCTGGCCGCTCGCGCCGGACAGCACGATCGTCCGGTTCGCGCTCCCCCGCCCCCTCGCGCCCGCCGACTCCATCGAGGTCACGATGCTCTGGGACGCGAGGCCACCCTTCCCGCCGCGGCGAAGTGGACGGTGGGGACGGCACTTCGACTTCGGTCAGTGGTACCCCAGAGTGGTGGTGTACGACCGTCACGGGTGGAACGAGCAGCCGCTCCTCCCCTCGGGCGAGTTCTACGGTGAGTTTGGCACCTACCTGGTCCAGCTCGATGTTGCGGCCGACCAAGTCGTGGGCGCCACGGGCGTTCCTTTGTGCGGCGACCCGGGCTGGGAGAGGGCGCGCCGGCCTTCGGGCCAGCCGGTCACCTTCGACCGCGACTGGTATGACGAGCCGCGCGATCCGGTTGCCGGCGTGGTCCTGGCCGATTCCACCGCCTGCGGTGCGTCGGCCCCTGGCCGCAAGACGATCATCTGGTACGCCGAAGACGTGCACCACTTCGCGCTGTCCCTGAACCCCGACTACCGCTACGAGGAGGGGGACATCCTCGAGCGACCGGTGCGCGTCCTCTACCAACCGGGGGACGAGCGCACGTGGGGCGCGGGCCTCGTTACGAGACGGACCGAGACGGCGCTGGCGTGGCTGGCCGAGCTGTTCGGCCCCTACCCATGGCCACAGCTCACGAACGTGCATCGCCTCGAGGGTGGCGCCACCGAGTATCCCATGATGGTCCACGACGGCTCACCCGGGATGGGTCTCATCCTGCACGAGGTCGGGCACAACTACCTGATGGGCATCCTCGCAAACAACGAGTGGCGCGAGGGATGGCTCGACGAAGGGTTCACGAACTTCCAGGCCCGCTGGTTCTTCGAGACGCAGGGTGTGCGCGGTGGCTACGAGTCACTCGAGCGGCGGGTCATCGATTGGGATCTCGATGGCCTCTCAGAGCCGGTGAGCCAGCCGGGGCACCGGTTCCGCGACGCGGCGACCTACCGGGCGATGACCTATGACAAGGGCGAGCTCTTCTTTCATCAGTTGCGCGCCATCTTCGGCGAGGAAACGATGCGCCGCGTGCTCCGTCGCTACTACGAGGCATACGAGTTTCGGCACGTAGACGAAGCAGCACTGCGTAGCGTCGCAGAGGACGTCGCGGGCCAGGATCTCTCGACGTTCTTCAGGCAGTCGCTGCACGAAACAGTGCTCTACGACTACCGCGTTGCGGGAGCGCGTCGCGAGCAGCTCTCCGATGGTCGTTGGCGCACGCGGGTGGACGTCCGCCGGAATGCTGCCGGGGAGTTTCCCGTGGAGGTGTGGGTCTTCGCCGAGGGCGACACGGCACGCGCCGGCGCGTCGGGGCGCGGCGACCAGGAGTGGGTCGAGATCACGACACTCACACGTCCGCGCAAGGTGTCGATCGACCCACGCGGGGTGAGCCACGATTGGAACCTCCTGAACAATCAGGAGCACTTTGGCTTCCGGTCGTCGATGCTGCTGTTGCAGGGGGACCGGCCGCTCGATCACTACGTCGACGGATACTTCACACAGCGAACCGCGCGTGACCGCCTGACCGTTGGGTGGGCACCGCTGGCCTGGTACAATGACGCTGGAGGTTGGACCTTCGGCCTCCGCGCACGCGGCGATTACCTCGGTCGATTCGAAGGCCACACCCTCGCCGTCACGCAGAGCACGGGCTGGGGCCCCGACGGTGGTCGCAACGATCTCGACGCGCGGCTCGTGCTGCAGAACCCGGTGGGCTTGCGCGCACCAGGTCTGGGACAGCGGCTCGCGCTGGCCTCGGTCGAGGGACGTCTCGCGGCGGCCGTCGAGGTGGAGAAGAGCTTCCGCCGCAGTCTGGCCGACCGCTCGGAACGCACGCTCGGCATCTCACTCGCCTGGCTCGCGACACGCACGCGTCAGTATCTCGATCCGCGATTCTACGACGACGCAGGCACGATCGAGCTGAGCGGCACGCTGCGACTGCGCACTCGCGCAAACGGGTGGCAGCTGGCGCTCGAAGGGTTGCTCGCCGGCGGCTGGATGTATCGCGACCGCGATGCCGCGCCGGCCGGTGCGGGACCCGACCAGCCATATGGACGCTTGACGCTCACGACGAGCGCGAGGAAACAACTCGTCGGCCCGTTACGGATCGCAGGCCGCGCCTACGTCGGGGCAACGCTCGCCGGCGATGATCTCGTGCGCCAGCGGCTCGTCTACGTCGCGGGTGCCGGTCCGTACGAGCGGTTCGACAATCCGTTTCTGCGATCCAGAGGATCGATCCTCACCCGCGAGGGCGTCTACTACCACGAGCCCGGCGGCGCCGGCGTGCGGGCGCTCCAGCCGACCACGGCAGCGAGTCAGGCATACGGGCTGAGCCTCGAGCTCGAGATCGATCTCTTGCGAGGGGATCGCGCGTTCGGCCGGAGGGTGGCGGTTGGGCTGTTCGCCGACGCGGCGCTGGCGGACGGCGATCTCGACGAAGGCGGAGCCAATCGGATCCTCGGGATCGCTGACGGTGGAATCGGGCTGCGCGCCGATCATCGGATCGGCCAGACCTCGTTCCAGACGCGGTTCGATTTCCCATTCTGGGTGAGCCGGCCCGATCTTGCGCACGATGACGGCCCGGGGGGCAGCGCGTTCGGGTTCCGCTGGAGCCTGAGCTTCGTCCCGGCAATCTGAGCTTCATCGCTGTCGTTTCGCTGTCGGCCTGATATACTGCACCGTTCCAACTCATGAGGTTGTCCGCATGAAGAAGCTCGCGATGCTCCCAGCGACCGCGGCGTTTGTCGTCACGGCGTGCGCGCCTGGGGGCGGCACGCCAGAGGGCGCGGCTGGAATGGAACAGGACGCGGCGGCCCACGCTGCTATCGAGACTGTGATGGAGCGATGGGCGCATCACATCGCGGAGAGTCAGGCCGACTCGCTCACGCTCCTGTTCACCGAGGACGTGCGTCTCTTCCCACCAAACGCGCCGGCGCTCCAAGGGCGTTCCGAGGCGCAGTCGTTCTTCGAAATCGTGAACAGCGTGGGCACGTTCGAGTTGAGCGCGAGGGTGGGTGCGGTCGAATCGAGTGGACCACTGGGCTACGCCTGGGGAACCTACGAGCTCACGTTCACGCCCAATCCGGACATGTCGGGCGCCCGAGCGACGGAAGACAGCGGCAAGTACGTCGCCGTGCTCCGGCGAGTCGGCACTGAATGGCTCATCGCGGCGCAGAGCTGGAACACCGATCTCCCGATTCGCACGCCGATGACCGCGGCGCAGTGACTGTCGCGCCGGACTGACGATCCGTCCGGAGTTGGTCGCTGCTTCTGGGGCTGCCGCTCCGAGGCGCGAAGGGCGGTTCAGAGGCCGGCGCGAATGAACCGAGCTAGCGATCGCTGGAAACCACTCGGCGGTGGCAGGAGCTCCGAGAGCAACTGGAGGTCGTCGACCCACACACTCAGGTTGGCGAGGAGTCCGAAGTCCATCAGGCCCACGACCCCCGACCACCCCGCCAGGAGCACTGAGGCCTCGCCGTCCATGAACATGGATCGGTAGTCCTGATTGGCCGATCCGACAATCAGGTAGTAGGCGACGCGTGCCCGCTCGTCAGGGCTCAGTTCATCGCGAAACGTGTCGAAGAGCCGCCAGCTTGCTTCCGCGAGCGCATCTGCGATGACGATCGGGCCCGGCCCCGCGCCGCCTCCGGACCGAAGCAGCTGGGAGTAGTACGCCTCGAACACCGCAACCAGCACCGGGCTCGCGACCAGGGTGTCCCAGCCGTCTCGTGAAGCGAAGAAGTTCGCTTTGAGATGGAGCTTCGGCACGACGCTGTCCGCCGATGACACCATCGGGATCGTGGCCGCGACTTCGGTTGCCTCGAGCCGGGCGGCTTGCTCCAATCCCCGGGCAATCCTCGCTATGATGGAATCCACGTCCTCGTGCACTGGGAAGAGCCGTCTCAGGAACGGGGTGCGACGGGCATTGCGGTAGGCAGCGACGAAACGTTGTTCCACGTCGCGTACGCCGACGCCTGGATTGTAGATGCCGGTCTTGAGAAGTCCCCCGGCCGCCTCGAGCTCGGGACCCAACTCGTGCTGGAGCACGATCAACCGACTGAAGAGGTCGTGCGCGAGGCCCATGGCCGGCCACCCCGAGCTGGGCGCGGCATCGAGCGATGGGGCAATGAAGAGCACGCGTGCTCCACGCAACGCACTCCCCACGAGCATCGCAGCGTACACGCTGCTCCCCCACAGCGAGTCCGGAACCTTGATGACCGATCCTCGGGGCATGAGCGTATAGAGCACCGCCTTCGCCACGTTGATCGGCTTGTCGCCGAACCCCGTTTCGTTGTGCAGCTCCATGGCGCGCTGCGCTGACCGCCCCTTCAACCGCTGGCTCTCGATCTCCGCCAACACGAGCGCGTCGTAGTCGTGCGCCTTGGGCCGTGGGCGCAACGCGTAGGGAACCTCGGACGCCCGCATCCCGTGGGCGAGCAAGAGGCTCCGTACGGCCGCCTTCAGGGTGAGTGCGGCCGGCCCCTGCATCATGATGGAGCGGTCCTCCCACGTGGGGCCGGCGTAGTGCTCGCCGATCCCCATTCCCGTGTAGATGGCGAAACCGCGGTAGGGGTCGTCTTCGGTGATATCGTAGAACGCGATCTTGCGATGGTCTCGCATGACGTTGTCCGGTATGCCGATCAACGGAATGATGTCGCGAGACCAGAAGGACGGCTCCGCCGGATTCGTGATGTTCACGTGGACCTTGATCTGGTTGCGGAGCCAACGCTCTCCGTACTGGCGTGCCTCCGCGGCGAGCAGCCGCGAGCGCCCGACGGCCTCCGTGAGCGCCGACTGGGCATCGCGAAGCGAGGCTTCGAAGTCCTCGAACCCTTCCGGTAGTTGCGGCAGCTCGCCAAGCGGGCGCTCGAGAAAGTCGAGCCAGATCCGCCCACGATTGACTTCGTAGTAGTGCTGGTCGAGGAAGATCATGTACACCGGAAGCCGCCCCGTCGAGTCGTACTGCTGGAGCCGTGCCGTGAGTGCTCGGAGGTAGGCGTCCACGACGAATCTGAGCGAGAGGCGATCGGGCTCGCCCTCCGCGTTGCGCCCGCGGAAGTCGTGGATCCAGAGGACATGGTACTCCTCGGCGGCGAGTATCGAGCGGGCGACCTCGAGCTGAAACTGCTCGTTGACCACATACCACACGCGGTTCCCATCGGTGAACGGCTGCCCAACTGCCCGCTCGACGATTGCATCGAGCTCGGCCTGGGTGTCGTGCTCCTCCGGCCTGAGCGCGAGCTGGAGAGGGATCCACTGAACCCGACTATCTCCCCAATCGTGGAGCGCCGCTTCCTGCGTGCCAACGATCGCGCGAACCACTTCCTGGTAGACGTAAAGTGCCGCCTCCTCTCGCTCGCGCGGAAAGGAAGGACCGGAGACCAGCCCACGAGCGAAGTTCCCGCGCGCGTGTCGGCCGAGCCCCTCCAGGAGGTCGCGAGTCTTCCAACGGCCCAGCAGCCGATTGAACGGGAGAATGACGTGGCTCAGGAGGGTCTCGCGCGCGAGTGCCGCGAGGCGACGCCCCTCCCCCGTCGCCTGCCCGATCGGCAGCGCGTGTCCCGATGCCGCAATGGAGAATGCGCGCTCGAGTTCATCGTGAAAGGCAACGACGTTTCCTTCCGTATTCAGCCCCGGTCCCGGCGGCACACCCGCAATTGGCGGCGGTGTGAGGAGCCCCGCCGCGAGCGGCTCAAGCGCCCGCGTTGGATCGGCCTCCGGCGCGTCGATGTAGGGGACGATCAGCGTCTGCAGTCGCTCAACGAGAGCCGCCAGGTTGGCGAGCACCAGATCAAGCTCGGCGGGGTCCGAAGGAGCCTCGATCGCGCGCGTTTCCACCTCGGGAATATCCGGACCCACGTGGCTTCGCCGTTGCCGTGTGCGGCCTGCGAGGGGTTGGGCGATCGGTGCCAGCACGCTCATGCGCACGGCCCCGGGCGTCCACTCCGCGCGGAGCACGCTACCCGCTCCGAACACACCTCCGCGCCGGACCGGCATCGTGATTCCGAGGAATGGACGGAAGCGGTTGTCACGCGCGTTGTAGTCCACGCCGCCGGTCAGGCGAAACGTGGTACTCACCAGGAGCGCACGGGCGCCGCCGTCGGCGACGCCGGCGCGGAATCCGGCGTACCCCTCGAGCGCCGCGCCCACAAGGCCGGTCACGGGATTCATCAGCTCCTTCTGAAAACCCGCCAGCCCGTAGGCCAGAGGCTTGGCGGACCCATCGCGTAACGCGCCGCCGATGGAACCGCCAGCGTGCCACCGGATCGACGGTGGTTGGCCGAGTGAATTCGTGAGTCCGCCCTCCCAGGGGGGGAGGGTGTCCTGGGCGGCGCCGGGAATGGCGACCGCGAGGGCGAGAAGCGGGCCGAAGAGCGTGCGTCGCACGTTCATCTCTCTAACCTCACAGGTAAGGTGAGGTGCGGGCCCGAGGAATGGAAGACGCTACGCGCCCGGCCCCGTCAGACTGCGCGCACGGCGGGCGCATCGGTCAGAAATACTCGGCTATGCCCTCGCGGATCATCTGTTTCATCGCGGCAGGGACCGGCACGCTCTGCCACTCGGCGGCCGTCGCGAAGGGATTGGAGAGATCGATGCGGCGAGCCTCGCGCCTATCGTGGATCCCAGTCCAGGTGCAGGCGTAACGCTCCGCCTGCTGCTCTCCTCCCAGCTGTCGGACCCAACCACCTCGCACGCCGGCTCGGCCGGTCGGCGCGTTGTCCAGCGCACGCGTCACGTCGTCACGGGCGATGAGGCGGTGGTCCAGCTTCCCCGCATCGTCCAACTGGTCGAAGACACCGTGCCCGCCGAGCTGCCCGAACCGCAGGTCGATCTCCAGCAGCTCGCGCGTCAAGTGCGCGTGGCGCGAAAAGCCCTGCCCGCTCCACCGAGATGCACCCCGCCGGCTCGCCCATTGCTCGTACAGCGACCACTTGATACCCCAATCCAGGGTCTTGGCCATCGCGTCCGGACCAGCGGCGAGCGCGTCGAGCTGCCGCTGCCAGAGATCGCACAGGGCAGGAGCCCACTTGGGGAGGCGGTCGTTCGCGGCACGCACTTCGGCGAGATAGTGCCGCTGAACGTCGAGCGCCGTCACACAGCGGCCATCGGCCAGGGGGACGGTCGCCGTACAGGTGGGGTCCGACGCGAAGGTCTTGAGTGCCGCGAGGGGCGATTCCAGCATCATCGAGGCTCCGGGTGTGCGATCCGCGTCGATGGCGGCCACGATGAGTGCCGTCGCTCCAAGCTTCAGGACGGATGCTGTGTCGGAGCACAGACTCTCGCCACACAGCACGTGTAAGCGGTTGTATCCCCCACGACTCAGCGTCTCGTTCTTCTCATGGTAGATCCCGCGGTCGCGGGTCGAGTGAGCCGATGCCACCTGCGTCAGGTGGCTCGCGCGTGGCGAAAGCGTGAATTCGAACTTCGTGCCGGGCCTGAACCCACCGGCTCCCGTGTAGACAACCCGCGAGACGAGATGTGGGATGAGCTGAGCAGGAAGCTGACTCGGGGGCGCACGGTGCAGGTACGACTCGTGGCAACCCCACGTCGCCCCCTTGTAGTCGACGTTGCTCCGGAGCACGATCACCACCGCAAGGTTGTCGATCTCCTCTCGCACCGTCGTCGCGAGCTGCCACAGCAGACGCTCGCCAGCCCGGATGTACCGCACGACCTCCCATGGGTCTTGGCACTCCGGTGTTGCGAACTCCGGATGTTCGCCGGCATCGACGTAGAGGCGTGCGCCGTTGTCGAGGAAGATTCCATCGCCACGCGCTTCCCGAAGGTGACGCCGGCTGCGTTTCGCCACGTCCATCATGCGACTGACCAGCTCGGCGCGCGGGATCGAAGCGCCGGACGTCAACAGGCCCGAGACAGCATATTCCGACTCGACTCCCAACAGGACACGCCGCATCCCTACTCGCCCCCGCTCTGCTGGTTGGCATGAAGGAAGGCCTCGCTATCAGATGAAAGAGCCTTCTGGATCGCCTCATCCCCCGCGGCGAGAAAATCTTCGCCGGCGCGCCTGAGGTCGTCCAACTCACCGCCAGCCGAGTCATCGTGCTCGTCGGACGTCCCCTGCTGGTCGAATAGATCGCGGAATCTCATGGAGTCCTCCGGTCGGATGGTTCGGCTGAGACGTGTGAGGGCGGCGGCGCCGCGATGCTGGCAGCAGTGTCGCGAGAGGCGTCCGGGATGTCCGAGACCGGACGCTCGGCACAGAGCGCCGCGAGCACGTGCGCCAGCGTCCCCGCGCGGCCCACGACCTCGCCGAGCGCGGCACGGCTCGAATCCAACGGACTGCCGAGATTGAGCGTCCAGTACGTGGGCCACGAGTCAGCGCCGCGCAGCTTGAAACGGATGAAATCCCAGTCGACGTGATCGATCGTTCCAGGTGGTGCCCGCCTCAGGAGCATCGCGCGCCCCCAGGCCCGCGTGTCAGGCGGGGGCTCCTGCATGAGCCGGTCGATCTCACTCGACGCGACGACTTCATCCACGAGGCCCCGGTTCGCGAACGTCCAGTAGAGCCCCTCAGCCGGGTCGAGGCTCGAATAGAGGTGGTCGAGGTGCTTGAGCTCGGGCGATGCCCAATCGATGCCTGGCCGGCGGAGCGCACGCTCGAGCGCGACCAGTTTGAGAACCCAATCCACACGGCGCGCCAAGGACGACCATTCCCTACGCTCGAGCATGCCCAGCGTCTCCTCCCAGAGCGCGAGGATCTCCCCGGCGCGCGGCACGATGCCGTCACAGCCACCCGCGGTCACGAACTGCTGCGCATCTTCCAGAAAGCACCGCTGCAGCTCGACCGCCGTGACCGCTCGCCCCGTGGCGAGTGGCACGCGGGTCTCGAGAAGGGGGTCGTTGCTCCAGAGACGGACCGCGGCAAGCGGGTCGTCGAGAGCCAGGTCCGCGCGGATGCACCCTTCCTCGAGCATGGCCAAGACGATCTGCGTGGCACCCACCTTCAGCAGGCTCGCCACGTGGCACAGCGTGTTGTCGAAGAAGATCACGTGCAGCCGAGCCGCCGCGGGGTGATCTCGAGCCACTCCCAGCGAGCTCGTCGACCACTCGACACCAGCCAGCGGCTCGTCTCGGGTGTTCACCAGAGGTCGTCGATGCGTCGTCTGGAGGCCGCTCATGGTCTCGAAGAAGTCGGCACGCTGCGAGAGCTGGTAGCGAACCGGCGGCGCGTCGTTCTCACTGCCGACTTTCCCCTGCCCGGTATACACGATGCTCGAGACCTGAAACGCCGCGAGGTAGGCCTGGTGGTGGAGCCTTCGGTAGACGATGTTGTCCCACGCACGACGCGTCACCAGGAAGCTCAGGTGACTGCCGTAGGAGTTACCGTGGCCGTCGCTGTTGTTGACGAGTGCTTGGACCTTGCGTCCGCGAGGCTGCGTCAGGTTCACGGCCTCGAGGGCTTCCTGGGTGAGACGTATCATCGCGTGCCAGCCCGCGACATGCTCGTGCGCGCTCAGCACCTCAGGGATGCAAAGCTCGAGGGGGTCGAGGTCGATGTACGCACAGCCTCCGTTCGTTGGGAGGTAGCAGCGCGCTCGGTCAGTCGGGTCGTAGCCGCTGTTGCCCGGCTCAGTCGTGGCGGCGCCGTAGGTCCCACTCACGCCGCCGGTTGCCGATCGCAGCTCTCGGAGCAGCGTACGGGCCGCTTCGTCTCCCAGCTCGGCCCGACCGTCGCTGCGAAGCACGAAGTTCCCGAGCTCGATGTCGGCTCCGCAGAGCTTCGGAACGGTGTGCCGCGGTGGCTGGCCGTTCCCGGTCATGTGAGACTCACGTAGCGGTGCAGCTGCTTCGCTTGCCGCACGACGGGCTCAACACGCACCACATCGACATCTTGAGGAAGGTCGTCCAGGTAGCGATGACAGTTGCCCGGCGCGAGTACTTGTGCCGCCGTGTTGAACTCGTCATCGATCGCCTCGAACAAGTCGGCCAGCTGCACGCCGGCCTCTCCGGTCTCGATCTCACGCCGACCGGCACGTGTCAGCGTGGTCTGGACGATCTTTTCGATGACGGCACCGCTCACCAGATCGCGCGCGGACACGGACCGACGTTTGCCGTCGCGAAATCCGATGGTCGCGAGCTCACCGTGACCATTCGGTGCGTAGATGCGGGAGACAGCAGCGTCGATCAACTCCTCTGCGGTCGGGCCGCCGTTGACGGCTGCCTCCGAGCAGTAGAGTGGCGCCACCCGGAGATGCCTGGCGAAGATCTCGCTGGCGGCGTCGCGGTTTGGACGCGGGATCGTGAGCACGAGATCGCCGAGACGACCGGGCCGGAGCAGAGCCGGATCGAGCGCGTCGCGGCGGTTTGTCGCGGCAACGACGAGCACGTTGCCTCGTGACTCCAAGCCGTCGAGCTCTGTCATGAACGCCGTGAGCACTCGATCGTCGACACGCATGGCCGTTCCGCCGCGGGCGGCACCCGCGGCATCGACTTCGTCGAAGAACATCACCACCGGCGTCCCGGGATCTTCTTCGCTGGCCGCTCGGGCAACGCGGAACGCCTCGCGGTAGTTGGCCTCACTCTGGGAGTACCACACGCTGTGCAGACTGCCCGGCTTCAGATTCATGAAGCGCGACCGGCCGGCCGGAGCGAGGGACGCGACCCAGTTCGCCAGGGCTCGCGCGATCAACGTCTTGCCGTTGCCCGGCGGGCCTTCGAGCAACACGCCGTACCGCTGCGCAATGGCACCATGTTCCCGATGCAGCCGGATCGCCCACTGGAGCTCATCGATCTGACGGTCGAGCCCGCCGATCGCGTCGAACGTCTCGAGCGGCGTGTCTTCGACGAAGAGGTGCGATGCCGCCGATCGCTCGACTCGCTCGAACGCGAGCCATTGCTCCCGGTCCCAGCGGACGAGATCTCCGCTCTGGAGCGCACTGCCTCGCAGCGTCTCGGCGGCTTGAACCACGACCTCCTCATCGCGAGAGCGCAGCACGAGACGGTCACTCGAGGCAAAGCGGTCGAAGACCGCAGTCTCGCCCGACATGTGGAAGCCACCGAGCGCTGGTGCCACGATCAGGTTGAGCTCGGGACCGAGGAAGACCTCGTCTCCAACGCCGAGCGATTGGATATCGACGCTCTCTCCGAGGCCGACGACGCGCCGCGAGTGGCCGTGTGCAACCAAAGCCACCTGATGCGTTCCCGTCTCCACCGCACCCAGAAACAGTGCGGCGTGCCAGGGCGGCGCAGACAGCCGGTCGAAGATCTCCGCGAGCTTCCGCTGCCGGTCTTGGGCCCGTTCCAGCCCAGCGCGCAGCCGCGCCACTTCCCGCAGAAGGAAGTCATCGACCTGATTGGATGCCTCCTTGGATTCCTCACGAATCCGCTGCGCGATCTGGCGCTTGGTTCGTGGTGATGGTGCATCATCGCCCACCGCGACGAGCTGTCCGAGCAGCGTCGCGATGTCGGGAGTCGCTTCAGACCGAACCGTCATCGGCATGATCTCCGTCTGGGGTTGTTCGTGCGAGGAGCTGGGGGTGGTCGTCCACACGGGAGGCCTCGAGCGTGAGGTAGCCGCGACGCTCCAGGAGCCCTCGCCGCCACCCGAACACCGCAAACGTCGGCCCGCCCACGGCCACGTCGTTGACGACCAGGGCGACGCTGTATGCTCTGGGGAAGACGGTGCGTTGTAGAGCCCGGTCGTGGTCACTCAAGAAGCCCGATGCCAATGGGCAGTTGCGCCGCTTCTCTTCGGGACAGTCCTTGCACCACTCCCGAACGGGGTGCGAGTGCCACGAGCCAAGCATGATCTCGTCGCCGCCGCGCTCGGCGAGAACCGTTTGCACATCGGCCCAGGTGTTCGGGGTGAACGTCAGCTTGGTGCGATCGGATTCGGTATGGCGAGCGGGGATCTGCCCGGTCACCTGGATGAACACATCATCCAGATCCGGATCGTGTTGGAGATGCCCGACGAGTACCCCGCCCGTTTCCGAGCCGTCCGCAGCGAGTGTCAGGTCGGCGGCCTCGTCGAGGACTCGCTGCGGCACGAAGAGAGCGGGGTCGGTCGGAGCGGACCTTTCACCCGATGAGGTCGCGCTGCCCAGAAGACCGGAGACGGCTGCTCTCCGCACTGGAATGTTCGGTGCTGCCGATCGCGTGGCGAAACTGGGGCGGGGCGCATCCAAGAGCTGGGAGCGTTCAGCCGTGAGGGCTACTGGGAGACACCGCACCAGCTCGCCCTCTTGCAGAATCCCTTGTGTCACGAGCTGCCCCGTCGTGGCGCGCATCGGTTGTTCGAAGTAGTCGATCGAAAAATCGAGCGCGAAGTCCCCGTCCTCCACGACGCGCATGCGGAATCCTTCGAGGTACGGTTGGCCGCGAGTGGGATGCCAGACCGGATCCGCAGAGCATTCGAGCGCGAAGGCGCGGTCGGGGAGCCACCCATGTCGCACGCGGTCGAAGCGCGCGCACTCCACCGCCGGCTCCCAGTCCACATCGATCGGAACTTGAGCGGCGGTGGAGCCGTCCTCG
>JBDHCY010000113.1:0-11064 GCA_039591795.1 Gemmatimonadota bacterium | reverse complement strand
AGCAGTACGACGCTGCTGAATACTCTGCCGAGGTCGCTCTCGAACGTGATGTCACCAAAGCCGAGCGTACTCATCACGGTGAGCGCCCAGTAGATCCCGGTGAACCACGTGTGCTGCTGACCCTCCCACGCCATGATCACGTGGAACGCCCAGCCGTAGAGCAGGACGACCGCGACGAGGAGGACGAGGTATTTGACGAACGGCCCGAACTGCTGGCGCAGGGTGCCGCTGCCCGCCAGCAACGCGGCCAAGTGAGAGCCAACTGTCTTCATGCGAACATGTTATATGCGTGGGGAGGCGTGCGGTCGAGAGGCCGCGTTCCTCGACGGCGTCACGGCCTCCGACCCGGTGACGCTAGCGCTACTGCTCCTTCAGCACCGTGACCGGGTTCACCCGCGTGGCCCGTCGCGCCGGCAGATACGCGGCAGTGCTCGCGACGGCGAGCAAGACCGCCGCCTGCACCCCGTAGGTGAGCGGGTCGAACGGGGAGACCCCGTATAGGAGCCCCGAGGCCAGCCGCGCAAGCAGTGGGGCTAGGCCGAGGCCGATCACGATGCCCAGGCCGCTCGCCGCCAGTCCGCGTCGGAGCACCGTCGCGAGTACGCGCGGCGCGTCGGCACCGAGCGCGATCCGAATCCCGATCTCGCGAGTGCGCTGGGCCACGGTGTACGAGATCACGCCGAAGACGCCAATCGCGGCGAGCATGACAGCCATCACACCGAACATCGCGAAGAGGCGGCCCATTGCACGACTCGAGGACAGCTCGTCGTGAACCAACCCCTCCATCGTGCGTACCTGATACACGGGCACGTCGGGATCGAGCGCCGCAATCTCACGCTGGAGCGCCGTGGCGAGCGCCTCGGGATGATGTGTTGCCTGGACCAGCACATAAAGCCCCAGCCCCCAGCGGCGGTACGCCTGGCGGAACGGGATGTACGCCTGGATGCGCGATGGCTCCGCCAGCTCGTAGTGGCGCACGTTCTTGGCCACCCCCACGACGGTGCGGTAGATGGGGATGGGGGTCTCGTCCGTGGAGCCGGGCGCGAAGTCGGCAAGAAAGACGCGCTTGCCGAGCGCGGACTCACCCGGCCAGAACCGCTCGGCCATGCGCTCGTCGATGACCGCCACCGGTGGCGCATCCGCCCGGTCGGCGTCCGTGAAGCCCCGGCCCTCGAGGATCGGCACACCGAGGGTACGGAAGTAGTCCTCCGAGACGACGCCGAAGAGGAACGAGTGCTGCTCCCGCTCCTCGAGCGGGCGTCCCTCCGGAACGGCGCGCATCTCCCACGAACGCCCGGTCAACGGCACCAGGAGGGTGGCCGCGCTGCGGGTGACACCGGGGAGCGCGCCGACGTTCGTGAGCAGGTGGTCGTAGAAGGTGGTCCAGCGGTTCTGATCGCCGTACTCATCGGGGAGAGCGAGCCGCGCCGTGAGCACGTTCGGCGCCTCGAATCCGCGGTCGGTGGAGCGGAGCGCGTCGAAGGTCCGGAGCATGAGCCCCGCCCCAATCAAGAGCACCATTGCGAGCGCCACCTCCGCGGTGACGAGCGCAT
Source organism: Gemmatimonadota bacterium (assembly GCA_039591795.1). Taxonomy (GTDB): domain Bacteria; phylum Gemmatimonadota; class Gemmatimonadetes; order Gemmatimonadales; family GWC2-71-9; genus JBDHCY01. The sequence goes on along the minus strand of JBDHCY010000113.1, from coordinate 9,511 downwards.
TGCGCATGCGCCCCCTGCTGGGCGTCGAGCGACCGTCACCCTTCATTTCATGCACCGGGTCGACGCGGGACGCGCGCAGCGCAGGCACGAGCCCGAAGAGGACGCCCGTGATGGCGACCAGTGCCGCCGCGAACGCGAGCACCCACGGGTCGATGCCGATGCGCTCGACGAGCGCGGGTGGGATGCCGGTGGGCAGGACGGGCACGAGCGCACGGACGCCCGCCCACGCCAAGCCCACACCCAGCACCCCGCCGACACCCGCGAGAACGAGACTCTCCACCATGAGCTGGCGCACGAGGCCTGCCCGACTCCCTCCCAGCGCGGTCCGCACGGCCAGCTCGTGGCGCCGGTCCTCACCACGCGCGAGCTGGAGGTTGGCGACGTTGACCACGGCGATCAGCAGGACGAACGCGACTCCCCCGACGAGCGCGATGAGCGGCGTACGGGTGTCGCCGACCATGTACTCCGCGACCGTCCGGATCTCGGGAATCACCGCACCTTCCGGATCGAGCTCCGTCACTTCGCGACCCACCCGCGCCATGTCGGATCGCGCCATCTGCACCGTCGTGCCGGGGGCAAGTCGGGCGATAGCCCGCGTGCCGAAGCCGCTGTCGCGGTCGTCCCACGGAAGGTCCGGAATACTTCCCATTGGCAGGTAGATGTCTTGATTGGCGTTGGGCCATCCCCAGCCCGGCGGCGCGACGCCGACCACCGTGTACGGCTGTCCGTCGAGCACCAGAGTCTCTCCGAGGGCGTCCGATCGGCCACCGAACTGCCGCTGCCAGAATCCGTATCCCAGCACCACAGTCAGCTCCGCTCCCGGTTCGGTTTCCGCCGCAGAGAGGAGCCGCCCCGCATGGGGCTGGACGCCGAGAACCTCGAAGAACTCCCCCAGAATTGCGCGGCCCCGCACGATCTCGGCGGGCCCGCGACCGGTCAGCACCCATCCCCATCCCGCCTCCGCCCCGAATGCGGCAAACGAGCGGTGCCGCTGCGCCCAGTCGCGGTAGTTGGGAATCGACAGCGAGATGTAGAAGTCCGTGTCGACATCCCGCTGATCGAAGATCACCAGCTCCTCAGCTTTCTCGAACGGCAGCGGCTCGAGCAGCACGGCCCGTACGACGCTGAAGATGGCGGTGTTGGCGGCAATCCCGACCGCGATGGTGAGCAGGGCGACCGCGGCAAAGCCGGGCCGGCGGGTGAGGCTGCGGAGCGCGAAGCGTGCGTCGTGACCGAGGGCCATCGGACTACTCCGGGAGAGATGGTTCATTAGATGTCCGTGGAGACCGGAGGGTTGGGCACGCCCCGGGTGGCGTCAGCGCGAAAGGCCGGAGCACTCTCGTGACCGTCGCCGGTCGTCTAGAACGTCACCTGCCGGTCAGCGCCCGTCGCGAGCGTGCGCATCCAGAGCCGCGACTCACCCACGATCAGGCTCGTTCCGCCGGATTCGGTCGTGTAGGTGCGCATGACGCGAGCGAATGCGTAGTGCTGCCCATCACGCGACCACGAACCAGGGAACGTCTGGAACTCGGTCGACAGCGCCTGCGGAGATCCGCCCGACGCGCTCACGAAGCACACGCCGAGACAGCCGCGGTCGGGCTCGGGGTTGGCAAGATAGGCGACCTCGCTGCCGTCCGGGCGCCAAATCGGCCCGCTGCCGAACCCCAGGGTATCGAGCACCGCCCCTGTGGTGTCGATGAGGACGATCACGCGCGGCAGCTGGTCTCCGCTCCGGCGGCGCTCCACCACCAGAGCGGTCCCATCCGGGCGCCACGCCGACTGGCGGGCCGGCGCGATGCCGCGCGCATCGGTGACGATCGTGTCCTGCCAGGTCCCAATCCGCAATGTGAGCTCGGTTTCGAGATCGGGTAGACCCGGTGGTCGCACCTCCCAAGCCAGGCGCGAGCCGTCGGCCGACCACGCGGGCCAGTAGTGCCCATTCCCGTCCTGGGTGATGCGGCGCAGGCCGGTGCCGTCGAGGCGGATGGTCCAGAGGGAAGGAAACGTCTCGCCCGCACCACGCGCGGAGAAGATGACCAGCTCCTGCACGGGATGTACATCGAGACCCGCGATGAACGCTTCGACGAGCAGCCGCTCGGTACCGGTCGCCAGGTTCACACTGAACACGCCGATCGTTGCCTCGGGCCGCTCGTCGTTGCGGTAGTAGACGATGTGGTCGTCTTGAGCAGTGAACCGGGCGAATCGGTGAAAATCGACGACCTGGAGCGTTGGGCCCGGGAGATCGCCGCCGCACGCCGCGAGCGTCGCCAGTAGGGTGACAGCCGCGATGCACGCACGACGCCGCGTCAATCGGACCCTGACCGTCCGGCGGGGAGAGTGAGCCGGCCCTGCCCGCGGCAGGCAGGCGACACCATCAGGTTCGATCGGTGACATGGTGACCTCCGAGGCCTTTGGGAAAGATGCACCGGGCGCCGCGGTATCGTCACCGGTGGATGCGGGCCGCCCGGGGGAGGCCGACCCCTGGCAATGTTGCGTCAGGGCGTGAAACGAACGTGAATCCATCCGTTCGCATCCTGGAATCAGTCGGTAGATTGGAGCTCATCGTGATCACCGCGAGCCTGCTCATCCTTGCCGTACTCTCCTACCTGGGGCCGTCCCTCGTGATGTTGGCGTCGGTGTTCGGGATGGCGCTGGCGGCATGGCTATCGAGGGAGAGGTCTCTCTCGGCCCAGTTGGTGTTCCTCGTGATTGGCTCACTGACGGCGACGATCACCGCCGAGACCGTGCACGTGTCGTATCACGCGTACGAGGCAGCCGTAGGGCGCGGCGATCCACTTCACGGTGGATTCTTCATGTCAGCCGTTCTAGTGGGGCTCATCAATTGTATCGCTATGGTGCCCGCGGTATGGTTGACGGAGCTACGGAAGCGGCGCCGCCGGACGGGCCAGCGTTCCGATGGGTTGGTCGGGTGAGCCAAGTCCCAGTGAGACAACGAATGAGGCCAAAAGCAGTACGGGACCTTGGACTCGGAGGCGAGATGTATCGAGCGTCGCTGTTTGCTCTTCTCTTCGCTCTCAGCGGCTGTGAGAGCGCAGGGTCGCGCGTGGCGGACCCTGAGATCGTCCGTCTCGACGGCACGACGATCACCGCAAGCATGCTCACGGCGGGTGTCGAGGAGCTCACGGTCGCGGGAGATGTGCACGGACTCACCGTCACGGTTTTCAACGACGCGGAGCAGGTCTACTCACGAGCCTTCGGGTTCGCCGACGTCCCTGCTGGCCGGCCGCTCCGGACCGGCACGGAGCTGTACGGGGCCTCTCTCAGCAAGGCGGTGTTCGCCGTGCTGGTGATGCAGCTCGTCGAGCGGGGCGTCATCGACCTGGACACGCCGCTCCAGGCGTACGTGGACGAGCCGCTCTGGACGAACACGGGTGAATCGTGGCACGAGGATCTCAGCGACCTGCGAGCCGACCTGCGGTACCAACGAATCACGGCGCGCATGAGCCTGAGCCACACAACGGGGTTCCCCAACTGGCGTTGGGTCGAGCCCGACGACAAACTCCGCATCCACTTCGAGCCGGGCGAGCGCTACAGCTACTCTGGCGAGGGGATGACCTTTCTCCAGGTCGTCCTCGAGCGAGTCACGGGCGAGCCGCTCGAGCAGTTGATGCAGGCGCAGGTGTTCGGGCCTTACGGCATGACGACGTCGAGCTATACCTGGCAGCCGCACTTCGAGACTGACTACGCGGTCGGTCACCGCGGGGACGGGTCCGTCTACCCCAAGGACAAGGACAACGCCGCCCGGGCTGCGAGCACCCTAGAGACCACGACGGAAGACTATGCGCGGTTCCTGGAGGCGGTTCTTCGTGGCGAGGGCCTCGGCGCGGCGTCGTGGACGGAGATCTTCAGTCCGCAGGTGCGCATTCGCTCCAGGAATCAGTTTGGCCCGGGCGCCAGGGAAGAAACCACCGCCAACGACGCCATCCAACTCAGCTACGGCCTGGGCTGGGGCCTCCTGCGCACGCCGTTCGGCTGGGGAGCGTTCAAGGAGGGGCACGGCGACGGCTTTCAGCACTACTCGATCGTCTTCCCCGAGCAGCGGCTGGGCGTGCTCCTGATGAGCAACAGCGATAACGCCGAGAGCATCTTTGATCACCTGCTCACGATCACCATCGCCGACACGTATACGCCGCTGGAGTGGGAAGGGTACGTTGCGTACGACAGGGGGCCAGCTGAGTCTGATGAGGCGCAGTGATCCGCTACACCCGCACCAAGGGCTTGCTCCGCATCAACCCTCTCCGCGATCACCCAATCTTGGGAAACGTGAGCCCCACGGTGAGCAAGAAGAGCGACGACGTTTCCGGACCGAGGTCTGTCTTGTCGAACGCTTGGAAGAGCCAGTCGACGTTGGTTGTCAGGGAGACAATGCGTGAGAGGCGGAACTCGTATCCCCCACCCAGCGTCATCCCAAAGCCATCGACGCTCGTCACCAATGTTCCCGGATCCGCCGGCGTTGCCACGCCGAGTCCGGCCCCGCCCAGACCGCCCTTGAAGAACAGGCCGCCGGTCTTGCTTGGATAGTACTGAACGATGGCCATGATGTTGCCCCGGCTGGTGGTAACGCTGTCGCGTTCGGTGATCCAGCCGACGAGCTCAGTCCCAATCACCACGTGGCCGCTCGGTGCGCCGCCGGCGCGAATGAAGCCGGCGAGACCGCCGCGGTGCTCCGTGTCGGACACGCTGGCCGTGTTGACTCCACCGCCGATGCCGCCGCTTATCCAGAAGCCATGGCGGCGGTCTTCTTCCTGCGCCAACGAAGGAGCACTCCAGACGACCAGGGCCAACAGCCCAATGCTCGAGATGATGCGTTGCGGTTTCATGTGCACCCCATGAGGGCGAGGGATGACCTCCCCGGGGAAGTACCCCTCGAAGCCGCCCCTCGGTCCATCCGCTCCCCCCTTCGTCGTGGAGCGAATCACAACCCATCGGAGGCCGACTATCTACACGTCACTACTGAGGTTAAAGGGACGGTGAAACGCGTATGACGAGATCTTGGTGCTCCCTCAGCGTACCTCGAACGCGAGCGTGGCCCACTTGGACTCGTAGTCGACGTCCGCACCGGCAAACGGCGCCATGTTGATGAATTCGATGTACCACCTTCCAGCCGAGCCGATGACAAACGTGACCACCCCCCTGTAATCCGTTCTCTTGCGCACTTCATCGACCAAGCTGCCACCCTGTTCGCCACCGAGGATGACGAGTTGGTTCTCCACTGGCTGCCCATCCACCAGGCAGAGGAACGAGTACTCGTCGCCCGCGGCCAGGCGGTATGGGTTGGCCAGCGGCACGATCTCGGCCGGGTAGCCCAGCCGGGCTCGATACGCTTCATCCTTCACGTCACCAACTTGAAGCAGCGCCTTCACGTGTTTCGCGTACCGCTCCGACACGTCCCTGCCTAGTTCACCATCGCGCCGACGTGCCTCCAGGATATCCGGAATCCCGTCATGCTCGAGGTACTCGTTGAAATCGGCCGCAGCGAGTCCGAAGTCGCGTGGTTTCGTCGAGGCACCGACGACGTACGTGCCCGGATCGCCTGTTTCGATCGCGAGGTAGGTCGTGTCGGAATGTGAGGTATCGCCGGTCCATGCGGTCGTGTCGATGCGCGTACGGCCGGCTGCCGACACGAGGCTGATGTCGACGACCCGATCACGCATGATGGCGTTTTCGCTCGAGACGAAACTTCCGTTCAGTATGGGAACGCTCACGGACGTGTGGGGCGTGAGGAAGTAGCTTTCCAGCTTGATGAAGAGGTCGTGGGCATTGAGTAGGGATGTGGCACACAAGAGCAGCGACAGAACCACCGTCACACGGAATCGCACGAATCACTCCTGTTGGAGCTGATGGGCTTCGTCATTTCAAGATACTCGGCGCCACCGGTGCGAGGCGAAGCCTCAGAATGGGCGGTGGCAGTCTCGGCGCTCAGCGATTCCAGGAGTCGAGGATGTCCGGCCCCGAGCTGTTGGTGAGGCGCACGAGCTCCGTGCCGTCCACGTGCATGAGGTAGATCTCGTGGTCGCCATCGCGGTCGCTCGTAAACCCGATTCGTCGTCCGTCCGGTGCCCACATGGGATAGCGATCCCGCGCCGAATTGTGCGTGAGCTGTCTCTCGCTCGTGCCATCGGCCCTGATCACATAGATGTCGGCGTCGCCATCGCGATAGGCGTGGAAGGCAATCGTGGAACCGTCGCGGGACCATGCCACCCGGCTCCCTTCGAACACGTCGTTGTGTGTGAGCCGGACGACACCCGTCCCATCGGCCTCCATCAGGTAGATCTCGCGCCCCCCATCGCGCTCCGAGACGAACGCGATCGCCGAACCGTCGGGCGACCAGGCGCCCCCGATGTCCTCCCCGACGTTCCAGGTGAGCCGGGTCGGCTCCGTGCCGTCCTCGCGCATGGTGTACAGCTCGAGATTGCCATCTCGGTCGGACGTAAAGAGAATCTGCGAGCCGTCCGGCGACCACCGGGGAAAGCCGTCACGGCGGCTGTTGTCGGTGAGTTGCTGCAAACCTCGTCCCGTCACGAACATGACGAAGACTTCGTAGTCACCGTCGCGGTTGGACATGAAGGCGATCTTGGAACCGAATCCATCGGGGTGCCAATCGGCGGCCTGATCGATCGCGGGATGCCTTGTCACGTGCCTCGCAGCGCCGCCATCGGGGTCCATGACGAGAACGTCGATGTTGCCGTCTTGGCCCGAGGTGAACAAAAGGGGACTCCCACCGGCCACGGTTGGCCCGGCGGGTCGCTCCTCGCCGCACGCGACGAAGAGGAACCCGGAAACGGCCAGGAGGCCTTTCGAGAACTGTGTCAGGCCACGCCGCATCGGCAAAGGTGGCCGCGTGGGGCGCGCAGTGTGTGCTGACGTGAGGCGGTCGGGGTCGCCCATCGACGGGCGCGCTCCTGCTGAGGAATCCTCTCGAAGATGCGGCTGGAAGAGCCGAAGCGCCAGAGCGTGCTGCGAACGCTCGAACAGGACTCGGCCTCGCCACCGGTTCCCGAGGCGGGCCTCCTGGACATCAGGTGGGCCGACTGTCATCGTTGGCTCCGCACCAACCTGGATTTTCCATGCGCGTCCTGATCCTCGTATCATCGGTCGTCATCGCGGCGTGCCCCCTTCATGCGCAGTGGACCAACCGCTATGCGAAGGTCTTGGGGTATCGCCACCACGTCTACCTGGAGGGATACGAGCTTCCGACGCTGAACCAGGGGCCCACCGATCCCGCCCCCTCCCCAGACGGAACACGTGTGGCCTTCAGCGCCCGCGGGTGGATCTGGCTACTCGATCTGCGTACGGGCACCGCCACGCGCCTCACGAACGGGGGGGCGATGGACTTCCGGCCAACGTGGTCCTCCGATGGGCGCCGCCTGGCCTACGTGCGCGACGACACGCGCGACACGTGGATCGTCGTGCACGATCTCGGAAGCGGTACAGAGCAGATCGTCGATTCGCCGGCAATGGAGCTGGACCCGGTCTTCACGGCGGATGACGATGCGCTGATCTTCGCCTCGGCGTCCGCCGGACAGTTCGACCTGTGGCGACTCGACTTCGAGAGTGGCGAGCGCACCCGCATCTCGGAGCGCGTGGGGATCGAGCTGAAACCCACCGTGAGCGCGGATGGCCGTTGGCTGGTGTACCTGCACAAAGGCGGCGGTGACCGGGTGGTGGCACGCGATCGAGAATCAGGTGGAGAGACGGAGCTGGCCAGTGAGCGCATCGTGTCCCAGATGCGTCCCGCAGTACGCCCGGACGGCCGTACGGTCGCCTACAACTGGGCGACCCAAGACGGATACGAGCTTCGCATGGTGGCGATCGACGATCCGTCAACGGTGGTCGTGCTCACGACCGGTGTCCGGAGACTGCCGCTCGCGCCGGCGTGGGATCCCACCGGGAGCTGGATCTGGTTCACGGAAGCCGACGCGCGCGAGGTGATGCGCCTCCACCGGATTCGGGCCGCCGGTGGCGCACCCGAGGAAGTGCCCGTGCTCGCGTGGGACTGGGGCGCACCGACGGGCAGGTTGCGGGTCCGGACGACCATGGGGGGCGAGCAGGTCGCGGCGCGCCTCGCCATCGTTGACGCCAACACGCATCCGCTGATCCCCGACGTCGGACAGGCGACGTTCGGTCTCCAAGACGGTCGGATTTTCTTCTACAGTCCCGGTGCGGTCGAGCTCACGGTGCCGACGGGCCAGGTGACGGTGAGCGCGGTTCGAGGGCTCACGACGCCCGAGGAACGAGCGAGCGTGGCGATTCGCGCCGGAGTGGTCGAAGAGGTCACCATCCAACTGGACGACGTCTGGAATGCGCGCGCGGCGGGCTACCTCTCGGGCGATCACCATTTCCATCTGAACTACGGGGGGGTGTACACGCTGGAGCCCGACGATCTCCTCCCCATGATGGCGGGAGAAAACCTCGATGTGGCGACGCCACTCGTCGCGAATCTTCATAATCGGTTCGAGTACCAGACGATGTTCGGGTGGGAGCGTGGCGGGTCACCGCCGCTCGTTCGCTTCGGTCAGGAGGTCCGATCGCACTTCCTCGGACACCTCGGGCTGCTGAATACGAAGACGCTCTTCTGGCCGTGGGTCTGGGGGCCCGGCTACCAGGTGCACGGCGGCGACGACCGTCCGAACGCGGAGGCGCTCGCACACGCCCACGCGGAGGGTGGCCTCGCGGGGTACGTCCATCCATCGGGACCCGACCCGTTCGGCGCGGAGAATGTCGGGAGCCTCCCGGTCCTGCTCCCGGTGGACGGCGTGCTCGGGAACATGGACTGGCTCGAGGTTGCCTGCCTCTGGACCGATGAAATCGGCACTGCCGAAGTGTGGTACCGCTTCCTGAACCTCGGCGTCCCCATCGCGCTCGAGGCGGGTACCGACGTGATGAACGACTTCTACCGGACGATGGCGATCGGGACCACGCGGCAGTACGTGTATACCGGCGGTGCAACGAGCTTCGATGCCTACTGGCGCGGCATGCGTGAGGGCCGATCGTTCGTGACCACGGGCCCGATGCTCGAGCTCACGGTCGACGGCGCCATGCCCGGGGATGCGATCGCCGGCGGACGAAGCGTGCAGTACGAGGTTCAGTTGGCGTCCGCAGTGCCGGTCGAGCGCATCGAGCTGATCGTCAACGGCGAGGTGGTCGTCACGGACGACGGCGTCCACGAAGCCGGGCGCCGCACGTACTCCGGACGGGTGGACGTCCCCCAGGGTGGGTGGATCGCGGCACGCGCAGTCGGGGGGACAGCGGGCTGGCCGGCGATGGACAGCTACGCCTTCGCCCACACGAGTCCGGTGTGGCTCGGCTCGGTCGGCAGTACCGATCCTGCGGCGCGGGCTCGTGCGATCGCCGACCTCGGCGCTGCCATCGACGCGGCCGAAGCGCGTCTGCTCCAGGGGTACGGTGGCGCGCAGCACGTGCCGCGCATCATCGAGTTGTTCACCGAGGTGCGCGCGCGTTTACGGTAGTGGTTCCGCCGCGGACTCGG
>JBDHCY010000112.1:0-11067 GCA_039591795.1 Gemmatimonadota bacterium | reverse complement strand
ACTTCGGCGTTCATGCCCGGGCGGAGAAGGCGCTCCCCGTTCCCGATTCGAATGAGGACCGGGAACATGGTCACGTTCTGCTGCACGAGTGCTTCGGCACCAATCCGGAGGACGTGACCGCGGAAGGGTCGGTTCGGGTACGCCGCGACCGAGATGGTGACGCCGAGCCCCGGCGCGACCATGCCGATGTCGGTCTCGTCCACCAAGGCGCGCACCTGGACGGTGTCGAGGGTCGCCATCCGAAGGAGCACGGCGCCGCCGCTCACGTCCCGACTCGCCGAGGCAATCACCGTCCCGACCTCGACGTTGCGCCCGAGGACGATGCCTTTGGCAGGAGCCCGAACCTCCGTGTCTTCGAAGGCGATCTTGGCATCCTCCAGCGCTCGGCGGGCGCGCACGAGCGCCGCGTAGGCACTCGCGCGGGCGAGCCTCGCGCTCTCGTACTCGAGATCGGTGATAGCCGCCGAGGCGTGGAGCGTCTCGGAACGGGCCAGCTGCGCCTCCGCGTTGTCGAGCTCGGCGTGTGCGACAACGGAGTCGGCCTCCGCCTGCACCACCGCGTTCATCGGAATGCGCGGATCGACCCGGACCAGGAGCTGGCCCTGGCGCACTTCATCGCCCTCTTCGATCAAGACCTCCACGATCTCACCCGAGGCCTTGGACTTGACCTCCACGGTCTTGACCGGCTCGACGGCGCCGGCCGCGCTCGCCGAGACGACGATGTCCTGCCGCGTGACCGGGGCCATGCGCGGGCGTGCCGCCTGCGGCTCCTCACCGCAGCCGATTGCCCCAGCGCCCACGAGCAGCGTCGCGAGCCTCAGAGCCACCCTTTCAGTTTCACCGCGCCTGGAGATCATCATGTCGTGTTGGGCCTATCCGTGTGTTTGGTCATGCGGGTCGCGGCCGGCAAAGCCGGCGCGTTGTGTCACCCTAACGTACGCCTCCCACACGTCCTACGTTGAAGATGCCGTGTTGCAAGAGACTATGGCGTCCCCCACGGCTGGATGAACTCCTCCGGCTCGACCCCCAACCCGTCCGCGATTCTCGTGATGTAGTTGAAGTAGGCGATCACTTGGATCGCGTCGTGGATCGCCCGGTCGCCGACGCCCAGAGCTCGCAGCGGACGGAGATCTTCCGGCGTCGTGGGCCCCGCGTAGCGGGTCAGTTTCGCGGCGAGCTCGCAAAGCGCCTGATCGACCTCACCGAGCGGTGCCGCTCGCCAGTCGCGAACCAACGCGTGCACGAACGCGTCGGCCTCGTCCTCATCAGCAAATACCTCGGCGACCTCTGCCCGGAGGTCGTGTGCATGCGCCTGCGTTCAATAGTGGCAGTCGAGCTCCGCCGACACGACCGTTCCGAGCAGCTCGCGTTGCATCCGACTCAGCGGCGAGGAGCCGTACATGATGGCGAGGTACTGCTCCATGCTCGCCTTGAGTACCCGGGGATTGAGACTCATGATCTGCACGATCTTCCACACCCGGCCCGCGCGCCGAATCGCCTTGTCGTACTCGGCCTTGAGGAGGCCCGTCGCCTCGCCCACTCCCACCTGATCGATCCAAGGCATTCGTCACTCCAGGGCATGGTAGGACACGTTGGCGCAGAGTATAGACCGGACGTCCACTCGGCACCACGGCTGCGGCGGATCTCGGCAGAGGCGAGTCGCACAGTGCTCCTGCGAACACGCGCAGGCTGCTCGTGCTGCAGTCCGACGGTCGTATCGAGGCGCACGGCGCGGGCGAGCGACTGACCTCGTGTATCGTTGCGCGGTCTGGTAGCACATGTCACCTTCCTTGCGACGCTAGCCAGCCCCCGGAGCGCTATCGAGGTGAGCTCGACCGCTGATATCGAGGACCTGGACCGGTCAGCTTGATGATGGTGGCAGCGGCTACCTGCGTCCTCGCGTTGCTCGCGGTGCAGCAACCCGCGCAACTCGCGCTGGCGCAGAGCCTGCTCTCCGCTAGCGACACCGCGCCGGCTATTGAAGTGCTGGACGCCCTCGCGGCAGGAGCGCGCGACGAGCCCGAGGTCACTGCGGCTCTTCTCCTCGAGTGGATCGGTCGGAGTGATCGGTGGACGGACGCCCGTGAGCGTTTTCGCAGCACCGAAGACAACTGGAGGCGCGAGAATCGACTCGACGTGAGCGCTGCCGCTCGGGTGCTCGCTCTCGTCTACCTCACCCACCAACGTCGTGACGCTTCTCCGGTCGCGCTGGCCCTGCTCGGTGCCGGACTCGACTCCGCGGGCTCAACCTCGCTGCTCGGCGGCGGAAGGGCCTGGGCGTTGGCCCAGCACGAGCTCGGATTGCTCGACCGTCACTTCGCGGAGGCCATTCCGAGACGACAAAGGCCCAGGGGCTGCGGGAGGTCGCGCCTCGAGGTGTGCGTGCAGCAGGCGACCCGCACCGGGATGGGTTGGAGCACCCGAGCTCAGTCCCTCTCGTCCGGCCTGCGCCGGATCCTGGAATCCGATACGGCCCTGGTGAGGCACCATGCGGCCGCGTCCCAGCATCTCGATCGGGCCCTCGGAGCGCCCTGGCCGTTCCCGGAGCTCGCCGCGACCCAACTGTTCGCGCTCGAGGTGATGTTCGGTGACAGCGCGACCCAGCAACAGGCGTCGGACCGCATCGGTGACACGGAAGTTCCCGCTCCCGTCGGCCACGCCTACCGGGCCGCGCTCGCCGCCTTCGCTGGGGACCTCGATGCGGCGCACACGCTCATGACAGAGCATCCCGGGTGGTTCGCCAGGCTGGACGCACGCATCGAGGCGCTCGGGACTCTGCCAGGGCTCGACCCTGCGATCATCTGGCGAGTGGGGTGGCCGCTGTATCTCGAGCCGGTCAACGAACGACAAATCGTCCATCGTGCTCGCGTGCTGGCGTCGGGTCCGATCGCTCGGACGCTTCCCCTCGTCGGCTGGATGCTCTCGGTGGAAACGGACTCATCGTTGCTCGTGCGGCACGGACTTCCGGCCGGTATCGCGCGGTACTCGGCCACGCAGCCCTCGCGCAGCCGCATGCCCATGATCGCCTCGCTCGACCCACGGATGGTCGAGACGCTCGTTCGGCGGACGGGGTCGGACGTCGTCCCCCTCGACCTCGGGCTCGCTGCGCGGGACCGATCGGCCATCACGGGGCCGTCCGGCTATGTGGACAGGCACTTCGACGACCTCGTGCCGTTGGAGCACCAGGTCGTGCGATACCTCCGCGACGGCCAGCCGCTCGTCGAGTTCTACGCGACACGCCCGAGCGCTCAGTGCCACACGATTGAGACGATCGCGCTCAAGGCGCAGCAATTGGCTGGCGAGGGGCCGCCTCCCGTGATGGGCTTCTTCTTGCTCGACGACCGGCTCGGCCTCGTGCGTCGGGCGGTGGACAGCGTGCCGCCCGGGGCCCCCCGTCGCTACGTCTATCGCGTGAGGCTCGAGCCCGGCGTCTACGTGTACTCGGTGGAGCATCTCGACCCGGCGTGTCGCCAGGCGGCGCGAGCGCGATACGTCCTCACGGTTGAGGAACCCGAAGAGGCGATGGCGCTTTCGGACATCGTGCTCTCGGCGGAGCGGCGAGTAAGCGGGGCCATGCGCGTCGCGGGACCGCCCCGCCCGTCCGCCCTCGGACGCCTCTCGGTTGCCGTCACTGAAACCGTCCATCTCTACTGGGAGGTCTACGGCGTTCCAGCCGACTCCGTCGACTCGGATCGGTTCGAGGTCTCGGTGGAAGTGCTCGATCTAGGACGCGGCAAGGTCGCGGTCAGTGAGATCCCCGATGTGGCCCGCGCGATGGAGCAAGCGCCCCGATCGCTCGACATTCGGTATGGGGCTCCGATTCTCATCGGCGACGGTCCGCTCGCAATGGGCCTGTCGATCGACCTCCCGACGGACGCCGTCGGGCTCCACCTGATTCGCATTGCCGTGCAGGATCGACGGACGCGCGAGCGTGCCACAGCTCAGCGCGCCTTCTTCGTGAACCGGCCGTAACGCCGGTCGCCGGGGCCTGGCGTCGCGGCGAGCAATAGCTAACCTCCCCAACGCGATGCCACACGTTCCGTTAGTCCTTCGCGACCTCGTCCTCCTCGTTGCAGCCGCGATTCCGGCGGTGCTCCTAGCCCGCCGCTTCCGCATCCCGTTCATCGTGGGATACCTCGTCACGGGCGTGGTCATTGGCCCACATGGGCTCGGACTCGTGAGTGACCCGGAGTCAGTGGGCGGGCTGGCCGAGCTCGGTGTGGTCTTGCTGCTCTTCACGATCGGCCTGGAGCTCTCGCTTTCGAGGATCGTGCGGCTCGGACGGACGGTGGTGCAGGGCGGAGGGGTGCAGGTCGGCCTCACCCTCGTCGTGGCGGCAGCTGCGGCCACCGCCCTGGGCATCCCGTGGAATCGCGCTGTGTTTATCGGCGCGCTCATGGCGCTCTCGTCCACGGCGATCGTGCTCAAGGTTTACGCCGACCGGCAGGAGCTCGATACCCCGCACGGGCGGGTCGTCGTGGCCATCCTCTTGTTCCAGGATCTGTGTGTCGTCCCGCTCATGCTCCTCGTGCCCGTGCTCGCCGAGGCGGGCGCCGGGCTCTCGATCGAGACTCTTGCCGACGTCGGCATCGGGCTCCTGGCGGTGGCCGCCCTCGTGGGCGCCGGACGGGTGGTCGTCCCGTGGGTGCTCGACCGAGCCATCGGGCATGGCAACCGCGAGATCCTGACGCTTGCCATCGTTTTGTTCGGGCTCGCATCGACCCTGTTGGCCGCGAGCGTTGGCCTGTCTCTCGCGCTCGGCGCCTTCCTCGCCGGTCTCGTGATCTCCGAGTCGGAGTACGGGCTCCAGGCTCTCTCCGATGTGCTGCCATTTCGAGACGTATTCACCGGCATTTTCTTCATCTCGATCGGGATGCTTCTCGACGTCGGATACGTGTTGGAACGGCCGGCCGACGTGTTCGTCGCAGCGGTGGCCGTCCTGTTCATCAAGACCGGCACTGCCGCGGCCGCCGTGCGGATGCTCCGGCGCTCGCTCCAGGTCTCGCTCCGGACGGGGATCGCCCTGGCCCAGGTCGGCGAGTTCTCGTTCGTGCTTGCCGGCGTGGGCGCCACGGCAGGGCTTCTGGACGCGAGTGCCTTCCAGCTCTTTCTCGCGACTTCCGTGCTCACGATGTTCGTGACGCCTTTTCTCATCGCAGCCGGGCCAGCCGTCGCCGCGGCATCGGCTCGGCTTCGCGGCCACGATACACTGGATCTCTCGACCCGCGAGTATCGCACAATGGCCGCCCTCGACGGACATGCCATCATCGTGGGTTACGGGCTCGCTGGGCAGCATCTCACCCGTGCGCTGCGAGCGGCGGGCATCCCGTACGTGGTGCTCGAACAGAACGGACAGGCGGTCCGTGTGGCCCGACGCACGCGAGAGCCTGTCTTCTTCGGCGACGGGACGCGCAGGGAGGTGCTCGAGCACGCCGGGATCGCCCGAGCCAGGGTGGTCGTGTTCAGCATCTCGTCCCCGGCTGACGAGGGCCGGGGGGTCTGGGTCGCGCGTCAAGCGAACAGCGACGCGCGGATCGTGGTCCGTACGCGATTCGTGAAGTCGGTGGCCGAGTTGCATCGGCGCGGGGCGACCGACGTCATCGTCGAGGAATACGAGGCCGCGCTGGAGCTCTTTTCGCGGGTCCTACGGCACTACGAGATCCCCACCAACACGATCGCCCGGGAAGTCGAGCTCGCCCGAGGCGAGCACTATGAGCTGCTCCGCGGTCTCGCCCGACCCGACCTCCGTCTGGATGCGCTCAAACACCTTCGGATTCACACGGTGCTCGATCTCGTCGAGGTGGAGGCACAGAGCCGAGCCGTGGGTGAGAGCCCGACGACCCTCGACCTTCGGCAGTCCACCGGTGCCGTCGTCATCGCCGTCGTGCGAGACGGCGTCGCGCATTACACGCCCGATCCGTCGTTTCGCTTTCAGGCCGGCGACACGGCCGTGCTCGTGGGGAACCGAGACGCCCTCGAGCGTGCCGGGTCGGTCTTCAAAAAGGTGCCCTGACGCTCGGGCGCCAAACGGAGCAATTGGAAGAAGCGCCGGCGCCCATATTGATGTCAGTGGCGGCGGGGACCGCCCGGCTCTACACTTTCCGGCGCCCTGGCCACAACGCGCACGGAGGGATTCCCCCATGAGATACGTCGCTCGCGCGCTTGTCGTCCTCTTGCTTGCTGCCGTTGTCGGTTCGGGGCCCGCACGTCTCGCCGCGCAGACTTCCAGGGGTCCGGAACGCCCGTTCGGCACGCTGCGGGAGCAGGCCGAGCTGCGCCAAGCCTGGCTGGAGGCACGTCTCACGACGGTGCTCCCGGAGCTCATGCGCGAGCACGGCGTCGACATGTGGGTCGTTCCCATGCGCGAGTACAACGAGGATCCCATCTTTCGCGCGCTGGTCTCAGCCACGACCTTCGCGGCCCGGCGGCGCACGATCTACGTCTTCTTCGACCGCGGGGGCGAGGAGGGCGTCGAGCGGCTGGCCCTGGGAGGCACGTCGCAAGGCGGTCTGTATACCGCTCTACGGGGCGAGGAGCTCGCCCCCGATGGACGACAACGGGAGCTCTGGGGCAGGGAACAATGGCAGCTCCTCGGACAGGTCGTCCAAGAGCGGGATCCACGCCGCATTGCGGTCAATATCTCGCATGATCACAACTTCGCGGACGGGCTCAGCGCCGGCGAGTGGGAGCAGCTCCGCGAGACGCTCGGGCCCGACTACGCTCGCCGGATCGTGCGCGTCGAGCGACTTGGCATCGACTACCTGGCGCTCCGGGTGCCGGGAATGGGCCCGACCTACCGTCGGATGGAAGAGCTCGTGCACGAGATCATCGCGACGGCGTTCTCCAACCGCGTGATCAAGCCCGGCGAGACCACCACCCAAGACGTCGTGTGGTGGTTTCGGCAGCGCGTCAGCGATCTGGGCCTCGGGACCTGGTTCCAGCCGTCAGTCGACGTCCAGCGGCATGGAGTGAACATGGCCGATTCCGTCGCCCCCGTCATCCTGCGCGGCGACGTTCTGCACTGCGACTTCGGGATCACCGCCTTGGGCCTGAACACCGATACCCAACACATGGGCTATGTTCTGCCCGCGGGAGAAACGGATGCGCCCGCTGGGCTGGTTCGGGCGCTGGGGCACGCCCAGCGGCTCCAGGACCTCCTCCTCGAGGAAATGCGACCTGGGCTGAGTGGGAACACGATCCTCTCGAGGACGCTGGAACGGATGCGAGAGGCCGGGATCGACGGCACGGTGTATACCCACCCAATCGGGGATCACGGCCACGGCGCAGGCCCCCTCATCGGGCTGTGGGACCGACAGGAGGGAGTGCCGGGCCGCGGGGACGTGCCGCTGCGAGCCGGAACGTGGCACTCCATCGAACTGCAAGCAACGATGCCGGTGCCGGAGTGGGACGGTCAGCGGGTTCGAATGGCGATGGAGGAGGAGGCGGAGGTCACGCCCGATGGGAGAATGCGATGGATCCTCAGGCGACAGGAGCGGTTCCATCTGGTTCGATAGGAGGGGAGCGGTGTGGACGACACGTGCGTAGCTGCTCGAATCCACATGAGAGGACATCTGTAACTTGCCGTTGCACAACGTACTAGCTATCAACACGGAGCGTGTGATCAAATGTCGTTGAATCTGTTGGTTCGTTTTCGTTCCGTTCTGGCGGTCGGGGTCCTCGCCCTGGCTGCCTGCGGCGGGGCCTCTAGCCCCGCCGCGCCGCCACCGGCTCCGACGCCGAGGCAGCCGTCTCCTCAGCCACCACCCCCGGACCCCGTTCCGCTGGTGACGCCCACTGCGGTGCCAGACACCGTGCGTCCTGGGCGATTCGACACCGGGAAGATGTGGACCTTCGAGAACCCACCGCTCGAGTACTTCGAGGCGGAGTATGGGTTCCGCCCGTCGGAGGAGTGGCTCTCGCACGCCCGACTCGCGACGCTCCGGCTGCCAAACTGCACCGCCTCGTTCGTGTCGCCCGCGGGCCTCGTCATGACGAACCACCACTGCGCCCGCGAGAGCGCCACGGCGGTGTCGCTGCCCGGCGAGGACCTCCTCACGGACGGGTTCTTGGCGGCCGCGCCGGAGGACGAGCGCTCCGTGCCCGACCTCTACGTGGATCAGCTCGTGGAGATCCACGACGTCACAGCCGAGGTCGTGGGCACGTCACCGATGGCCGGTGCGGCCCAGGTCGCCGCGCGCGACAGCGCAGCAGCGGCCATCGGCGAACGGCTCGGCGGTGACCTGGGCCTCTCGTGCGAAGTCACCTCGCTCTACTACGGCGGCCGGTATTCAGCGTACTGCTACCAGCGGTACGACGACGTGCGGCTCGTATTCGCCCCGGAGGGCGCAATCGGCTATTTCGGCGGAGACCCAGACAACTTCACGTACCCGCGGTACTCCTTCGATGTCTCGTTTTTCAGGGTGTACGGGGAGGACGGTCGTCCCCTTTCCACCGATTATTGGTTCCCTTGGAGTGAAGCTGGGGCGGAGGAGGGCGATCCGGTCTTCGTGGTGGGGAATCCGGGGTCGACCTCGCGGCTGAACACGGTCGCGCAGCTCGAGTACAAGCGCGATCTCGACTACCCCTTCACCATCCGTCTACTCGAGTCGCGTGCCGAGGTCCTCGCGGCCCACATGGACCGGCGCCCGGAAACGCGGCAGGAGCTCATCAACGACTATTTCAGCTTGAGAAACTCGCTCAAGGCATTCGAGGGCGAGCTGGCGGGACTCCGGAATCCCTCGCTGATGGGGAGGAAGGTGGCATTCGAGCGTGACTTCCAAGCCGCCGTGGCAGGGGACAGCGGCTTGGAGGCCAGGTACGGACGCCTGTGGGATGAGATCGCCGATCTTCGCCGACGCCTCGGGCGCATCAGCCCCGAGCTGAACGGCCTGAATCAGGGTGGTTTTGTCCGCTCGGTCACACTGCTCGCCGCCGCCCAGCTCGTACAGTTTGGCCCGGCGGCGGCATCTGGCCGGGTGCCCGATGACGTGCTCGCCGATTTTCGCGCCGAGCTCGAGGCGCTCGTGGTCGATCCCGAGCTGGAGCAAGCGATTCTCGCAGCGCAGCTAGCTGACGCGCGGCTGCTCTTGGGGGATGACGACCCCTTCGTGCGGGCTGCGTTGGGTGGGCAGGAACCGTTGGAGGCCGCCGCCACCCTTCTCCAGACGTCAGCGGTCGACGACTCTGCCGGGCGGTCCGGACTCCTTGCAGAGCCCGCGTCGATCGCAACGAGCGCCGACCCGGCCATCGTTCTCATGCGGCAGGCGCTGCCGCGACTCCAGCGGGCCAGCCGCGACTATCAGCAGCTGCTGGCGCAGGAGGAAGCGCGAACCGCCCAGCTCGCACGGGCACTCTTCGACGTGTACGGGGCGGCCATTCCGCCGGACGCGACGTTCACGCTGCGACTCGCCGACGGGGTCGTGGCGGGATACGAGTACAACGGGACGAGGGCCCCTGCGTTCACAACGTTTTTCGGCATGTATGACCGTCATTTTGGACAGCCCGATCGCGAGGAATGGGTCCTCCCGGAGCGCTGGCTCACCCGGCCGGGCGCGTTCGATCTCGACGCGCCGCTCAACCTGGTCTCGACGAATGACATCATCGGCGGCAACTCCGGTAGCCCGCTGATCGACCGCGACGGAGCGATCGTCGGTCTCATCTTCGATGGCAACATCGAGAGCCTGCCAGGGGACTTCATCTATACGACGGAAGCTGCGCGGGCAGTGTCGGTGCATTCTGCGGGGATCTTGGAAGCGCTGCGGGATCTCTATGGGGCCGACCGGATCGTGCGGGAGATTGAAGGGGCTCGCGGCACCGGTGGCCGATGACGACGATCACCCAGCTTCCCACGCCGGCTCTGCTGCTCGACCTCGATGTGCTCGAGGCGAATCTCCGGCGTATGGCCGACCATGTCGGGGCGCTGGGCGTGGCGCTCAGACCGCATGTGAAGACGCACAAGTGCGTAGAAGTCGCCCGCCTCCAGCGCGATGGGGGAGCGCGGGGGATTACCGTCTCGACGCTCGCCGAGGCGCAGGTCTTCGCACGACATGGCTTCGACGACATCACCTGGGCGATGCCAGTCTCGCTCGCGCGACTCGACGAGGCGTGCGAGCTGGCGACGCAGCTGCGGCTCCGCCTCGTCGTGGACTCACGCGAGGCGATCGACGCCCTCGATCGGAGAGAGCACCCGTTCCACGTTTGGCTCAAGGTCGACTCCGGTTATCATCGCTGCGGCGTCGATCCGCACTCCGCGGAGGCCGTCGAGCTGGCGCACCGGCTCGCGCATGCACAGCGCCTCGCCTTCGACGGGCTGCTGACTCATTCGGGGCACGCCTACCAGGGTCGCTCTCGCGATGAGATCACCGCGGTCGCTGAAGAGGAGCGCCGGCTGATGGTGGAGCTGGCGGACCGGCTCCGCGCCGACGGGATTCCAGTCGAGGGAGTGAGTGTCGGCTCCACGCCGGCGATGGCCGTGGTAGAACGGCTCGACGGGGTGACCGAGGCGCGGCCCGGCAACTACGCTTTCTACGACTACTCTCAAGTCGTGCTCGGCAGCTGCAGCCTGCACGACTGCGCACTGACCGTCCTCGCCAGCGTCATCTCGTCACAGCCCGGGAGCAACCACGCCGTGGTCGACGCCGGTGCGCTTGCTCTCTCCAAAGACACAGGCCCCGCGGACGCGCCGCGCCCGACGATGGGCGAGATCTTCAAGGACTACACCGCCCGGACACTCCGGCCCGACGCCAGGGTCGTCACGGTGACCCAGGAGCACGGCATCGTGACGGCTCCGCTGCCGGTCGGCACCGCGGTGCGCATACTCCCGAATCATTCGTGCCTCACCGCGGCCTGCTTCGACGAGTATCACGTCGTGCGCGGCGACGAAGTCGTGGACCGCTGGCATATTTGGCGGGCCCGGTAGCGCGCGCCACTCATCGCAACCTTCTGGAGCCGGACAAGATGCGAACCGTCGTGATCGCCATGTGTTTCTTCGTCACCTTCGTGCCGACACTCGCCGCACAGGACGACGCGGCCGAGGTGCTCGCCGTGGTCGAACGGCTGTTCGACGGC
>JBDHCY010000111.1:0-14466 GCA_039591795.1 Gemmatimonadota bacterium | reverse complement strand
TGGGCCCGCTCCGCACGCTCGAAATCGAGCGCGTCGCGCCCGCGCTCGGTGACGTCGCGCGGTGTTGTCCCTTGCTCAGCTCGCTGCCGTTCCGCGGCGAGCGCCTCCGTCTCCTGGGTCAGCTCGCGCTGCCGAGCCGCGACCGAATCCGCGGCATCGGCGATCGCGCGCGCGTCGCGCCTAGTCGCATCACGCAGCTCCGCCAGCGTCGGCAGGCGAAGCACGATCTCCTCACTCTCGCCCCACTGCGGAACCGGAGCGTTGTCAGCTACCCGAACTCGAAGACGCACGGTGTCGCCCGGAAGCAAACCACGCCCAGTGAGGTCGAGACTCGCTGCAACGACCGCGCGCTCGCCACCACCAGGCCCGGCAGCGAGCTCGACGGCCCACGGCTCGTTGGAGATTCCGAGTCGGCTCACCCGTCGGAGCACGGCGACCGCACGGGACAGGCCATAGTCGTCGGCCGCCTCCGCTACGAGCGGCTGCCGCAATGTGACGGGGAGCGCCGCTTCCGATGCCGGAGCGACGATACGAACGTCGGGCGCCCTATCCGGCACGATCCCAAGCGTGAGGGCGGGGGCCGCGTCCTCCAGCTGCCGTCCGTCGTCGGCTTCGACCGCGAGTTCCCATCGAGCAGTGCGGCGCGGAGCGAACCGGCCGGAGAAACGCGTCCCGCTCACCTCGAGCGTGGCCAGCCCCCGCGCGCCCCGGGCTTCCCACCTCGCGGCGCCGAGCGTGGCCCCAGGTACCTCTCCCTCGACTTCGATGACCGTTCCAGCGGGAACCCACATCGTGTCCGGGCCCGGGAGCACGGGCTCCGACGCGCGGCCGACATGCGCCGGAAACCGGGCCGTGATCTCGAGCCGCGTCACGAACAGCGTGTGGCGAACGGCGACGCGCACCGTGTCCGAGCGCCGCGTGCCGGCTGTCACATGGGCGAGGAGATCCGCCGCCAGGGGGGGCGACTCGAACGCTCCGCGCCCCGACGAGTCCAATGGCACGACCGTCTCGCGCCACGCCTCGCCTGGGCGCCGCGTCCACAACAGAACTCGCTGGGCTCCCGCTGCCTCGATCGCGAACCGGGCCGTTTCGCCGACCCGCACCTGAGCACGCTCGGCCGTGATTCGGATCGGGGCTCGGGCCTTGAACATCAGGGCAACGGGCCGCCAGAGATCAGCGGCGCGCCCCGCGGTGGGCTGAAGAAGAAGGAAAACCAACGCGATCGCGAGAAGCGCGGTGCCGGCGATCGCCGCCTGTCCGATGCTCGTGCGCGTCAGTGAACGGACGGCCCCGTGGGCCTCAGACTCCAGACGCTGTCTGGCCGCGGCATCGGCTGCGTCGAACAGCGCCGCGCTCGCGCCGCGCTGCGGCCGCTCTGCCACCGCCCAGAGGCTCCCCCGGCGCCAATGCCCTTTCCCTTCGAGCCACGCGGCCAAGAGACGTGATGTCCCGGGCGGGAGATGCCGACGTACGCGCCGCGCCGCCCACACCGCCACCACCCCAGCGCCGAACCACCACGCGAATGCGGCCGCCGGCACTGAGGCGAATGCGCCCCGGCGAGCCAGCCACACGCCGGCGGCAAGGGCCGCAAGGGCCGCTGCCAACGCTGCCAGCGTCCGCGTCGCCAATCCACTCACCCGGAGCGGCGCCGCCGCCCGGTCGAGCCAACGTCGGGTCTCGGTCATCGAGCGGCGCTCACGGCATACGCGAACAGATTCACTCCCATGCGAAGAGCTGCCTCGCGGATTTCCGGGGGATCCGCATGCACGTCGGCATCTTCCCAACCGTCTCCTAGATCGGCCTGATAGGAGTAGAACACAGCAAGTCGCTCGCCAAGAAAGATCCCGAGGCCCTGCGCCGGCAGTCCATCGTGCTCGTGCACCTTGGGGAGACCCTGTGGGAATGGATAGACGATGCCGTAGATCGGGTGGTCGAACGGAATCTCTACCAGTGCCCGATCGGGAAAGACGCGGGCCAGCTCTCGACGGAACGATTCGTCCATGCCGTAGTTGTCATCGGCGAGAAGGAACCCGCCAGCTTCGAGGAACCGCCTGAGAGTCCGCACGTCGGCATCACTGAGCCGCACGTTGCCGTGTCCCGTCATGTAAAGGAAAGGAAGCGACCACAGCCACGTATCGGTGAGCCGGACCACCCGCGCCGAGGACCGTACGGAGAGCTCCGTGCGTTCCTGAATCGCCGCGAGGAGGTTCGGAAGGCTCGACGGATTCGCATACCAGTCGCCCCCGCCCTCGTAGTGCAGCCGCCCGATCGTCATCTGCGACGATTGCGCCGGGGCCGCCGCAGCCACCAGGCTGAGCGCCCCGACGAAGGCGGCGCTCACAGCTCTGCGACGAATCGGTATGCGGCGTTTCTCGTCCACGCAAACTCCTCCGCCAACGTCCGGGCCACATCGCGGCGCGAGAGGCCGCGACCCAGCAGTTCGCGGGCGCGCGCCGTGGGATCGCCCGCCGGATCGGGTCGATCCCGCAGCGCTGCTGGCCCGCGGCCGGACATCAATAACGTAACCTCGCCACGCACCGATGCCTCACCGTAGTATCCCGCCAACTCCGCCGCCGTTCCGTCCCGAAACTCCTCGTGAACTTTCGTCACCTCCCGAGCCACGACGACACGTCGATCGGGCTCTGCCGTCCGCGCCAGATCTTTGAGGAGCCGAGCAAGCCGAGGTGCCGCCTCGAACATCACGACGGTCCACGGCGACCGCGCTGCGTGCTCCAGAAGGTCCGTGCGCCCGCGTCCACTCCGGGGCAGGAAACCGAGGAACACGTAGCGATCGGCTGGAAGGCCGGCAGCCGACAAGACGGCCGCGACCGCCGAGGGGCCGGGAATGGGGGTGACTCGGAACCCCAAGGCGCGCGCTGCCGCCGCCAATTCGGCTCCAGGGTCGCTGATCGCGGGGGTGCCGGCATCCGTGATGAGCGCCACGTCGGTGCCCTTGGCCAAGAGGTCGAGCACCGACTTGGCCACGGTCGGCCGTGAGTGGGCGTGGTAGCTCATGACACGCGGGCGCGCGCCGACATGCGTCAGGAGCTTGCGGGCCCGGCGCGTGTCTTCTGCCGCGACCACGCTCACCTGACGGAGCGTGTCGGCGGCTCGTGTGGTCAGGTCGCCGAGATGGCCGAGCGGGGTGGCGACGACGTAGAGCGTGCCCGCCGCCTCACCAGGCGACGCGCCAGGGGATGAGGTCGTAGAAGCCGGCCCGTTGCAGGATGTAGCGTTGCTCCCGTGTCGCCTCGCGGACGGCAACCGCCGCCCCGCCGGGGGAGATGACCTCGACCTCCTCGAGTAGGTTGGTCGCCCAGGCCGCCAGCGCTTTGGTGAGCGCCTCCGGCGTGACGACCTGGTGCGTGGCATCATCTCCCGACGCGGCGATGACCGCCACGGCTGGATGACTGGCGAGGATGCGGCCGCGAGCAGTCTCCGCGCGCGTCAGACCCTCACCTGAGACTTCCTCGTCCACCGCCGCGACAATCCGGCGGTACAACTCCTGATAGGTGCCGATCAGCGCCGGGGCGGCTTGCTCGGGCAGCGTCTCGACCGGTTCGAATTTGGCTGCGGCGATCGCGGGTGCCGCGCCGTCGGCATCGGGAAGGAAGAGCGACTCGAGGTACTTGGGCACCGGAACGCCGGACGGTCGGTCGGCAAAATACCCACCGCGGAACCGGCCGTCCTCGAACCGGAGGTAGTTGACGCGACCGGCGGAAATGAACTCGATGACGCCGGAGAACTCATCCGCGGCCAGCGCGGGAAAGAGGCCTGCCGGACGTTGCAGGTCGATGTCCCTGGGCTCGGCGGGCCCTGCGCAGCTCTGGTACATCCACGCGAGCTGCTCGAGCGGCGCCGTCGAGTACGCCAGCTCGCCTCGCTCGAGCCCCGCTTCCAACCGTCGCACGGCGGTCGCGACGTTGAGGACACCGCGGCCACCTGCACCGAGCGAGGCAGCGTTGACCGCCTCGCCGCGTCGGAAGAAGACGATGACCACCTCTTCAGGGAGGTAGCCCGCCACGTACCCATCGACGCGACCGTCCCGGTCGCGCTTCGCGAAGGTGAGGAGATTCCGGAGGTGAATGAACGCCAGTCGCGTTCGCGCGATCACGACCCCCGTCTGAGGGAAGACGAGAGTCCCGAGTTCGACCGGGGTCGCAGGGAGACGCGCGCTACTCGCCCTCATCACTCCTCGAACGGGAGCGCGGCCGGATGTGCTCCGCCACCCCCCGTCTCGGTTCAGGAGAGGTGCTGTTCGATCTTCTGGTCGATAGCCGGCTTCGGGACGAGCCCGACAATCGTGTCGACGTGCTGACCGTCCTTGAAGAACAAGATACTCGGAATCGAACGGACGTTGAAGCGTGCCGCGGTCCGCTGGTTGCTGTCCACGTCGAGCTTCGCAACCGTGAGTCGCCCATTGTTCTCCCGTGCGATCTCGTCGAGCAAGGGGGCCACTGCCCGGCAGGGCCCACACCATACTGCCCAAAAATCCACGATGACGAGGCCGCTCGCCTGCTCAACGTCCTCGGCGAACGAGGAGTCGGTGACTTCCTTCGTGATCTTATCAGCCATGCTCGGATTCGTCCTCCATGTGGTTCGTGCTCCGGGTGTAGATTGCCCGACGACGCCTTTCGCCTGTCTCCGGAGCGATTCGTGACCTCACGACTCCCAAACGCCAGCCTGGCCCACGTCGGAGTGGCCGTCACCAGCGTGGCCGAGGCTGCTGTGTTCTATCGCGACGTCCTTGGCCTCGAGCCCCGGCCCAGAGAGACCGCCGACGGAGCTGCGATCGTGAGCTTCCCGCTCGGGAGCGCAGACGTCGAGCTCCTCGAGCCCATCGAACCCGACTCGCCGATCGCCCGGTTTCTCGCCCGTCGTGGGCCCGGTATCCACCACGTCTGCTATCGCGTCGCCGATCTCGACGAGGCGCTGGCCCGTTGCCGGGACCTCGGTTACCGGCTGGTGGACGAAGAGCCGCGACAGGGCGCTCACGGTCGGCGTGTGGCTTTTCTCCATCCGACATCGACGGGCGGGATTCTCATCGAGCTCACTGAATAGCGAACGACCCCTCGTGGCCGAGTGTTCCCGAGGGGCCCTATCGACACGATCGCGCGGGGTTGCCGATTTCGTCCAGGTTCACGTTGGTCACGAGCCACCCACCTGCGCCCGTCTGGACGAGCTCGATCGGGAACGCCACCTTGCACCCGTTGGCGCGCGTGAGTTCGATGAGATAGGCCCGCCGGACCGTCTCGCTCGGCAGCGTGGGCGCCGGCCCCAAGACGCGGTAGGACTGGTGGGCCAGGTATATTTGGATGACTTCGAGGCGTTGTTTGAGCTCGGTGGCGTCCATGCGCCCTGCGGCCGCCCCGCTCGCGGTCCCCCAGACCTGGCCCATCGTGGCCACGTCCTGTCGCTGCACCGCGTCGAGGAACTGTGCGAGAGCGGCGGCCGGATCGCTTGGCGCAGGCGCGGAAGTCGATCCGCCCCCACAAGCCAGGGCGGCGATACCTAAGGAGAGGGCAAGGTGACGATGCACAAAGGTCTCGGTGACGGCAACACGAGCGTCGAACGCGCTCGAAGGTAAGGACGCGTGCGGCTCTACGTCAACATCGATCACGTGGCAACGGTGCGGCAGGCACGTCGTACCGACGAACCCGATCCGGTGCGCGCCGCCGTCATCTGCGAGCTCGCGGGCGCCGACGGCATCACCGTCCACCTACGGGAAGACCGGCGCCACATTCAGGACCGCGACGTCCAACTCCTCGCGGCCACCATTCGCAGCGTTCTGAACCTCGAGCTCGCGGCGAGCCCCGAGGTCGTCGGTATCGCAACCGAATTGGCTCCGCACCAAGCGACGCTGGTGCCCGAGCGGCGCGAAGAGGTGACAACCGAAGGAGGCCTCGACCTGCGGCGCGGGGGGGACCGCTTGCGCGACGCGATCGACAGCTTGTCCAAGGCCGGCATTCGGGTGAGCCTCTTCATCGACCCGACTCCCGAGGCGGTCAACGACGCACGCGCCCTGGGCGTGCCGGCAGTGGAGCTCCACACCGGCCGGTATGCCAACCACTGGCGAGACGCCGAGCCCTTCAGCGAGCTCGCTGAAGCGGCGGCTCAGGCGAAGGCGCTCGGCCTCGCCGTGCACGCCGGCCACGGGCTGACCTACGAGAATGTCGTACCCGTTGCCGCGATTCCTGAGGTCGAGGAGTTGAACATCGGGCACAGCATCGTTTCCCGGTCGGTTTTCACCGGCCTCGGCGCAGCGGTCCGAGACATGCGGGCGCTGGTGGCCGAGGGCCGGGCCCGGCTGCGTTGACCGGTTTTCCGGCCGGCCCTACTTTGGAGGCCCATGGCTAGCACGATGGGAATGGCCGACTTCTTCGCACTCGAGGCGGGTGAGTATCTCGACCGGCTCGACGTGCTCCTGGTGGACAACCCTCCGGACGCAGAGGAGTTCGTCCGCCTGGCCCGCGCCCTCCGGGGAGCGGCCATCATGGCGAGCCACTCGCCCATGGCGCGAGCCGCTCAGGGATTGGAGTCACTCGCCCGGGCCCTGGACGAAGACAGCCTCCCGTGGGACGAGCGCTCCAGCGCCCTCGCCACGGGCGCGATCGACGAGCTGCGTCTCCTCCTGCGCCGCGTCGGAAACTGGTCGGACGACGACACCGACACGGCCGAGGCCGTCGCGACTCGGCTCGAGGCCGGCGGGGGCCGGCGGCCCACGCAACCGCGCGCGCTCGAGCAACAGGGCCTCGACACGGGCGCTCGGGCGTTCGTGGCGCGCGAAGGCGCCACCATCGCCAGCGCCCTCGACCGCGCCGCTGCCGCGCTCCGGCTCGACCCGCATGCTGGCGAGCCGATGCAAGCCGCCGTGCGCGCCATGCAGCCGCTCCGCGGCCTCGCGGCCATTCAGGACCTCCCCCCGCTCCCAGACCTCCTCGAGGGAATCGAGCGGGCAGTCAACGAGATCCACCGCCGGCCACCGGGCGAGGGCGAGCCGGCAAAGCTCTTCGAGGCAGCAGCACGGGCGGTGGTCCGCGCGTCACGCGAAGTGGCCGAGCATGGCCAACCCGACGCCGAGGCCCCCGAGGCTCGCGCATTCGTGAAGCTCCTCAGCGCGCTGTTCAGGCCGCCGCCCGGAGCCGTTCCCATCGAGTCGCTGTTCTACGCCGACGGTCGACCCGGAATCATCGAGCGGGGCGCCCGCGTGGCCGTCGAGCATTTCGACACGCTGGAGATCGTGAGCCAGGGAGAGCACCTGAAGAAAGCTGCCGACGACCTCGACCGCGCGGTCTCGGACACCCAGCGCGAGCTCCGAGTGCAGGGTCTGATGGGGCCTCTCCTCCTCCTGGGCGCCGCCGGCGGCTCGCCGCTCAACGAGGCCGTCGGAGGGGTGGGTCGCGCCGCCGCCCAAGCGGTCGAGCGCGGCGTCGCCGTGAACGACGCGGAGGGGTTCGCTGCCGAGCTCCGCGCTGCCGGTGCTCGACTCTCCCAAGCGGCTGTAGCCGAGGAGTCCCTGCTGCTGACCGAGCTCACCCACCACGCTGAGCGCTTGGCGGCCATGGCGCCCGCCGTTCCCCTCGAGCCAGTTGTAGCACCGGCCCCGACCGAAGAGGCGGCTGAGCCAACGCCGGCTCGGGCCGCGGATGCGCCATCCGCGGCGGCACCAGTCCCGGTCGCGCCCGTGCGCGCTCCGGTCGAGGAGCCGTCACCCGCCCGCGAGAGCGGTGGCGATCTCGCAGCATCACTCCAGAGGTTCGAGGACCTCCGGCGCGAGCGGGGCATCACGCCACGAACCTCGCTCGACGAGCTGCTCGAACAGGCGCCGCGTGAGGCCACGGGGCCCCGGCGCGCGGCGTCCATGTCCGTCGAGCCTGCGGCCGACCTCGACGTCGTCCCGATCGAGGTGCTCCTCTATGGCGGCGAGGCCGCCCTGCAGCGGATCCTGGACCTGCGGACAGCCGCGTACGCCTCCGACGAGGAGGCGCGCAGCGAGGCACTGAACGAGATCTTCGACCTCGTCAGCCTTGCCCTCACCCCATCCGTCTGATACCGCCCGCCGGGGGCCAGCGCCCTGGCTGTGGCTCATCGGCGCGGCAATCGCCGTCGGGCTCCTGTGGTGGGCGCTTCGCGACGTCTCGCTCGTCGAAGTGCTGGGACACCTCGCGAGCGCGCGGCCCATCCCCTTGCTCGCGGCCGTGGCCGTGGCCACGCTCGGCTTCCTCTTGCGAGCGTTGCGCTGGCAGGAGATGCTCGCTCCCGGAGGGGAGCGCCCTCGCTTCGCACCAATGTGGCACGCCGTCGCGATCGGGTTCATGGCGAACCACCTCCTGCCGGCGCGCGCGGGCGAGTTCGCACGCGCGTTCGTCGGCGCGCGACTGACCGGCCTCAAGTTCTCGACGACGCTGGGATCACTGGTACTCGAACGGGCTCTCGACGGCGTTGCGGTCCTCGGGCTCACGCTCGTTCCGCTCCTCACCCTCACGACGGCAGAGATCGACGGGCGTGACCTCGCCCCCGTACTGCGCCTCCTCGCGGCGGTGTTCGCCGCGGTGCTTACGGTGGCCCTGCTCCTCGCGCTCGCCCCCAATGCGGCGGGGCGGCTGGTGCATCGCGTTCTCCGCGTGGTCCTCCCCGCGAAGTGGGCACACCGCATCGACGGCATCGTAGACGGGGCGCTGCGAGGCGTGAGCGTGCTTCGTCACCCCGGCCCAGCCATCAAGGTGCTCGGGTGGACGTTGGTGTTTTGGACGGTCAACGCGTTTTCCTTCTACTTCGCGTTCGCCGCATTCGGCCTGACGCTTCCCTTCCAGGCCGCGCTCCTGGTGCAAGGTCTCATCGTCGTGGGAATCGCCTTGCCGTCGGTGCCGGGCTACTTCGGGCCCTTCGAGGCGGCGACCAAGGCAGCACTCGTTCTGTACGGCGTCGAGCCCACCCGAGCCGTGGCGTACGCGGTGGGATACCACATCGCGACGCTCATCCCCATCACATTGCTCGGCCTCTGGTCTCTGCGCCACGCGGCACATCTGAGACTCCGCGAGCTCACGCACGTCGAAGAGCCGACCCGGGATGACGATGGCCCATCATCAGGTGCCGGGCAGTCTCCCGAGGATAGTCCGTGACGCCGCCGGATCTCGTCGAGGTGGCGGCCCGCGCCAAGGTGAACCTGAGTCTCCGCATCCTCGCGCGCGAGGTATCCGGCTACCACGCGATCGAAACGCTGTTCTGCCTGCTCGACCTGGCCGACGAGGTGACCGTCTCGCGAGTTTCCTCCGGCGTAACGCTCGACGTCGACGGCCCCGACCTGGGCCCCACAGACGAGAATCTCGCCGTGCTCGCGGCCCAGGCTGTCCTCCGCGCGACCGGTGACCGCTTCGGCGTTCAGTTGAGCCTCACCAAGCGCATTCCGCTCGGAGCGGGCCTCGGCGGAGGCTCGAGCGATGCGGCCGCGGTGCTCATGGCCGTGAACCGCCTCTCAGGCGGCTCCGTGCCGCACCCGGAGCTGCTCCAGCTCGGCGCGCGCCTCGGCAGCGACGTCCCATTCTTTCTCAGCGAGGGGACGATGGCCCTCGCGTGGGGCCGTGGGGAACG
Source organism: Gemmatimonadota bacterium (assembly GCA_039591795.1). Taxonomy (GTDB): domain Bacteria; phylum Gemmatimonadota; class Gemmatimonadetes; order Gemmatimonadales; family GWC2-71-9; genus JBDHCY01. The sequence continues at coordinate 4,875 of JBDHCY010000111.1, read as the reverse complement.
GCTGCTGCGTCTCCCGCCCCTCCCACCACGACCCGTGCTACTCGGGGTGCCGAGCGAGGGTGTCGCCACACCCGAAGCCTATGCCTGGTGGGACGAGGCCTTTCCCGAAGGGACACGGCGCGGCCCGGTCACGCTCGATGCCGATGTCTTCGCGACCTGGGGCAGCGCCGCACGTGCCGGCGGGAACGATTTCGAGACGGTGGTGTTCGGCAAGCGGCCTGACGTGCGAGCACTTTTCGAGGGACTCACGCGGACGCACCCGATCATGTGCCGGATGACCGGGTCGGGCGCCGCGGTGTTCGGCGTCTACCGTGACGAGCGCGAGCGGGACGAAGCGGCCATGCAGCTCGGCGAGCGAGATTGGACGCTCATCCGAACGATGGCCCCGGCGACGTAGCGCCGAACGGAAACTCGAGACGGGGTGGTCGGTATCACTCTCAATATCACGGGAGCAAATCCATGCGCCAGCTCATGACGATTGTGGTGCTCACGGCCACGGCAGTGAGTGTGGCACGAGGCCAGGACCTCACTCCAGTTGACTACTACTTCACCTGGCAGGAGGCCCAGGCCGCGCAGGCCGACAGGCGGTTCGACGAGGCACGGGACCTATGGACGCGACTCGCCGACCTGACACCAGACAATGTGCTCCTCTGGCTCCGGCTCGCCGAGACCAACGTCGCGCTCGGCCAGTTCCCCGAAGCGCTGCGTGCTGGGACCCGTGCATACGAGCTGGGCCTCCCCAGTCCGGCCAACCGGATGGCGTATCGGATCGCCGCGGGGTTCGGGGGTATCGGCGAGGTCGACTCGGCTCAGGTGTGGCTCGACCGAGCCCTCGCGAGCCGCTTCAGCCGCCGCGAGAGCATCCGGGGCGACGCGGCATTCGTCGGGTTGCGCGCCAGACCCGACTTCCCGTCGCTCGCCGGCATCACTCCAGCCGGCCTCACGCGAGACGAGGGTTGGCGATACGACGTCGACTTCCTCGTCGCCGAGATCCGCCGACTGCGGGGCCACCTCGGTGGCCGCCCGCTCCCCAATGCCGTCTTCGAGGCCGCCGAGCGCCTGAAGGCAGCCATCCCCGGTATGAGCGATGACGCGATCGCGCTCGAGCTCATTCACATCGTTGCCCTCATTGGCGATGGCCACAGCTGGCTGTCGAACACCGGAGCAACACCGGCGCCGGACGCCACGGTCACAGTCAATGCGCGGACGCTCCCGTTGCAGTTCTGGCTGTTCGACGATGGGCTATTCGTGATCCACGCGGCGGAAGGCTTCGAGGAGTGGATCGGCAGCAGAGTACTTCGCCTCGGCGACCTCACCGTCGACGACGCATTGGCGCGCCTCACGCCGTATGTCCCACGCGACAACCAGATCGTGAGGGCCGCACGCACGAGGTGACACTCCAGGGTGGTGAAAACCGGCTCTCGCGAACGCTGACGCCCGTGGACAGCGTTCCCAATCCGCCTCCACTGCATCTCCAACAGCGAGACCGTTTCTACTGGGCAACCGAGGTTCCGGGGCAGGACGCAGTCTACTTCCAGTTCAACGCCGTGCGGAATCAGGGACAGGGACCATCGATCGCCGAGTTCGCAGATACGCTTCGGCAACTGCTCGAGGTGTCCGGCGTGTCCAATCTCATCGTCGACGTTCGGCACAACGGGGGCGGCAACAATACGCTCGTGCGTCCGCTGGTACGCACCATGGTGTGGTTCGAGATGGCATCACCAGGCCACCAGATCTACGTGATCACAGGTCGCCAGACGTTCTCGGCAGCGCAGAACTTCGTGAACCGGATCGAGCGCATGGCCAATCCGATCATGGTGGGTGAGCCCAGCAGCTCCAAGCCCAATTTCGTGGGTGAGAGCTCGACGATCACGCTCCCCCACTCCGGGCTCAAGGGCAGTCTATCCAATCGCTATTGGCAGGACTCGGTCGATGGCGACGACCGGGCGTGGATCGCTCCGCACGTCCCCGTCACCATGACCGCGGACGACTACTTCACGAATCGCGACCCGGTCATCGAAGCGATCTGGGAGGTGATCGCGCGGAAGCGCCTCGGGACATGACCCGTCGAGCTCGCCTCCGATGCGCGCGCGTAGCCGCACTGGTTAGAGCCTACTGATCGAGATCACCTCGGCGAGAGGCGCGACCATACACACGCTCCCCATGTCGAGTCGGTGCCGTAGCGTGACACGCACGCGGAGGCCATCCACTCGGAATTCCTCGGCGAGCTCGATCGGTTCGTAGCGCGTCGTCTCATTCGCCACGAGCGTCCAGCACCCACCCTCGAGATCGACGAACCGCACCGTCGCCTCGAGGGAAAACTGCTGTGGGTCGGGCGGCGCGACGGTGTACTGCCAGAGTTCTTCAGAGCACCGGAGCCGCCCGGTGCCAAGTCGGAAGTCGAAGTCCTCCATTCGCGACTCGGGGAGCGCAAGCGCGACGGTGAGGCGCGCTCCCCTGGCGTCCTCGCACAGGTATGCGATGGGGAGCCAGGCCTCGGCGAGCGGAAGGCCGGCTTGCCACAAGGCCAGGAGTACGGAATCAGGCCGTACGGTTGAGAAGTCGTATTCGTAGGTCCGGGCGGGATCGAGCGTCGGTGCGATGGCGGCGGAGGCAACCACCGACGAATCAATGCGCGGTACCGACGCCGTGGGTTCATCTCCCGCGCAAGCGACGAGGGCCGCCATGAAGGCCGGCAACCCGGCCAGGAACACCGTGCGTGTCATGTATCCGACCTCCGACGTGATGCCGTGGGGCAGCCCGCTGCCATGTCAAAGACCCGCTCCACCGGCCGGAGGTGACGCCGCCGCGTTCTTCACGAACATTTCATACGCTTCTAAGAAGTGATTCGTAGACTCACATCAGGTGCGCCCCCGATGGCGTGGACGTGGCCGCGTGTGAGAGCCGGTGGAGGTCGAGATGCTGAGGCTGAATCAATGTGGACCCATCCCGGTCATCCTGGTTCTCCTCGTATGGTTTGTGTCTCCAGTCGCCGGGCAGTCCAGCTGGTCGCCGACGGTATCGCTCGGCCTCGCCAGACTCTTGGTCGACAGCGACGGGGCCGTGACGGGCGGCCCAGCACTCGGTTCGGTTGCCGGGCGGTTGCAATTGCTGCGTGTCTCGGAGGGAAGCTTCGCCTGGGGTATCGAGGCGGGCTACTACCGGTGGGGACGGTTCTCCGCGACGGCGGAGTGTGTCGCCCCGTCGTGCACCGAGCCTGTCACAACCGAGTACAGCGATCTCAGCGGCTTCGAGGCCGGCCTCGCAGCGCGATTCGGGACGCGTGGCGGCCGGACTGGTGTCTACGGTACGGCCGGTCTCAACGTCGCCGTTGCCATCGACTCTGACGAGCGTGACACGGCCACCGGACCGGGCGCGTCGTTGGGAGCGGGGTATGTCGTGCGAGCGGCACGGGCACAGCGGATCTTCGTCGAGCTCACGATGCACGGGTTCGTGGTCGCCGCTCCGGGAGGCGCCGGCTATGCGATGCATGGAGTGGGTCTCGTCGGGATTGCGTTCTAGTGGTGCGCGTCACCTTCTTCCTCGAATCGCCGGGCACAGATCCCTCCACTGGAGCACCGGTAGACGGCGTCATCGTGGACCGCGCCGAGATCTTGCGACAACGTCCTCCGACGCGCAGCATACGTACTGGTTGACGGCTGGGATCGGGCATCAACGAAAAGGACAGGGAGAACACACCATGGCACACAAGGGCAAGATTCAGCTCACGTTCGTCATCGTCGCCCCGCCGGATCAGGTGGAGGAGGGCGATCGCCTCTTTCGGAGCCACGCTCCTTGGATGGAGGCTACGCATCACCGCGAGGGCGACAAGGCTCTGCTGAGCTACAGCGTGTCCAAAGCACCTGAGCTTTCCGACCCTATGGATGCCAACTCGGCGCCGACCGGTAACACCTGCTTTGTCCTGACCGAGGTCTACGAGACGGAGGCCGGCGTGGCCGACCACTTCCAGCAGGCCGAGTCCAGTTGGCAGGACTTCCCGGCCCTCGTTAAGTGGTTGGAGAAATGCACCGTTGTGAGCGTACCGGCGGCCCCGATCATCAACTCGCTCTGGTAACGCTGCGCGGAGGGCTCGATTTCGCCCTCAGACATGCTGATCCACGAGGATCGGGTTCCCGTCGGGATCCACTGCGACAAAACTCGCGGGCCCGGAAGTGCTCTCGTCCGCCTCGCTGATTAGCTCCACGCCCTGTTCCTTCAGATGACGCTGCAGCTCGCGCACGTCTGTGTGGGTATCGAGCTCACGTGCGTTACTGTCCCAGCCAGGATTGAATGTGAGGGTGTTCTTCTCGAACATTCCCTGAAAGAGCCCGATCGTGTGATCGCCATTCTTCATGATGAGCCAGTTCTGCGAGGCATCTCCGCCGAACACGCCGAAGCCGAGCTTCTCGTAAAACTCTTTTGATGCTCCGATGTCCTTCACGGCCAAGCTGATCGAGAATGCGCCGAGGTCCATCATCTACTCCTTCCAGTGGAAGTCAACGATCAGGTGTGCCACAGCAAACAGTCCAACTGCCCAGCGGACCGGCGAGTCGCTAAGTTAGGACAGCGCACACACAATGGCCCCTCGTCCAAGGGTAGGACACCGGACTTTGGATTCTTCACGGGCGCGCGCACCAGCGCGTCCGTTTCTTAACCACAACCACTTACGACGTCCATGGCGTGCATCGCAGGCGCTCATCGGCAGCCGTGTTGTGACAATACGCGTGACAATTCGTTGAGATCGCACAGGTGTGCACGCTTCTCGGCGTCCCTGATGCCTGCCCCACTGGTGTCCGTTCGCCGCTCAAGAGGCCGCCTCGCGCCGCGTAGCTCCTCCCACATCAACCTTGGGTAACCACTTGGGTGGGGCGGAGG
>JBDHCY010000110.1:0-11190 GCA_039591795.1 Gemmatimonadota bacterium | reverse complement strand
CGACGGCGGTGCGACCTGGGAGCACGTGCTGTTCTTGAACGACAGCACGGGCATCGTCGACGTCGTGATGAACCCGAGCAATCCGCGCATTCTGTTCGGCGGGGCATGGCGCGGCGAGCGGAAGCCATGGACGATGATCTCGGGTGGCCCGGAAGGCGGCGTATACAAGAGTACCGACGGAGGCGACACCTGGAACAAGCTCGGTGGTGGTTTGCCCGAGGGCATCGTGGGCAAGGTGGGCGTGGCCGTGTCGCCAGCCAATCCGGAGCGTGTCTGGGCGATTGTCGAGGCCGAGAACGACCAGAGCGGCCTATACCGCTCCGACAACGGAGGCACGTCGTGGAGACGAGTGAGTACCGAGAAGGGATTGTACACTCGTCCGTGGTACTACATGCACGTATTCGCCGATCCCACCGACGAGAACACGGTGTGGGTACCGAACGTGTTGCTGTACAAGTCCCTCGACGGCGGACAGAACTTCACGATCGTGCCGACGCCGCACCCCGACAGTCACGTGCTGTGGATCAACCCACACGACACCGACATCATGATCGAAGGAGACGACGGCGGTGCCACGGTCACGTTGAACGGCGGACGCACCTGGTCGACCCAGCGCAACCAACCCACCGCCGAGCTGTACCGGCTCACCGTGGACCACCAGTTTCCGTATCGCCTCTATGGTGCGCAGCAGGACAACACGACCGTCTCCGTGCCAAGTCGCATCCCGCCCGGGACCATCAGCGATACGGAGTTGGAGTTCCAGGTCGGCGGGGGCGAGAGCGGGCACATCGCGGTCGACCCGCGCGACCCCAACATCGTGTACGCGGGGTCGTTCGGGGGGTTCATCTCGCGAGTCGATCTCGCGACAGGGGAGGCACGGAACATCATCGCGTATCCGGAGCTCCAGCTCGGGCAGCGTCCCTCCGAGTTGCGATACCGCTTTCAGTGGAACGCACCGATTCTGATCTCCCCCCACGATCCCGACGTCATCTATCACACGTCCCAGATGGTGCACCGCTCGCGCGATGGCGGCCAGACCTGGGAGACGATCAGTCCGGATCTCACCGCGAATCGTCCCGAGCATCAGGACTTCGCGGGCGGCCCCATCACGAGGGACGGCACGGGGGTCGAGGTCTACGGGACCATTTTCTCGTTCCAAGAGTCCCCGCACACGGCTGGAGAGCTGTGGGCGGGGAGCGACGACGGCCGCATTCATATCTCTCGCGACGATGGCGCGACTTGGGCCGTGGTCACGCCCGACGACTTCCCGGAGGGAGCGACCGTCAACAGCATCGATCTCTCGGCGCACGCACCCGGACGTGCGATCGTCGCGGCGTATCGCTATCGCGAATTCGATTTCCAACCGTACATCTTCAAAACCGACGACTACGGCCAGCGATGGGAGCTGTTGACCGACGGTGAGAACGGCATTCCCGATGGTCATTTCGTGCGTGTGGCGAGAGAAGATCCCGACCGTCTGGGCCTGCTGTATGCCGGCACCGAGTTCGGGATGTACGTCTCGGCTGATGATGGGCAGCATTGGCAGTCGTTCCAACAGAATCTCCCGGTCACTCCGATCACCGACATCCAGTTGCGCGGCGGCGATCTGGTCCTGTCGACACAGGGGCGTTCGTTTTGGGTGCTGGACGATCTGTCACCGCTGCACCAGCTCGACCACCAGGCGGCCACGGCGAGCGCGCATCTCTTGGCGCCGCGCGAGGCCTACCGCGCCTTCCTGGGCGGGGGCTTCAACTTCGGCCCAAACCGCCGCGGGCAGAACCGGCCAACCGGCGCGATCATGTACTACTCGCTGCCGGAAGAGACTGAATCACCCGTCACGATCGCGATCTTCGATGCGCGGGGCGATACGGTCACGACCATGTCCAGCGAGCCACGGCAAGGCCCACCGCCGGGGCCGTTCGCGCAATTGTTGGCGCGTCTCGGCTTCCCGACCGGTCCGGGCCTGCTCTCGAAGGCCAAGGGCTTGCATCGATTCTCGTGGAACCTGCAGTACCCAACGCCCACAGTGCCGGCTCGCACGGTGGTGTTCGGAGGAATCTCCCGGCCCACTGCGCCTCCGGGTACCTACCGAGTGGTGCTGACGGTGGGAGACTGGAGCATGACGCAGGATCTCACCGTGCGCGCCGACCCGCGGCTCGCTGTGAACGAGTCCGAGTACATCGCGCAGTTCGAGTTTCTCGAGCAGGCGGGTGGAACGATCGAGAGACTCGCTGACCGCATGGATGCGCTGCGCTCGACGCGCGAGCAAGTGCAAGCAGTGCAAGCGGTCGTCGAAGATGCCGAGCTGGATTCGGTCGCGATCGCCGGGGTCAACGCGGCTGCAGATTCGATCGTGGGGAAGTTGGCGGGAGTGGAGGGTGAGATGCAGCAGACCAAGAGCGTGAGCTTCTACGACCCGCTGGGCTATCCCGGGAAGCTCACCGCTCAACTCATCTACCTGTATGGAGCCGTCACCGGCGGTGGGCTCACCAACTCCCGTCCGACCGATGCGTCGTACCAGCGCTTGGAGCTGCTTCTGGTCGAGACCAACGACGTGTTGCGGCGCTTGCAAGTGATCCTGGAAACCGACGTGGAGGCGTTCAACCAGCTATTGCGTGAGTTGGATCTGCCGCCGGTCGTCGTGAAGAAGGAACAGCGGGAGGTGATACCGTAACGCTCACCGGTTCCTGCGGGTCAGCACGCGTGGAAAGAACCGCCCAGTCCGCGCCGCGTAGGTTCGGTAACCGTCTCCGAATCTCTCGAGCAGCTGCCGTTCTTCCACAGGTGCCCGGACGACGCTGATCGTCACAGTGAGTACGAACCCGCCGAGCCCGAGCACCCAGTTGGCCGACAGAAAGAACAGGGCGATCATAGCCATCGGAAACGCGATGTACGTCGGGTGGCGCACGAATCGATACGGCCCACCCGTCACCAGCTGGTGATTCTCGTGCAGGCCTACTGTTCCGTGATAGTTGCTGCCCAACGCGAGATGGATCCACCAAAACAGATACGAAACCGCCCCAGCCAGCCCGACACCGATCCAGCGTGCCCAGCTTGGCAGCTCCACCGTGGCCCACGGGAACCAATCTGCTGGGACAAGCCACCCAACGAGGAAGACCCAGATTGGGATTCCCACTAGCGCCCGAACCCAGAGCAATGCAGGAAGCTCGTTGGCGGCCTGAGCAAACCGAGCGCCGTGCCGCTTTCGAGCCTTGTGATTTGCGTGACCGACCGCACTGAGGATCATGACGGCCATCATGCCAAAGGCGATCTTGAGAAGCGACTCTGACTCCATGAGATACCCCCACCCTTGCAGTTATTGATGGTGGCCGGTCAAATCAAGATCGCCTCACTCCTCATCCCACCGTCCCAATCAGGACGAAGGCGTCCGAGGTGAGGCCTAAACGAGCGTTCCCTAGTCGCCCGGGGGCGCGGCGCGTAGATTGACATGCGTCGAACCGCCAGGACAACTGATGTCAGAATCGCTCGAACGCCTCACGGCCGCGCTCGCCGACAGGTACACGGTCATTCGAGAAGCGGGCCGCGGCGGCATGGCGACCGTGTACCTCGCCGAAGACGCGAAGCACGGCCGCAACGTCGCGATCAAGGTCGTGAAATCGGAGCTCGCAGAGGCACTCGGGCCCGAGCGCTTCCTGCGCGAGATCGAGATCTCCGCCCGCCTCGACCACCCTCACATCCTTCCACTCTACGATTCCGGAGAGGCCGGAGGATTCCTCTACTACGTCATGCCGTACGTGGAGGGTGAGTCGCTACGCGATCGATTGAATCGGGAGAAGCAGCTCCCGCTCGAAGACGCGCTGCAGATTGCGCGCGAGGTGGCGGATGCCCTCTCCTACGCGCACAGCCGCGACGTCATCCATCGAGACATCAAGCCGGAGAACATCCTGCTGGCGGGGGGACATGCGCGGGTTGCCGACTTCGGCATTGCCCGAGCGATCAAGGCAGCCGGCGGCGAGCGACTGACGCAGACGGGGATGTCGATCGGCACCCCGCTGTACATGAGCCCGGAACAGGCGGCCGGGAGTTCGGACCTCGACGGCCGGAGCGATCTCTACAGCCTCGGGTGTGTGCTCTTCGAGATGCTCGCGGGTCAGACGCCGTTCACTGGCTCGGCCGAGAGCATGGTGCACCAGCACCTGACCGCGGCGCCGCCGAATATCACGACGCTCCGGCCGGCCGTCCCAGCCTCGGTGTCCGCCGCGCTGATGCGGGTGCTCTCCAAGACGCCGGCCGACCGCTTCAGCCCGGCCGCGCAGTTCGCCGAGGCGTTGGGCCCCGCCGGCCCCGCAACGACAGCGGCGCCGACTCGTGCGCCGACCGTAGGTCCCGCGCTCGCAGCCGGTGTGTTCGGTGCCGTGGGCCTCGTGGTGCTCGGCGTGGTCTACCTGCTGGTGATGCAGGTGGGCTTGCCGATGTGGGTGTTCGGCTCGGCAGTGGCGCTGCTCTTGGTGGGGTTGCCGATCGTCGTGGCGACCGGAGTGGTCGAGCGAGCGCGCGCCAGCGGCGCCGCTTCCGAGGGGGTGTTGGGGCGCTTGCTCACTTGGCGTCGCACGCTCATGGGCGGAGCCGTGGCGTTCGGGGCCCTGGCCGTGGTCACGGCCGGGATGGCAACGACACGCGCGCTGGGCATTGGGCCGGCAGCGACGCTCATTTCCTCAGGAGAGATGGGCCAGCGCGAGCGGCTGATCCTCGCCGATTTCGAGAACCGCTCGGGCGACTCCACGCACGGGACGACTGTCACCGAGCTGATGCGCATCGGACTGTCACAATCGACCGCCATCTCGACGATGGACCCGCTGCAGTTGGCCCGAACACTCGGGCTCATGCGGCGTGACATGGCGGAGGGCGTGACGGACGAGGTCGCCTTGGCCGCGGCCGAGCGCGAGGGGCTCAAAGGAATCATCACTGGCGAGGTCGCCGCGGTTGGCAGTCGCCTGACCATCGCTGCGCGGCTCGTGGCCACCGATGGCGGCGTCCTCCTGGCGGAGACCGAGCAAGCGGCGAGCGCTGAGGAGCTCGTCGACGCGGTCGACCGGCTCTCGAACCGAATGCGCGAGCGATTCGGGGAGTCTCTCCGCGACATCCGACGTGGCGAGCCACTCGAGCGCGTGACCACGGGATCGATGCGCGCCATGCGCGTGTTCACGCAGGGACTCGAGGCCTGGAATCAGGGCGACCAGACCCGCGCGCTGCAGCTCCTTGGTGAGGCCATCGCGGAGGATTCCACCTTTGCGATGGCATACCGCAAAACGGCGATCATTCTGAACAACGAGGGTGAGCAGCGCGCCCGCGCGGTCGCGGCGGCAACCAGCGCATACGAGTTCCGCGACCGGTTGACCGAGCGCGAGCGCTACCTGGTCACGGCAGCGTACCACACTGTGGTCACCGGAAACACAGACCAGCAGATCAGCGCCTACCGCACCGTGCTCGACATGTATCCCGACGACACGTACGCGCTGAACAACCTCGGAGTGATCTACGGGGAACTTCGGGACTTCGCGCGGTCGGCGGACTTGTACGGGCAGGCGCTCGAGGTCGACCCCACCTCGCGGCTGTACTACAGCAACCTGTCCGGCGCGCTGAGCCGGCAGAAGCAATGGGATACGGCGACGGTCATCGCGAAGTTGTTTGAGGAACGCTTTCCAACGAACCCTGAAGTCAAACTCGCGTTCGTGCTGAACGCGGCGTACCAGCAGCTGTACGATAGCGCCCAGGCGTTGATACAAGGCCTTCTGGACGATCAACGCGGCACGGTATTCTGGGAAGCGATTGCCTACGAGTGGTGGGGGCATCTCGATGCGCTTCAAGGACAGGTCGCCTCTGCGCGGCGGCGCTGGCAGCGCGCCTTCGACATCAGCACCGAGCGCGGCGTGCGCGGCGCGTATCTCTTGCGCATGGCGCGACGAGCGGTCGTCGAGCGGCTCTTGCTCGACAACCCGGAGCGTGCGCTCAGACTGTTGGACGATGCTCTGGCTCTGCACCCGCTCGACGAACTGACTCCGCTGGACCGTCCCTACGGCCACTTGGCCTTCGCCTACGCAGCGTCCGGCCGGCCACAGCAGGCGCGGGAGCTGCTGGCGGAGTACGACGCGACGCCCGATGCCGATCACGCCGAGAATGCCGAGAAGTGGGCGAACGGAGCCCGCGGCGTCGTGGCACTGGCCGAGGATCGGCCTGAAGAGGCGCTGGCGGCGCTACTCGAGTTCGATGACGGGAACGAATGCGCGACGTGCGCCTATCCCTGGCTCGCCCGGGCGTACGATCGGCTCGGCCAAGAGGACTCGGTGCGCGTGATGTATGAGCGATTCGTCAATCTCCCCTCGGCCGATCTCTGGTACGACGGCGGGCACCTGGCGCACGGATACGAGCGATTGGCCGCCATCTACGAAGCTCGGGGAGACACCGAGAAGGCGATCGAGTACTATGGTCGCTTCGTGCGGCTGTTGGAACAGGCCGATCCCGAATTTCAGCCTTGGGTCGACGCGGCACGCGGTGCGCTGACACGCCTCACGGACGAGCCTCGCACGACCCAGTAGCTGTCGGCGCTCGGGCAGTCGAGGCGCGGTGTGCGCTGGATCGGGACGATCATCCCTTCATGGGCCCTCGTGCGGGAGGTAGCCATGACGATCTCGAAGGCGGCGTCAATCCCAGTCACGCTCTCCGTCGCGCTCACGATCGCGTGCGATACGCCGAGCGAACCGGCACTGACCGAGGTGCCGGACACCCCACGGCTCGCGAGCCCGACGCTGGGGAAAGCGGCGTTCCTCACCGACTGCGCGGGTTGTCACGCAGCTCGCGATGGGTTCGACCTCGCCTTCTTCTCGTTCCCCGACTCGACGATCGTGCGGCGCGCCGTCGCGCACGTCGACACGCTGACGGCGCGTGACATTGTCGCCTACATCGAGACCCTCAACGTCGAACCGGTTGAGCGCCATGCCAAGAGTTTCCAACCCGGCGGCGTCGAGGTCGCCGGGGACGTCGCGTTCGCGTTGGCACTCTTCGGGAGTGATGCCTGGCCCGTAGAGCTCAGCACCGAGGCGATGGCGGCCATCGATCCGACCGAGGTGCGGGTCGCGTTTTCGTTCCCCACGTGGTCGTCCGAGGTGAGCAATCTCGACTGGATGCCGGACGAGCGGCTGCCGGATCGGATGCTGGGCTTCAGAGAGGGCGCCGTCGGGCGCGCGTTGGACATGTACTACCGGACCGGGAGCGAGGAGTCCCTGCTTCAGGCGGTCGTCGGCATCCGCACGGCCGACCGTCAGGCCTCGGGAGCCGCGGCTCCGTGCGTGGTCCAAGACGAGGCGCGCTTCCGCCCCCAGGAGTGCTTCGAGGTGCGGCGTTGGACGTCGTCGCTGGTCGCGCAACACATGCTGCGCACCGGTCGGACCGGCCCGATGCACCCTGCTTTGCACGACTCCTGGTGGGACGTCGGGAACGCCGCGCGCAAATCGATCCAGCACGGCGTCCCGATCGCGAACGCCGAGAAGAACTGAGCAGTGTGGATGTACATGGGATGGGCCTTCGCGCCCGAGCGCCATGCAAGCACGTACCTCGCGACGGGCCTGGCCCGGATGGGGCGACTGTACCGACACGGCACCTTCGTTGCGCTGCGGGCGCAGGTCGAGCGGCGCGCGGAGCGCGGCGATGCGTACAAGGACGTGGCGACGGCGGCACGCATCGCCCCACGCCATTGGCTGGTCAACGCCGCCCGCTTCGGGTACACGCACCTCATCGAGCGGCTGGAGTCGGGAGACGTCCCGAGTGCAACGCCGTTCCGCAATGTGTCGGAGGGCGCGCCCGAGAGCCATCTCGCGATCGCGTGGCAGGGTCTAGCACAGGCGGAGCGGGTTCTCGAGCGGCGTCTCACGCCGGCCGACGTCGCGCTGCTGCTCCCGCTTCGCCAGCGAGTCGTCGAGCTTCTTCCGGTGCTGGACACCCCCTAGGCGCTCACCCGCGCCGACGTTGCGCCGCCCGCTCGGCCCCGGTGCAACGGTCTCGGCCCGGTACGCATCTCCCGAGCAACCGTCACCGGAGTTCCGACCATGCACGGGAACGCGAGCGACCGACGGTCGACCCTCGATCTGACCCTGCACAGTCTGGCCGCACTGCTGGCACTCTCCGGATGCGATCCGCGGCCGGCGAGCGACACCGCCTGGCGCGGCACCGTCGACACCCTCGAGAGCGGGACCATCGTCGCGTCTAACCCGGCACACGGCACGTGGGACTCGACAGCTTGGAGGGTCACCGAGGTGGCCAGGGTGGGCACGGTCGATGGCACCGGCCCCGACGTCTTCGGTCAGATCACCACGTTCGAGATCGAGCGGCCGGCCGGCTCTACGTGTTCGAGGGCCAGACCCAGGAGCTGCGGGTGTTCGATCGGCACGGCCAACACGTGCGGACGATCGGTCGGCAGGGCAGCGGTCCCGGTGAGTTCGCACAGGTCGTCGGGTTGGACTGGGCGCCGGACGGCACGTTGTGGGTGGTCGACCCCGGCAACGCTCGAATCTCCCTCTTCGACACAGCGGGCGCATATCTCCGCGCCCATCGGGGTCTCGGCGGTATGGTCAGGCTCCCGTGGCCCGGCGGCTTCGACGAGCACGGTTCGTTCTACAACTACGCCCCCGATCCGCGAGCCACGGGTCCCGGCATCGTGCTCGTCCGCTACGACGAGCACTTAGAGCCCGTCGATACCATCCGGCTCCCGGAGGAAGAGAGCGGCGAGTTCTTCGAGGCGGTGACCCCGACGGGGGGCAGGGTTCGCGCGGGCGTTCCGTTCCGATCGTTGCTGCTCTGGAGGCTGACGCGCTGGTGAAGCCCGCCCTTGCGTCGTTCTATCTCGACGACGACGAGAATCTGTGGGTGCACCCCTGGGCCGCTTCAGGTCAACGCCTGGACGTGTTCGACCCCCATGGCCGATTCCTGGGCGCCGTGCGGTTGCCCTTCGTTCTGAGCGCCTACCCGGAGCCGATCATCCGTCGGGGTCACATCTACGGCGTCGTGCGTGACGAGCTCGACGTGCCGTTCGTGGTGGCGGCGCACATCGAAAAACGCTGACGCCTTACGACGACCGGGGCAGTGAGAAACGCTGGACGATCATCTCCGCGACCACCTCGGGCGCCAGATCAGTGTTGTCCACCTTCAGGTACCGGTCCTCGTAATAGAACTCCCCCTCCGTATTGAGTTGATACTGCTCGTCGTGTTGCAGCAGGCGCGCTTCGGATGCTTCGATGTCTCGCTTTGAGGCTTTGGCGCTCAGCCGGGACGGAGAGGCATTGCGTCGCAGCCGTTCCGAGCGTGATGCCGTGAGCTCGACGAAGCAGACAGCATGGTCGCGCGCGGTGAAGGTACTGGACATGCGGTCGACGTACTCCTTGTCCCCAGGGTTGTCGAGGGCCCACACGTAGGTGAAGATGAGCCCGGGATGTTCGCTCGCGGCGACCTCCTCGAAGATCCGTCGCCGGAAACTGCCCACCAGGCGATTGAAGGATTCGTGACCAAAGGGGAAGAACGGGAGCGCCAGCTCGATCGCCATGTGGTTGTGGAAGAGCGGGAGCCCGGTGAGGCGCTCGAGCTCACGCCCTACCGTCATCTTCCCCACGGCCGGGGGGCCGAAGATCCACACTAGGGCCATGTGCGCGAAGCTAGAGGCTCCCGCACCGGACAGCGAGGGTTGCTCCTGTCATGGCCGGTGGGGCTCGACGGCACGACGACGGTGCACGTGTCGAGCGATCGCATCAATCAGATTGGGAGCGTAGAGGTCACGCCGCTGTTTCGTAGCATGCGGGAGCCACGGAGGGGAGGCTCCCCGGTTAGGGCAGCGAGCGCTCCGCGCCCCGAACGCAGCCTGGGAAGCGCGTCTCGGGCAACGAGCAGTCCGTCACTGCTTGCAGTCTCCAATGGCGTGCCGTTTGCCGTCGCTAGCTCTCATCCACGACTCGTGATAAGGTCCCGCTCGCCGGGCCGACCGGAGCGATCTCACCCCGTTCCCCGGGGCCCGACCGCCGCCGCGCGGGACCGTCGTGGCGGTGGATGGTTCGAAGGGGTCGGCAAACCACACTCATGGTCCGCGCCGATGAAGGCTGAACGCCCCGCTGGATCGTCGATCGACGCCTTCGTGGCGTTCCGGTTTCTCTGGGCTCTTGCCGAGCTCATTCACCTGACGACGTTCGGCGCGTGGATCTACGAGCCGGCAGGCATTCTGCTCTTCGTCGCTGCCATTGCGACGCTCCTCCGACCGACGTCGCTCTGGCGTTTCTTCGTGCTGTGCGCCTGTGACGTGCTGTACGTGTTCATTCGAGCTCCGAACACGGCGAATCACATCCTCTTCAATGGCCTCGTCAACCTGACGCTTGTGCTGGTGATGATTCGCCATCTGCGACCCCTCCACCCGGGTCGCCGTGACGCCGGGGCCATCTACCGGGAATTCGCTCCCCTAGTCTGCGTCGAAGTCCTGATCCTGTACTTCTTCGCCGTGTTTCACAAGCTGAATGCGGACTTCATTCGGCTCGACGTGAGCTGCGCGGGCGTGCTGCTCCGTGGCCTCGCGGACCGTCTCGCGATCATGCCGGTGACCGAGCTCACGATCGGCTTCACGATCTGGTTCACCCTGATCGTCGAAACGGCGATACCCGTGATGTTGGTGTGGCATCGAACGCGCTACGCCGGCGTGCTGCTCGGAGTCGTCTTCCATCTGCTGCTCGGCCTGCACCCCGCGCAGGGGCTGTACAGCTTCTCCACGATGTTGTTCGTGCTCTACACGTTGTTCCTACCCGACGATTACGTATCTCGACTTCGTACCGCCATCGCGGCACGACCCCGGGTGGAATCGATCCTCGTCGCCCTCGACGGCTCGGTCCGTCGGCACCTGAGGGCGTTGGTCCTCTGGGGGGGCGCGCTCGTCGTCGGGGTGGCGGGTGCGGTGCTGCTCACCGACGTCGATTTGAGGCACTTGCGATCGGCGGCGCTCGCGACCGGCCAGCTTTTCTGGGTGGCGCTGGCGCTGGGGATGCTCGTCGCGGCGGTTTGGATCGTGCGCGTTCGTGGCGAGCGCCTGCCGCCGGGGGCCGCCTTGCTGTCGCCGCTGTGGTCCCCCGGATTGATCGGCGCCCTGATGATCCTCCTCAACGGCACCACTCCGTATCTGGGACTCCAGACCAGGCGCAACCTGTC
>JBDHCY010000109.1:0-11209 GCA_039591795.1 Gemmatimonadota bacterium | reverse complement strand
ACGCCGGAATGGTGATTGGGTGTTGATTGGAGGAGCGGTGACGGAGTTCCCGCGGGGATGACGCTCGAGCTGGTGGAAGTGAGCAGCCGGGAAGATAGTTGACAGGATGTCCGGGGACATGGTTAACACTTTTTCTTGAGGGACGGAGCCCCGGTGATGGTGTGGGTGTGTTGGTCGAAGCTGTAGCGGTGCCGGTTTCTTAGACAAGTGGACGGCTTAATCAGGCCGCCCTTCGTGTGAGGGCTCGGCGGACGTCGGCGGGGGTCCGATGGCCGTGCCGCTCGAGGAGCCACTCACGGTTGTACTGCTCGATGAATGCTCCTATCACCTGCCGCGCCTCGTCGAGCGTGGCGAAGTCATGCAGGTCCTGCAGGATCGCAAGGCCACCTAGGGCATATCGGCATGCAAGGGGAGTTGCTGAAGATTCATGAGGGAGGATGATCGAGGATCATTCGCCTGATCCGTCGCATCGCGTGCTGCATGGACGGGCGCGATGTGGCGGTGCGTGAGCTTCGACGCGAGATCGACCTCGCGCAGCCAGCGCTCTGGACCGAGGACGGTTGCGATCTCGGGGTCGAGGACCTTGATCGCGACCGGGGCGTTTGGGGTGCTGCTCCTCGGCGAGGAAGACGCGACTCCCGGTGGCGAGGCTCCTGGACCTCTAGCCGCGGTGCATGACAGCGTACTCGCCAGACTTGGACTGCCTAGAACGTAGTGAAGGGGAAGCCCACCCCATACGTCCCATCGGGGTGCATCCATCCCTCCCCCATCATGGACCGCCCCATCATCGAGCCGTGCATCATGGTGTCATGAATCATGTGACCGCCCATGTGCGTCACCCCGTCGGTGAAGTCGACGTGATGCCCGTGAACGTCCTTCACCCCACCACCCACGTGCAGCATGTACTGCATCTGGTGTCCAAACGGCCCGTCAGGGGTGAATTCGCAGATCGTGCCACCGTCGGACCAGGTCCAGGTGCCGGGGACGAGGGGTCCCGAGAGATCACCTTCGTGCACTACCATGTACTGCTCCATACCGGCCTGCATGGCATGGGAGAACCCAACCGAGATGGTTGTATTGATATCGACGTTCGTCGCTCCACCGACCGGTGCTACGCTGCTGAGCACCGCGACCTCACCTGGAGCCACCGGATCGCTGCCGCACGCGGCCCAGCCCAAAAGAACGCCCCCCAACGTCAGTACAACGCTTAGCACCCGCCTCATGATCACTCTCGCTGTTTTCGTGTTGGCACCACGAACAACCTGTTTGGGGCGCAAGCTAGCCATCAGGGATGATAAGAGGGTTGAAGCGCGATGAAGAAAACCATAACGAGGCCCGACACCGCTGGAGAACTTGGCCGAACCACAAGGGGGGCAAGTGCCGAACGGGCTGTAGTCCCTCCTCTGGGCGCTGCACTCATGTGGCCGAGTGCCGGAGGCGTTGCCAGGTGTGATTGGTCTGGTGCCGCCAAAGGTCGCCGAGTCGACCGCCTTAGAAACTGACCTCTACTCGGAGGTAGACCTGGTTCAGGTCGCCGAAATGGCCAAACAGAGCATCACCGCGTCCTCCTGCCAGCAAACCGCCAACTGACAGATCGACGTTGTCGACCGGTGAGTATACGACCTTTGGGTACACGCCATACCCAGCGTGGTCGGACCAGTTCGACCATTGGACGACTTCGACGACCCCTTGGAGCGATACCGTGACCGTCTCTCGCAACAGCCGGCGCTCGAGCTTCCCGATCAGATAGTCATGCAACTGACCCGCGCCGCGGTCGAGGAAGAGGCCGTGCGCCCATTGGAGATTGAGATACCACCCGCCACGGAACCTGTAGTCCCCACCGACCGTCCACGTGGCGTAGGCCTTCCCTTCGATAGCCATCCCCCGTTCACGCAGGCTGTCGCTTCCCGTGACGACGTCGGTGACGATCTCGACTCCGTCGGGCAGGACGATCCCACCTTCGGCCCAAAGGCCTACGCCACGCCACTCCGCCGCGACATCGGCGCCGAGCACCCGAATACGCGGCAGCATGCTCCAGACGTGCGCGTCAAACATTGGTGTGCTTCCCGACGCGTCTGGACTCAGGAAGGTCACCCGGCGAACGGCTGGAATCCCGTCGAAACCGTCGAAGTAACTCGCTGAGAAATCCAGACCCGCAGCCCCCCCTGCAACCTTGAACCCATATTGGCTGTTTCGGAGACCGAACGATGGCGTTTCGAAGTGCCCTGTCCGGGAGGTTGCCGGTCCCGGTGGAGCGCCGTGTCCTGCGCCGCCAACCAGATCGTCCATCCCCGGAGATAGGATCGGTCGATGCGCCGTGGGCGTCCACACGGCCTCGATTCTCCAATCCGCAGTCGCGTAGTACTCGCCGCGCACCGCCCAAACCGGTACTCGCGCGGTGAAGTCGGTCAGGTCCGACAAGTCGTACGCGTTGAATCGATCCGTCGGATTGAGTCCGTCGGCAGCTCCCCACAGGATGCGCTGCTTGCCGACCGTGAGGTCGAGCGGTGAGACGACGAATCCGGATATGCGTGCGAACGCCTCCCAGAGCGTCACCGAGCTCCGAACATGGCGGTTCGCGCGCGCCAATTCCTCGGCCGATCGCGCCTTGAGACCGTAGAACCGCGCATCGAGACTCACGACGACCTCTGCCTGTCCCTCGAAGCTCGCGCTGAGTTCCGGCCGGAAGACATGGTAGAAGTCCGCGAGCCGGCCAGGGTCGACCAGGCTGATGCGACGGTCCAGCCGGACGAAGCCGCCAAAGCGCAGATCTTGCGCCGCGACCGGCTGGACGCCGAGCAACGCCGCTCCCAGTACCGTGAGCCACCGCGTCCGTGCGACGGTCATCTGCTCAGCTCGACCGCTTGAGCTGCCGCTGGCTGAAGAAGTCATCGGAGAGCCCCGTGTCCACCTGCAGATCCTCGTACTCGAGCACCGTGCGGTGACCATCTCTCACTGTCCGCACTTCGAGACGGTGCGCCATCCAGTACTCGCCCACCTGGCGAATGTCGGACGCCGCAATGGTCTTGAGGAGCCGGCCATCCCGTGCGAAGAGCTGCATGTCCACAATGACCCACCGTTCGGGCAGCACGCGCATCACGATCTTCCCGTAGCTCACATCGGCATCCGGCCGAGCCTCCAGGGTGAGGGTGTGCACCTGCTCTGCGGAGGTCATACCGACCGCGCGGTAGTCATTGCCGAAGTGCGTGCGCGAGAGATCTTCGTAGGAGAGATCAGTGCCCATGAAGTCCTCGTGCTTGATCGACGAAGCGATACGTCGCACCCGCCGGAAGGCCGGCAGGTACAGATACATCTGATCGTCTGCGAGTCGTAGGAATCCGACGCCGCGCACTGCTGCGGGTGTGACAAACTTTGCCAGCCGCCGATCAAGACCCTGCTGGTAGACGCGGAGCGTGCGCTCCTTCTGGCGCCCATCGGCATCGATGAGCACGACGCGCTGCGTGGCCACGATGTCCTTGGGGGCGGTGAGCGTCGAGTCGACCCGCTCGAGGACCCACGCCGCATCCTGCGCCCTGGCAGGACCGGCGCTGAGCGCTGCAAAGACGGCACCCGCGACAATTCTGATCGCTTGTGTTCGCATGGTATCCCCCTTCTAGTCGGCCACGGGCTCCGTCTTATCGAATCCCGCGGGGCTCCAAGAAGCGTGGCTTCAGGTGGACGTAGAGGGACGGCAACAGGAGCAGGGTGAACCCCCCGGCAACCAGCATCGCCAGCGACGTCAGGCCGCCGAAGCGGCGGATGTGCTGGCACGTTGCGGCGAGCAGCACGAGGAACCCCACGCCCACCGACAGCGCGTTCACGAGAATGGCGACGCCACTCGATTGGAGCGTGTTCGTGAGCGCGCCCTGCGTCCGCGCACCGACGCGGGCGAGCTCTCGCCGGAGGCGGTGCGTGAAATGGATCGCGTAATCGACACCAAGGCCGATCGCGATCGTTGCCACCATCGCAGTGAACGAATCCAGTCCGAGTGAGAGATATCCCATGGTCCCGAAGTTCATGACGATCGCGGCGGCAAGGGGAGTCACCATCAGGACGCCGGCGAGCGGCGACCGGAACATGAGGGAGAGGAGCACGACGACGACGACGAGCGTGACCAGAAGGCTCTGGATCTGGGTCGGCAGGAGTTCCGTCTCCATCCTGTCGAGTACCGATGCGAGCCCCGATCGACTGACACTGATCGGGACGGCTCGCGCCGCGTCACTCCCTCTGACACCCCATCGCTCGGCGTCGCTGTCACTGAGAACCATGAGGGGAGCGTGCGCTTCCCAGAACACGCCCCGCACATCGCGTCGGAGCACGCTGTCTTGGCGCAGCGCTTGAACAGCCGCGAGCGTGGCCATCGCGCCGGCCACACGGCGGCTGCCCACGACCTCGTTCGTGATGTGGGCGAGCGACAGAGCCAGTGCCGCTTGGTCGTGCTGATCGACCCCGGGCATCGACCTGCGGGTTCCCACGTCAGTGCGCGTCGAATCAACACCCAACACGCTGGCCGCGTCAGCAAACGTCTGGGCAAGCCGTTCGGCTGCTCCCGGCGTCACTGACGCCTCCGCCTCAGCACTGGTGAGGTATTGCCGGACGGCGTATCGAATCTCTGACCGCGCTACCGAATCCACCTGCCACTCGGTGAAGGTCTCTGCGGCGACGTTGAGCGATGTGGGGGCAGCAACCCGGTGACCTGCGAACTCCGCCTGTAGCTCGGCCACGAGATGCGCAGCCTTCTCATCCAGTATCGCGCTGGCTGCGATGCCGCTCAGCTTGCGCAGGTCAACGACCACCGCGGGCGTTCGCGCGTTCAACCACTCGTCGATCCCCTCCACAGCGTCGCGGATGGAGTGGGTTTCCCAGTCCGTGACGCGTGCCTGCACCAACCCCTCATGCGGTTCGCCCCAGGCCACGAGCTGTTCGATGGCTCCCTCATCCTCGACCAGGAACCAGAGGTTCGCGACACCCTCACGTGTTTGCGGTACCGCGTACCGACCGTTCAATGCGCCGCTCATCTCGGCCATGAGCCCCGCGAGAGACTGGCTCTTGCTCACACTCGGAAGGGCGTTCAAGCGCCGCTCGAGCGTCCGCATCGTCAGGAGTGTTGCGGGGTCCAGGAGATCGCCCTGGACGAGCAACTGGATCGGCAGGGAGCCGCCCAGCTTGTCGCGCAGCAGCAGTTCAGCTCGATGCGCCGAACTCCCCCGCTTGAGGCAGAGCGTCCAGTCTACGGACTTCACGATGAGTGCCGTGCCCAGACCCGCGACTGCCGTCGCAGCGAGCCCGGTGGTGAGGACGGTCCTCGGGGCACGCTGCACCAGCCGGGCCACACTGGCCATCAGGTTGCTGTGCCTGCCCGTCTTTCCAGCTCGTGGCGCGCCAAGACCAAAGGCCGCCATCGCCGGGAGGAGCGTCAGGGTGACCACGAGCGCGCTGAAGAGCCCGAATGCGGTCAAGAGACCGAACTGTCGAATGATCGTGACATTCGAGATTCCGAGACTGCCGAAGGCGATCATTGTGGTCAGCGTCGTCAAAACGAGCGGGACCCAGATATCCCGATACGTCGCTGCCGCAGCGACAGCGGAAGACCCCCCCTGCAATCGATGTTCGTAGTACCGCTTCATGTAGTGGATCCCGTCGGCGCTGCCAAGCACGATCAGCACGATCGGAACGAGCCCGGAGAGGAGATCGACGGGCAGCCCGAGTGTACCCATGACGCCGAGCACGAGCGTGGAGCTCACCAGCACGACGACGAGCGGATACACGACCCCAGCCCAATGGCGCAATCCGATGTAGAGCACCAGCACCAGGAAGGCCACCATGAGCGGCACGAGAAGCGCCATGTTTTCAGCGATCTGGAGCGCGATTTGGTGCATCAGGAATGGCATGCCCCCGAACTGCACCGTCACACTGCTCCACCGACCGGGGACACTCGTCAGATCTTCGGTGGCGCCGACCACCTGTTGCACGGTTGCCAGCGTGGCGCCCTGATGATCGGTCGCTCCGGTAGCGAACCGCAACTGGATTGCGGCCACCGTTCCGTCCGTGCTCACGAGACTGCCGGCGAGACGCGGGTTGGCGTTCACCCGTCGTCGCAGCGCCGCCAACTCAGGCGATGTGGTCGGTATCGCGTCACCGCGAACGAGCCGCCCGACCTCGATACCCCAGTCCGTTCCCGAGAATTCCAGCGTGTTGGTGAGGCTCATCGCGTAAGCGACGCCCTCAATCTCCTCGTAGGTCGCGGTGAGCGTGTCGATGAGTGCCAGCACGTCGGGCCGATAGACGTCGGGCACCGTCACCAGCACGACCCCCGTCTCGTTTCCGCCGAAAACCTCGCCGACATAGTGGTACGCCCGCACGACGGGGTTCTCAGCACTGAGATAGGTGACGAAGTCCGCGTTCAGGCGTAACCGCATCGCCCCGACGATCGAGGTGGCAACGAGGAGCAGAGTCGCCACGACCACCGTGCGGCGTCGGCGGATCATCAGGCCAACGAATCGAGCCTTCGCATCCCCAGCACGCGGTCCGGACGTCTCCTCGTTGCCTTGCATGGTGGGATCCCGTTCCGTCAGAGTGTTTGCCGGATGGCCGGCCATGAGGCCGGCTCATCCAGGCAGACGGATGACGACCTGTGCCATTACACCGGGCGAGGGCGCCGACCTCTTAGGGATGTCTCGAAGTTGGGAAGGCCTGCTGCTTGACTAAGCGGAGCCTCCGCCGGGGTGGTCGGTTTCGTGGCTGGGCTGTGCCGGCAGTGGGTGTGCCAGGAGCGCCTGTCGGTGCGGGCCGAGGAGTGCCACGGCTTGGCGCCGGGCGGCTTGCTCCACGGCAGGACCACCCTGCGTAGCGGGGAAGGGCAGATCCGGGAGCGTCGGTTCCACCACGACGATGGCCGTGCCGCACCCGCCGGGACAGCGGTGGAACGACAGCGGCTGATCTGTCAGATACCAGGGGCGCTGGCGGTAGACAATCCAGTCCAAGATTCGCCCTACGGCCCAGGGTGCCTGCAAGCTGGTTTGCAGTTTTTCGGCTCCCTCCCGGTGGCGTGAGACATGATGGACTAGGATGAGATCGAGATCCTGGCCGCAACAGATGGCGTCTACGGGTCCGAATTCGACGACCGCGCCGTCACAGTACCAATCGCCGTCAATCTGCACGGGCCGGTAGAGGACAGGAATCGCTGCGCTGGCAACGATACGTGGGGCCAGCTCACCGCTTGAGAAGACGACCTTACGGTTCCGGCTCAACGACAGCGCGATCGCGCGGAACGAATACGGGCAGTCCTCGAAACGCGTGACCGCCAAGTGGGTACGGCAGAACGCGATCGCCGATTCGGCCCCACTGAGCCCCGTGTACCCCCGGCCGCGCCGTGCGCCCACCTGCCAGCCGATCCGCCACAGGGGATCTCGGTCCCAGAAGACGCGTGGCTGAACTTCAGCGATGGCTCGGGACCAATGCTGCAGGTCCGCGCCGCTGGCGACGATCCCGCCGACGACTGCGCCAGCACTGCATCCAGCAAGCGCATGATATTCGATGCCGAGCTCACGTAGTGCGAGCAGGAACCCCGTGTGTCCGAAGACGCCCCGCGTACCGCCGGAGCTAAGGACGACTCCGACCCGTGCCCTCTGAGTCACTCTCAAGGCTCGTTCGCTGCCATCACCCGTCGCTCGCCCGGCTACGAGCTCGCCGCACCCGCTCCACCACTACGCCTGCCCCGCAGGGCGGCCGGGGTCAGCGGGGTCAGGAAGACGCTGGCAGGTGCAATCGAGGCACCCGTGCTCAGTACAGGTACGGCAGGTGAGCTCAAGTCGCCGACGAAGGGTCGCGCGCGCGCGGTGGAGTCTGACGCGGACGTTATTGGGCGTCAGCTCCAAATCGGCGGCCACTTGTGTAATGCTCGCGTTTTCCAGGTCGACGCGTCGCAACAGGGTCGCGTAGTCTCCCGGGAGCGTGGGCAGGAGGTCGAGTATGCACCGGCAGATTGCCCGTTCGACAGATGGCTCAACTTCACCGATATCACGCCCGAAGCCAGTGCGTGCCAACATCCTGTTCTCAGCCCCCTGGCGGCGGTAATGGTCGACGACCGCGTTGCGAAGGACTCGATAGAACCAGGCCACGACGTTCTGCTCGTCGTGGATCGTGTCGCTCTTCTCAACGGTCTTCAGAAACGCCGCCTGGAGAATCTCCTCAGCATCGGCGGGGTTGGCGACTCGTTGTTCCAGAAACGCGCGGAACTGCCTGTGGTTCTTCACCAGCGTCTGCACGGGCTCAGGGGTGCGGTCCGACATAGCCCTAATGATGCGTCCATCGTCAGCCACGTTCAAACGTTCCGCGGTTGATTTGGTGCTGAAGGATTCTTCATGAATATCTCAGAGGTTTCTCGCCATGGGCTCCGCAGCATGGACCATGGACCGAGCGGTTCGCGAGCTCAAAGCCATGTCGCCATGGCTTGCACCTGTTCCGGTTGGGGCCACTCCACTGAGTCTCGCCGGGATGTTGTTGTTTCTCATCCTGCCCGTCTCGTTAGCGCTGCTATCGAGTACCCCGTGTCACTCGGAATCCGAGTTTCGGCTTGTCTCCTCTCCGACTTTTTACTCATCAGTCGTTTCTGCGGGATGCTGCAGTCGTCAGAGCGAGCGCCAATGTGGTGTCGACTGCTGCGCTTCTCAGACGCCGCTCGAAGCGGCGACCAGCGAGACTCACTTGAGAGCTGCATCGACCGCGCTCAAAGCGGTCCCGCCATTGCAACGGGCACAACGGCTTAGGTCCGGCCCTCCGCCCCCACCACCCAACACCTAGCGGGTTTCGTCATTCCCGCGGCCCAGCCCTCCCGCTGGGTCGCGCACCGAGCCCTCGGCAAAGCGTTCGCTGGGGGACCGAAGCGTATGAATTGGGGGGAACAATGAGACGTATTGTGTTCACACACGCGCTCGTCGCGAGCTGCGCGGCTATCAGCATGGGCTGTCCCGAATGGGACAATCCGACCGCGCTCGTCGACCGGAACTTCCAAGCGGAGTTCGAGGTGAGCGCAACCGAGATTCAAACCTTCGAAGAAGTCGAGGTCCACGTGCACGTGGAGGAGGGCGGGCATCACGTCGCGATGCACGATCCAGAGCTCGAGATGCGCCACGAGGCGTCCGGCCAGACGCAGCACGTGGCCATGGGCGAAGAAGGCTCGGGATACGCAGCACATGTGATGTTCTTCGAGCCCGGTGCGTACCACCTGCATATGGTTGGCGTGCCCTCCGGGCACACGATCCGCTGGGAGGTCGGCGAGGCGGAGGTCGACGTCGTCCGACGACACGAGGCCATCGGCCCCTATTGGGTGGAGTTGTCGGCACACCCTGCGCCCGTGCTCGAGCATACCGATGCCGACCTGCATTTCCACGTCTACGAGCTCCTGCCCGACCAGACACGTGGCACACCGGTCGGCGGTCTCGTCATGCAGATTGAGATCCATGCACCGGACGGCTCCGAGACCATCGTGCAGCTGACTGAGGGAGAACTGGGTGAATACGAAGGCGCCCACGCCTTTGGCGACGCTGGCGAATACGAGTTCCACGTGGAGATCGAGGGGCTGATGGAGACGGGCGAGTTCCATTTCACCGTGCTCTCCCCTCAAGAAGAAGAAGGAGAGGGCAACGGAGGAGGCGGCCATGGCCATCCCTAGCCGAAGGCGCGGGCACCTGCTCGGGGCGGGCACCGCGTTCGCGGGGCTGCTGATCGTCGCTGCGACGTCTGTATCGGCCCAGCAGTCACCTGCGTCACGCATTGTGCCCACCAATCAGACCGTCCTGTCGGGATACGGAACAGTGGGCTACTTCTACGGGACACAGGGCGACAATCAGAACAGCTTCACGGCAAGCATCAACCCGATCTTCCTCTTCCAGTTTCAAGACCGGGTGCTCTTCGAGGCCGAGTTCGAATTCGAGCTCCAAGAGGGTGTCACCGAAACCGGGCTCGAGTATGCGCAGCTCGATCTGCTGCTGCACGACAACCTCGTCCTCGTGGGCGGCAAGTTCTTACTTCCCTTCGGCGTCTTCGGCGAGCGTTTGCATCCCACGTGGATCAACAAGTTCCCAACCGCGCCGCCAATCTACGGGCACCACGTGGCGGGGTTCGGTGCGGAGCCGCTCCTCCCGATTCTGTCGGACGTCGGGTTCATGGTTCGAGCGATGGCTCGGCCAAGCCGATGGGCAATTGCGCTGAACGGGTATGTGACACAAGGACCGGAGGGATTCAACGGCGAGTTTCCAGAAATGGAGTTCCCCGCCTCGTCGAGCGACAATAACACCGACAAGATGCTCGGTGGGCGCCTGGACGTGGCTTTGCCGCCGTGGGCCGAGGTGAACTTTTCGTACTTCAACGGCAACTACGACGACAGCAACGTGCTCGACTTCACCGGCTTCAACGTGGCAGCTGAATTTCGCACCATGGGCTTCGAGCTGCGAGGCGAGTACATCCAAACCCGTCAGGAGATCGAGGAACCGACCGGATTTCCACAGCTCGAGCGAGACGGGTTCTACAGCCAGCTGTCATACCGTTGGCGCCGGTGGGAGCCCGTTCTCCGGTGGACACAGGTGTTCGACGCGAAGCTCGAGGGAGTCGTGCAAGACGAAGGTGCGTCGCAATTGGGGCTAGGGCTCAACTACTGGTTTGCACCGTCGATCGCCTTCATGGGCGGGTACGAACTCAACAACGAGAAGGGAACTGAACTCGACAACGACCGAATCGTCGTGCACGTCGCGTTCGGGTTCTAGGAGGCTACGATGCGGAAGATACTGATCTCCTTCACGAAGCCGGCCAGCTCGATCGTGGCGTGTTCGCTCCTTCTGTCGCCGGCCCTCCACGGCCAGCAAGCCCGAGGTGCAGTCGGCGCAGGGGCCAGTGTGTACGGCACGATGTGTGGCCGTTGCCACAACCCCCGGTCTCCTTTGGAGCGGAGCGACCGCGAGTGGGTGACCATCATCAATCACATGCGCGTCCGTGGCAACCTG
The DNA here is from genome assembly GCA_039591795.1 of Gemmatimonadota bacterium. Classification (GTDB taxonomy): domain Bacteria; phylum Gemmatimonadota; class Gemmatimonadetes; order Gemmatimonadales; family GWC2-71-9; genus JBDHCY01. Next base: position 209 of record JBDHCY010000109.1, on the reverse strand, counting down.
ACCGGGCCTGAAGTTCGTGCCGTGCTGGCCTTTCTCCAGGCCACGAACACCGACCCGCTCGAGCGCACCCCACTCCCGACATCGGAGATGGAAGCGCCAGAGGCACCGACCGTGGCAACGGGACCCGTGTCCACCAACCCAGCGGTGATCGCCCAAGGAGAAGTGTTGGTGGCGGAGAAGGCTTGCGTTGGCTGTCACGTCATCGGTGG
>JBDHCY010000108.1:0-21547 GCA_039591795.1 Gemmatimonadota bacterium | reverse complement strand
GGGCTCGGCGCCCTGTCATGGCCATGGTAACTCCCGCAGTCGATCACCGGCGGGCTCCGACTGCTCCTCGAAAAAGAGGTAGTCGGCGCGATCGAGGAAATGCCGGGCGCGACGTTGCATGATGAGGTTGGCAAGTCGATGCCGAGGTTCGGCATCGGGATCGACAGCGAGCGCCGCCTGGAGCAGCTCCTCGAACTCGCGCCGGTTCTGCTCCGCCACCACGACGCCCGTCGCCAGCGACACGTATGGCCCGGCTTTGTTGCCGCCGGACAGGCGGATGGCATGCTCGAAGTGCTCGCGCGCTCGCGCGCGCGATCCACCCATCGGCTCGGGCACCGATTCCAGTGCGATCAGCCCTTCGTGCAGCGCACCCTCGTCCCAGTCGGGATCGAGCGCGTACGCGCGGCGGAACAGGGCCCGCACGGCGGGATAGTCGGCGAGGAGCGCCGGGTCGCGCATCCCGATCGAGACGGCCGCTCCCCAGGCGGCACCGGTCCAATAGAGCTGCGGGACGTCCTCTCGGGTGAACCCGCCCACGGCCGAATCGGGGTTGAGCATGAGTGCAGAGGTGACGCCCGGCTGCCTCAGCTCCAGGCCCCGCAAACCGTAATCGCGTGCCCGCAGGTACATCCGCAGCGCCCGTGCTCGCTCGGCGCGCGCGCGCTCTGGGTCCTCATCCTCCAGCAGGAGGGCGTCGGTCTCGATGAACGCGTACGCGTACTGTGTGAACCCGCTGGTCAGCGCGAGGAGGAGCCCGGCGTGCTCCGGCTTCTCTTGAAGCAGCGCTTCCATCGTCTTCAGACCGAAGGGAACCGCCGACCGAATGAACTCGGGATCGTTGTCCGAGGAGAAGTTGTCGCCGCTCGCCGCCATGGCGTTGGCGACGGAGTTCACGGCCATGCCCCTGATCGAGCACGCGGTGCCGAGCGGCACCAGGACGAGCAAGAGTGCGAGGCGGTGTGGTGCCAACCTCCGGTGGGTCATTGCGGTCGTGCCCGAGTGAGCCATGGGTGGAGAGCGCCAATCTAGAGGAGCGCGTAAGCGCCGGCAAGTCGCTGCGTTTTCATGCCTTTCTCACGAAGCTGCAGCCGCAGGCGCTGAATGCAACGTGAACACGGTGTATGTTCATCGGAGCCCCAGTCTTACCTTCGTCACGCATCATCTAGGTCGGAGAGGTAGAACAGGCCGATCCAAGCCAATCGGATGAGAACACATCGACTGCGTCCATTCATCTCTCTCCTCATACCGATGGTAGCCTGCCTCAGCTGCCGTGAGGTAGAACAGCCCCCATCTGGTTTCGAAGATCTATTCAGTACGGCACTTCGACCTGCCTATACGGCCATACAGGACCAATGGGTTGATCGAGTGGAGGTATCAGGTAACGAGGTATTCAACACGGACGATGACCACATCCTGAAAAACGGAGAGCCATTTGCCATCAGAGGGATCGTGTATGTTCCGGGTTACCCGGGCTACCTACCCTGGGATATCGAAACTGCCTCCTCACTTCCTGAAAAACTGAGAAACAGTATTGACAGAGACATTGCCCAGATATCGGCTATGGGAGCCAATACTATACGACTCTGGGGAGCGCCCGAGTATTGCTACCGGTCAATCCAGCAGGCTGGAGGTCTGTTCTTCCTGCAAACGCTGTGGATAGACACCGAAGTTGGTGATCTGCATGATCCGCAGTTCAAGGAAGAGACGAAGAGCTACATCAGGAGCGTCATCGACAGAATCTACAGGGTCTACACCAATAGCTCTCCCCCTCTGATAGCCTATCTCGTGGGCAATGAACTGAGCGAGTCTAGCATTCTGGCGACGAATCTGGAGCATCCCGGACTGAACAGCTATTCCGGTGACCACATCTCCACGGGACAGAACCTGAATGCTTCAGAGGTCTTCCTGGCGGAAATGGCCGACTACGTGAAAACGTACGAGCACGACACCTACGGCGTCACTCATCTAATCTCCTATTCCAACGACATCAGAACTGCGGATCTCATCGATACACCGTTCCTCGATTTCAGAAGCCATAACACCTACTCGTATGCGGTGCCCTACTACCGGCCCGGGACTCTGCCAGGGAGCGTTTCTGGAACGCTCTTACAAGGTTGGATCGAGGAATTGAAAGCTAGGTTTCCAAGTCTACCGCTCCTGATAACGGAAACGGGACTCAGTGTCTCTCCCCATGCGTCGCATGTAGGCCCACCCAATTACGGCTATGGCGGTAACACGGAATCTGAACAGATGACGGGGCTGTTGCGGGCCATCGAGGACGTCGCGACGTCACAATCCCCGAATGCCGGGATCATCATACACGAATTCCTCGATGCTTGGTGGAAATTCGGGTTAGATGATTCCTATTCGCAAGATCCCGACGACATAGAAGAGTGGTTTGGTGTTGTCAGATTGACAGGCAATTGATCGCCACACCACCTCAGTCACCCAAGATCCGATCGATCGCCTCCAGCTCGTCGGTGGTGAACGACGCGTTCTCGAGCGTGGCGACGCAGTCTTCGACCTGCTCGACACGACTCGTGCCGACCACGGCCGATGTGACCGCCGAGTGCCGTAGCACCCACCCCACCGCCATCTGGGCCAGTGACTGGCCGCGCTGCCGAGCCGTCTCGCTCAACCGGCGTATCTTCGCCACCCGCTCGACGGTGATCGCGTCAGGGCGGAGATAGCTGTGAGCCTTGGCCGCCCTCGAGTCGTCCGGAATGCCATCGAGATACCGGTCGGTGAGCATGCCTTGCGCGAGCGGTGAGAAGACGATGCAGCCGATGCCCTCCGCTTCGAGCGTCGCCAACAGACCATCCTCCACCGACCGATCGAACATGCTGTAGCGCGGCTGGTGGATGAGGCACGGCGTCCCCAGCTCCCGCAGTACACCCGCCGCGCGGCGTGTCTCCTCGGGCGAGTACGCCGAGATCCCGGCGTAGAGGGCCTTGCCCTGACGGACGGCGGCGTCGAGCGCGCCCATCGTCTCCTCCAACGGCGTCTCTGGATCGGGACGATGGTGGTAGAAGATGTCCACGTACTCCAGCCCGAGACGGCTCAGGCTCTGATCGAGACTCGCCAACAGGTACTTGCGCGAGCCCCAATCGCCGTACGGACCCGGCCACATGTCCCAGCCGGCCTTCGTCGAGATGATCAGCTCGTCCCGGTACCGTCTGAGGTCGTCCCGCAGGATCCGACCGAAGGTCTCCTCGGCCGATCCGTATGGAGGGCCGTAGTTGTTGGCCAGGTCGAAATGGGTGATGCCCAAATCGAAGGCCCGGAACACCATCGCGCGAGCCGTCTCGAAATCATCGACTCCACCAAAGTTGTGCCAGAGCCCAAGGGAGATGGCCGGCAACTTGAGACCACTGCGGCCGCACCGCTTGTAGGGCATCGACTCGTAGCGATGCTCAGAGGGGTGGTATGTCGTAGCGACCTCCGTGTTGTCGTGGAAGAGACGCCAATGATCGGGACGTCGCAAGACCTTGAGTCGTTGAGGTCGCGGACCCTAGTAGCCCAGGAACCCCGGCAGGGCCTCGGTGAGCCACGGGAGGTAGACGACCAGAAGAAGCACGAGGATCATCACGGCATAGAACGGCAGTAGTGCCTTGGTGGTTCGTGGTACGGTCGTCCGTCCGATCCCGCAACCCACGAACAGGATCGATCCGACCGGCGGTGTGCACACCCCGATGCACAAGTTGAGGACCATCATGATGCCGAAGTGGAGCGGCGTGATCCCCAGCTGCTGGACCACGGGGAGGAAGATTGGTGTGAAGATCAGGACGGCCGGCGTCATGTCCATGAAGGTGCCCACGGCAAGTAACAGCACGTTGATCAACAGGAGAATCAGCACGCGGCTCTCAGTGAGTGAGAGCAACAGCGCAGTGAGATCTCGAGGCACGTTCTCATAGCTCAGGATCCACGACAGGGCGGTCGAGGTGGCGATGAGGAACATCACGATCGCCGTCGTCTCGGCAGACTTGAGCAGGATGTGCGGCAGATTGCGCACGCGCACTTCGCGGTAGACCGGCACGGCGAGTATCAACGAGTAGACGACGGCGACCGCACTCGCTTCTGTGGCAGTGAAGATCCCCGCCACGATCCCCCCCATGACGATCACGATGAGCAGAAGACTCGGGATCGCGCGGACGAAGGCACGAAGACCAGCGCGGAGGTGGGGACGACCAGCGACCGGGTACCTGCGGTACGCGGCGATCAGCCCTCCCACCAGCATGAGCGCGAGACCCAACAGAATGCCCGGCACGTAGCCGGCGACGAACAACGCTGCAATCGAGACACCGCCACTCGCCAGTGAGTACACGATCAGGACATTGCTCGGCGGGATCAGGAGACCTGTCACGGATCCCGTCATGGTGATTGCGACGCTGTACTCCCGCTCGTAGCCCTCCTGCTCCATGGAGGGAATCATGAAACTGCCGACGGCCGACGTCGCGGCCACCGCTGACCCCGAGATGGTACCGAAGAGCATGCTGGCCAGCACGTTCACGTAGGCCAAGCCCCCGGGGAAGCCCCCGACGAGTACCTTGGCGAAATCGACGAGCCGCCGCGCCATCCCGCCTTCGGAGATGAGTCGACCCGACAGGATGAAGAACGGGATCGCCAGCAGCGCAAAGCTGTCGATGCCCGTCGCCATCCTGAGCGCCGCCGTCGTCAGGGCCGGCCCCATCGGTATGGTCACGAGCATCGTGACGACGGTGGCGATGCCGATACTGACGGCAATGGGAACGCTGAGCGCCAAGCAGACGAGGAACGTCGCGACGAGCAGGACGACCGCGCTGTCCATCAGCGCTTGTCCGTGGCGGTCACGGCTTTCGCGATCGACTCGATGGAGAAGACGATCATGAGCGTCCCCGCCATCGGCAAGGCCAGGTAGACGAAGCCCACGCGTATACCCAGGGCCGCCGAGGTCTGATCCAACTGAAAGGCGAGCCGCACCAGAAGGGCCCCGCCGATCACCATCGCGGAGAGCGCAAAGGCCGCCACCAGCGTGTGGGCAACGATCGTCGCGGTTCGCCGTGCCCTCCCGTGCATCCGCGACACGAGCAGATCGATGCCCAGATGGGAGCGCGTCCGGAAGCCATAGGCCGCTCCCAGCACCCCGATCCAAATGAGCAAGAAGCCTGCGAGCTCCTCGGTGAACGAGCTCGGTGCGCGAAGCAGGAACCGGGACACTACCTGCCAGGTGACGTCGACGACCATGACGCCCATGAGCAGCACGAGCAGCCACCCCAACACGCGCTGGACGTGGTCAACCACTCGTGTCAGCAGAGCGGAGGGATCCCTCGTTGCCGTCATTTGACGCGTTCGATCGCGCTCAGCAGGTCGTAGACGGGCGTCCCCCCGTAGCTGTCGAACAACGGCTGCACGGCACGGCGGAATGCCGCCTTGTCGGGCTCGATGATCTCTACGCCGGCAGCGCGGATCTGTGCTAGTGCGTCCTCAGACGCCTCGCGCCACAAGCGGCGCTGTTCCGCCACCGACGACATGACTGCGGCCTCGAGCCAACCTCGCTCTTCCGTGGAGAGTTGCTCCCACACGTGGGTGCTGATCAGCAGCACGTCAGGAACCCAGGTGTGCTCGTCTGCCGTGAAGTACCGACTCACCTCGTATTGCCGCGACAGGAAGAAACTCGGCAGGTTGTTCTCGGCACCGTCCACCACGCCCTGCTGGAGCGCGGAGTACAGCTCGCCCCAGTCGATGGGCGTCGCGGAGCCACCGAGCGCTCGTACCATCCGCATGGAGGTGATGCTCTTTTGCACCCTGATCTTGAGACCACTCAAGTCGGCTGGTGTCCGCACCGCCGTGCCGGTCGTGTAGAAACTCCGGGGCCCCGCATCGTAGTAGCAGAGTCCCCTCAGGTAGTACGGCTCTCCGGCCACGAGGAGATCGCGGCCGATCGCGCCGTCCAACACCCGCCAGAGATGCTCGTTGCTCCTGAATACATAGGGAATGCTGAAGACGGTCATCTCCGGCACGAAGGACTCGAGCGGGCTCGCCGACACCTTGGTCATGGCGAGGCTACCGATCTGGAGCATCTCGATCAGCTCGCGCTCTTCCCCCAGCTGTCCGCTTGGATGAATCTCCACGCGCATCAGTCCGCCCGAGACTTCCTCCAGACGATCAGCCATGTGCACCATGGCCACGTGCACGGGGTGCGTGACATCCAGGGCGTGCGCGAGCTTGAGGACTCTCACGTCGCTCCCCGCTTCGCACGAAAGCACGACCACGGAGAGACTGATGACGAGACTCCGGAAGCGGTTCATGAGGTGTCCGTCCACGATCTCCATGGCGGATTCCCCTCAGTCAGCGGTGACCCAGCTGTGCTGGGGATCCTCGTGGACGGCGAGAACCCTGTGCTCCCCGGCCAAGGCCCACAGGTAGTACAGTCGGTATCCTGGTGGAGCGGAGACCGGATGGTACCCGTACGGAATGAGCACGGCATCCCCGTCCTTCACCACGTGGGTAACCGACTCTCCATTGGCCGTGTAGATGGACTGATGGCCGAACCCCTGCACCGGATCCACGCGGTAGTGATAGACCTCTTCCAGTCGCGGTTCCCCGTCCGTTCCATCATGCTTGTGAGGCGGATAACTGCTCCAGTTGCCCGGCGGATTGATCGTTTCGCCTACAAGCAGACGTTGCACAGAGGCATCATCGACGAACACGTCATGCACCTGACGGGAGTAGTTCTCTCTTCCCCGCTGCTGAACTCGGATCTGATCGGGACTCACCAGGATCGGCTCGCCACCCGGCTCTGCCGGGGTGGCGATGATGATTGCTTCGAGAGGGGAGTGCGCAGTCACCGATAGGTTCACACGGGGCGGCAGGTACAGCGCGGTGGCCCGTTCATCGAACACGTTCTTCCGGCTCACCTCCCACGTGTGGCCCGCCGCCTCCAATAGTCCCTCGCCTTCCTGGAGTATCAGCACCGCTTCCTCGTCGTGCGACTGGAATGCGGCATCGGCGTGCGGATCAAGTTTCAACCGCCAACTGCTCAGGTGACGCGCGCCACCTGCACCGCGGGTTTGCACGGCCTGAAGACCGGGTCGGCGAGCAACCCGATGGAGCGTGTTGGAGAGCTTCGGCGCCTCTATTGTCCTGTGACGACTCACTGGTTCACCCCGCTCGCCAGGAACCCACCGTCTACCACGATCACTTCGCCGGTGACGAAACTCGCAGCCTCGGACGCCAGGAACACTGCCGCACCAGCAAGCTCCTCGACTCTGCCGAACCGCCTCATCGGCGTACGCATCACCACCTCTCTTCCCCGGTCGGTACCGTCCAGCAGTTCTTTGTTGAGGTCTGTTCGGAAAACACCCGGCGCGATCGCGTTTACACAGACGCCGCCGGGAGCCCACTCCACCGCCAGCGACCGTGTCAAGGCGACGACGGCAGCCTTACTCGCGCCGTACGCCGTTGTCTGATAGAGGCCCACAAAGGAGGCCAGCGACGCAATGTTGATGATGCGGCCCCACCCCTGCTCCAGCATATGCCTTCCGAAGATCAGGCACGCATGGAGTGTCCCCGTGAGATTGGTGTCGAGGATTCTCTGCCAATCCTCGATGCTCATATCCAGAGTGGGCACCTTCCTCGTGGTTCCGGCGCAGTTGACCAACGCATCGACTCTGTCGAACTCATCGACACTTGCTTCCATGAGCTGCGTCAGGGAGTCAGGATCGGTTGCATCGCTGGTCATCCGGAGCGTTCGGCGACCACGCGCTTCGATCTCATCGGCAGTCGAAGCCACCATGTCGGGACGCCGCGAACTGGCCACCACGTCCGCACCCGCCTCGGCGAGGCCGTGAGCTATCGCTCGTCCAATCCCCGACGTGCCGCCGATGACCACGGCCGTGCGTCCGGTGAGATCGAAGGGATTCTGGGCTGGCCGAGCCACGGCTATCCCTCCACCATGCCGAGGCCGTGCAGCACCCCGCGCATGTACGCAAAGGACCGCTGCATACCGGGCAGCGGATCCTTCGGGTCGATCTCATATTCCAGATTTACGTACCCCGAGTAGTTCATCGCCGCGAGTTGGCGGAAGATGTCCGGCATCGGCATGGCCCCCTCGCCGACGATGCATTGGCTCTCCCGCTCGAGCAGGTCTTGCAGGTCTTTGGCGTGGATGTCCAGCACGCGGTCGCCGGCCTGCGCCAGCGCCTCCACGACGTCGACGCCGGTGCGTGCCGTGTGGCCGAGGTCGACGCACAACCCCACGCGAGGATCCATGTCGCGGATGATTGGGAGTGCGTCGCGAGGGCCGGGGAAATACTCGTCCTCCGGCCCATGGTTGTGAATCGCGACCTTGATGTCGTACTCGCGGACGAAGCGCTCGATGCGGGGCAGGGTCGCGGGCGTGGGACCGATGACCATGAGCGGCATGCCGGCAGCCCTCGCGTACTCGAAATAGGTCCGGATGTCGTCGTCATCGTCCTGCTGCAGGGTGATGAGCCCACCGCCCACGATCGTGAGACCCGCATCCTCGAACTTCTGACGGCCGGCGGCCAGCTCTTCCAGCGAGCTCTCGTACGGGAGATGGAACGATTTGATGTTCACGTACTTCGAGCGAAGCGCCAGGATGGCAGCGATGGCGTCGGCGCGGCTCAGCTCGCGGAGCGAGTAGCTCGCAACGCCCAGCCTGATCGTGGCCGGTGCCGTCCCCGGCGTTTGCTCGGCGCCAGGGAGTGATACCGGCATGGCCAGCCCTGCGGCGCCGACGGCGGTGGCCTTCAGGAAATCTCTCCGGCTCTCGTGACGCTCGGTCTTGCTCATACCTTTGGCTCCCAGCCCGGCTCGTACTCCCTGCTCCACAGCGCCGTTGCTTTGGGGTTGCCTACGATCCCCCCGGTCTGTGGATCGCAGGTCAAGCTCCCCTCGGTGCGCTGCGCGATGTTGCCCAGGTGACACAGCAGTTGCGTCTTGTGCCCCTCGAGGATCGGTGCCGCGGGTGTCGCATCGCCCCGGATCGCATCGAGGAAGTTGGTGATGTGCAGGTCGGTGAGCGTTCCGCCCCCACGGGTGTCGAGGGCGTCGACGGTCTCGTCACGGACGCGACGAGCGATCTCGTTGTTCTCGAGGTCGTAGATGGCGTAGCCCGATCGGTCGATGATGACGGTGCCCTCCGTGCCGTGGATCGAGGCACCGCGACCGCGGTTCTCGATGGGACGTGCGTTGCAGCTCCGGCCCTCCCACGTGATGGTCGACCCGTCGTCGAACTCGAACGATGCGACCTGCGTGTCGAGGCACTCCCAGTCGTCGTCGAAGTGGTAGCGGCCGCCGGCTGATGTGACTTTCGAGGGGAAGTCCACGCCGAGGGCCCAGCGGCACACGTCGATTTCATGCGTGCCGTTGTTACAGATCTCTCCGGTGCCCCAACGCCAAAACCAGTGCCAGTTGTAGTGCACGACGTTGTCGCGGTACGGGGTGCGCGGTGCCGGCCCTTGCCACAGTTCGTAGTCCAGCCAGTCGGGAACCGACGCCGGGACGCCGCGCCCGATGCTGTCGCGCGTGTTCCCATACCACGCACGCGCGAAGTAGGGCCGGCCGATGACGCCCTCGCGGATCTGTTGGATGACGTCGATGGATGCCGGCGCTGACCGTTGCTGGTTGCCCATCTGCACGACTCGACCGTAGCGGCGCTGTGCCTCGACGAGCAGCTCTCCTTCACGCGGATTGTGACCGCACGGTTTCTCGACGTACACGTGCTTTCCGGCTTGGAGCGCAAGCAGTGTCGCCGGAGCGTGCCAGTGATCGGGAGCGGCAATCACCAGCGCGTCGAGCGACGGGTCCTCGAGTGCTCGGCGGAAGTCGGTGACCCCGGCGGGGCTCTGGTCCTGCATCGCCGTCACGTCGGCAACCGTCTGCTCCACCGCCCGGGAGTCCACGTCGCAGATGTATCTGACGTCGGCACCGGTTCGCGCGAACGCCTTGGCCAACTCGTTTCCTCGGCTGTTCACCCCCATCACCGCGGCCGCGATCCGGTCGCTCGCTTGGGGAGTGCTGCGAAACGGCGACAACCTGCCCAGTGTGCTCATCCCGAGAGCGGCCGTGCTGCCCTGCAGGATGAAGCGCCGGCGGTCGATGGGGTCGGTCATGGTGTCAGCTCCCGAATCTTGATGTTACGGAACCAAACGTCGTCACCGTGATCCTGTAGCACGATGTGTCCCTGGCGCTGTTCGGCGAACCCTTCGATCGGATCGTATTTGCTCATCGCCAAGGCGGAGTCGAACGCGGCGCTCGCGAGATCGAACTCGACGACCTTCACGCCGTTCAGCCAATGCTCGCCGTGGCCCTCGTTGAAGACGTGTCCGTCGCGGGTGGAACCAGGTCGTAGAGGGCAGCAGCCATGCGGTTGGGACCGTTCTGCGCGTCGGGATGCAGCGCATCGTCCAAGATCTGGTACTCGAATCCGAGTGCCGCATGGATCGGTGGCGAGCCGGTCGACATCTCTTCGGAGACGTTGTACTTGATACCGCTGTTCCCGCCGGCACTCACCTTCCACTCGAGCACCAGCTCGAAGTTGCGGTAGGTATCACGGGTCATGATGTCGCCGCCCTCGAGCGGCTGACCATCGGCTGCAGTCGGCACTGCGCCACTGGCCACTTTCCGAATGGTCCCGTCCTCGATGATCCAGTGCCCGGCGGGGATCGAGTCCAGACCGACGCCGCGCCACCCCGCAAACGACTCCCCGTCGAACAGCGTGACCCATTCTACTGTTTCCGATTGCCGCTCTTGGGCCGAGCACGCCCCGAGGGTCACGACCATCACCAGTGTCGAGCAAACGACTTTCATCGTGTCTACTCCCCTGCCCCCGAGGTGGTCGGCGAATTCGGCATAGCACTTCCCGCGGATGGCTCCGAGGCAGCATCCGATGCGGTAGCGATCGGCGAGGGCGATGTCAAGTCAGTTTCAGATCGGCGACGATTCTGGTCACGAGCTCCTCGGGCGTTTGGCTGATATCCAGATCCAACGCGCGCTCCGGCGGCTCGAGCAGTGCGAATTGGCTGTCGAGCAACGCCGCAGGCATGAAATGATCTCGATCGCGCATCCGCGCCTCAATGAGCTCTTTCGAACCGTTCAGGTAGACAACCCGAACGCCGTCCCGGTCGGCGCCGAGCACCCCACGGATTCGTTCCGTCAGCGCCGAACAAGCCAGCACAACAGTGCCAGGCTCGAGCAACCACGCGTCGATACTCGACCGGAGGGCACGTAGCCATGCTTCGCGATCCTCATCCGTCAGAGGGTCGCCGCCGCGCATCTTCGCAATGTTCGCCGCCGGGTGATAATCGTCGGCATCGGCGTAGTGGCCCTTGACTGCCCTGGCCAACGCACGTCCCACGGTGCTCTTGCCCGAGCCGCTGACCCCCATGATGAGAATGACCATGGCCTTAGCGGAGGAACAGGCTGGCAATGAGGATCAACGTGATCGACACGAGCGCGATGATGATTGTCGTGACCGTCCACGTCTTGAGCGTATCGGGCACGCTGAGCCCGAGGTAGCGATTGACGAGCCAGAAGCCCGAGTCGTTGACATGAGAGCCGATCGTCGCGCCGGCCGCAATGGCAATCACGAGCAGCGCGAGCATGGGCTCGGACAATCCAACGTCGCCAAGTAACGCGGCCACCAAACCGGCCGCCGTCAACATTGCGACCGTTGCCGAGCCCTGCATCAGCCTGACCGCGGCGGCAATGAGGAATGCCAACACGAGGGGCGGCATGTTCGTCGCCATCAGCGCGTCTGCGAAGACATCGCCAACTCCCGAGTCGATGAGCACCTGCTTCAGCACGCCGCCAGCGCTCGTGACGAGAATCACGATGCCGGCGGGCTCGAGTGCCTTGGTGGCGATCTCCTGAATCTCCTGCGGCGAGTAACCCGACCGCGCACCAAGCAGCCAAAAGCACAGTACGGTCGTGATGAGCAAGGCCATCATCGGGTGACCCACAAAGGCCAGCACGGCCCCAACCGCGTGGTCGTCGGCCAGCGCCGTGTTTGCCACCGTATTGCCGATAATCAGGACCAGGGGAATGCCGATCAACGTCACGATCAGCGAAACGCGTGGCAGTGTTCGTTCGTGCTTCGGCTCGGCAGCGTGCATGTAATCGGGAACCGTCGCAGGCACCTGCTTCGCGATGAGCTTCGCGTAGATCGGTCCGGCGATAATGGCGGCAGGCAATCCGATCACCACACCCCAAAGCATCACCCAGCCAAGATCCGCGCCTATCAAGCCGGCGACTGCGATCGGCCCGGGGGTTGGCGGGATGAACGCATGTGTCACCGCAAGACCCGCCAGCAATGGCACCGCGTAGTAGACGATCGGGCGGTTCGTTCTCTCCGTCAGCCCGTACACGATCGAGATGAGAATGATGAACGCAACGTCGAAAAAGACGGGAATCGCAACGACGAATCCAACGACGAGCAGCGACCACTGCGCGTTGCGTTCGCCGAAGCGCTTCAGAAGCGAATCGGCGAGGGCTTCCGCTCCGCCTGATACTTCGAGCATCTGACCGAACATTGCGCCGAGCCCGACGACGACGGCGATGGCGGCAAGCGTGCTACCGACTCCGGTCGTCACCGAATCGAGCACGTCGCCGAACGGCATGCCCGCGCCAACGCCAATGACGATGCTGCCGATGAGGAGTGCCACGAACGCGTGCAGCTTGACCCGAATGATCAGAAACAGGAGCAGGGCCATCCCTGCTACAGCTGCACCTATGAGTTGCGCATCACTCATCTCGTGGATCGACTTGCTCGATGGCATGGCCCCCAAAGCGGTTGCGCAACGCTGCGAGGAGCCGCTCGCTGAAGCCCGCCTCGTCGCGCGACTTGAGCCGCGCGAGCAAAGACAGCGTGATTACCGGCGCCGAGACACCGACATCGATGGCCTCCTGCACGGTCCAACGCCCCTCACCGGAGTCGGCCACGACGGGCGCAATGCTCTGGAGCGTCGGATCGTCGGCGAGCGTCTCCGAGACCAGATCGAGCAACCAGGAGCGCACGACGCTTCCGTGTTGCCAGATGCTCGACACTTGCTCGAGATCCAGGTCGAAGTCGTCCTTTGCTTCGAGAATCGCAAACCCCTCGGCGAACGCTTGCATCGCACCATACTCGATGCCGTTGTGCACCATCTTGACGAAATGGCCTGCACCAACCGGTCCGACCCGTCCCCAGCCTCGATCCGGCGCAGGGGCCAATGTTTCGAATATCGGCTGCAGACTCGCGACGGTTTCCTGTGGTCCACCGATCATCAAACTGAATCCGTCCCTGGCCCCCCGCACTCCCCCGCTCGTTCCAACATCGAGGAATTGGATGCCAACCTCTGCGAGTGCTCTCGATCGAGGTGCCGCTTCCCCATAGTGACTATTACCACCGTCCACGAGGACGTCATTCGCTTGCAGCAGTCCGGAGAGGGAGCGAATCGTCTCGCCGGTTGGGTCACCGGCAGGCAGCATGACCCAGACGAGCCGCGGGGCACGAAGACTCCCGACGAGCTCTTCGAGGCTCTGCGCTGCCGTACCGCCCAACGCAACAGAGCGTTCGGCTGCGCCTTCAGCGAGGTCGAAGCCGACCACCTCGTGGCCGCCGCGGGTGAGGCGCTGCAGCATGGATATGCCCATCTTCCCCAGACCGACCAGGCCGATTTGCATTGTTGACACCTTTCGCAAGCTGGCGGACTCTTTCCTCGCCAAAGATAGCGCGCTCAGCCTTCCCCGAAATGGTGGGTCTCCTTCGCTCCACTAGGCGCGACCCTGCGCAGAACGGCTCATCAGAACACCCTTGAATTGGCCCAACGAGCCCGGCATACTTGCTCTCCGTCTGCACGAGGCCCTGCTTCAAAGCGAATCCCCTGGACTCCAGGTCAGGGCAACACTGTTTGGAGGTGGTTGATGATGAGGCTCCGTATGCTCTTTCGGTCCTTAATAGCGGTCGTCTTGGTGACCGGTATCGCAGCGTGCGTGCCCGGAGGGTCGACGACCGATGAAGCGGAATCAGATCAGCCCCTCACGATCGGATACGTCGAACGCCTCGAGCCGGAACTGGACGGCATCGTACCATCGAATGCCGTATTCGAAATACTCGCGGACGGACACGAATGGACCGAGGGCCCAGTCTGGGTCCCGGCTCTGCAGTCGGTCTTGTACTCGGATATCCCCAACAATGCGATTTATCGTTGGAGTGAGGGAGCCGCCACATCGATCTGGCTGATGCCCTCCGGATACACAGGAGAAGTGGAACGCGGTGGAGAGCCGGGGTCGAACGGTCTGGTCTTGGACTCGGAGGGTCGGCTCGTTCTAGCACAGCATGGAGATCGTCGCATCGCTCGGCTCGAGTCGCCATTGGACGAGCCGGAGCCGACCTTTTCGACGTTGACCGATAGGTTCGATGGGAAGCGGTTCAACTCGCCGAACGACGTGGCGATCCGAAGTAATGGGGACGTGTACTTCACCGATCCGCCCTACGGCTTGGAGCATGGTGTCGACGACCCGGCGAAGGAGCTCGCCGTGCACGGCGTCTATCGGCTGGCCACTGACGGATCCGTCACGCTATTGATCGAGGACCTCTCCCGACCGAACGGTATCGCCTTCTCGCCGAACCAGGAGACCCTCTACGTCGCCAACTCCGACCCAGACCAGCCGGTCACCATGGCGTACGACGTGGAGGAGGACGGGAGCCTCGCGGGCGCGCGCGTCTTCTTCGACTCCTGGGGTGACGGCATGGCCGTGGACCAACAGGGCAATGTGTACGTGACGGACGGCCGTCGCGGCGTCTTGGTCCTCGCGTCTGACGGGACGCACCTGGGCACGTTGGTGACGGGGGAACGCACCTCGAACTGTACTTTCGGAGACGACGGCTCCACCCTCTACGTCACGTCGGACATGTATCTCGTGCGGATACGTCTGAACACCAAGGGGGTTGGGTTCTAGGCACGCCCGTCGCGAATCGAGGAAAGTAGGAAGGCGCTGCCGGACCGCCTCAGTCCGCCCCGCCGCTCAGAAGTCGTAGCGCATGAGGAAGCGCGCGAGCACGGCGTCGATTTTGTTTGCCGACTCGCGCTGGTCGAGCCGACCCCAGGTCATCTCGAACCCGACGCTGAACTCGCGCCGACCGGTGTAGAACAGACCGAGACCCCATAAGCTCGTTCCCGAGGACACGTCGCTGCCCGTCGCCCCTCGTGACTGGGCGGCGACGCTTCCGAGTACGCCGATTGGGACCTTGCCCATCGCCCCAAAGTCCACACCAGCCGTGGCGCCGGCAGCGAACAAGCCGCGATCGTGCTCTTCGTCTTGGAAGGGGTTGGTCCAGCCGGTCTCGATTTTCGCGGTGAAGCCGAGCCAGGGCATGGGCGCGTATGCGGCGTGGAGGCCCCCGCGGAGCTCGGGAGCGGCGGCCTCTGTGAGGAGTGAGGTCTCGGGGAACGTGTCGGGCAGCTCTCCGCCACTTTCGACTATGTCCTTCACGAACTGCGCGAGGTCCTGCGCGAACTCGAGCGGAGTCACCTTGGTGAGGTAGTTCGTGTTGTAGTCGGCCGTTGCGGAGAGGGTCCATCGGTCGCCTCTCACCAGGCGCGCGGTTCCTCCGAGCGAACCACCCCACACTGCGGTGATACCCTCGGCAAAGAGGGCCGCCACGCTGGTGCTCACGCGCGCTGCGCCCGACAGCGAGCCCCGGAGTGCGAGCCAGTTCCCCACCGCCTGCTGGTACTCGAACCCGAGCTGCGCGAACGCGACGTCGCCTCTCACCGTCCCGAGCAAGGAGTCGCTCAGGTTGTAGACCGGAATGTCCAGGTTGAGCGCCGCGCCAGCGCCCGTCGTGGTCCGGAAGAACGTCGTGACGAACGGATCGCGGACGATTGCGGATGGCATGAAGACGTGCCCGCCGAGTTGGCGGCGGAAGGGACGGTCATCCTGTGCGAGTGAGGGCCGCGCGGTCAGCACTGCGAGCACGACGGGTGCAACGCAGATGGTGCGCACGGCGCCGGACAACACCCTGGCTCGGTTCATCGCTCTGTCTCCGTGGCCTGGCGGAACCGCTCCTCGAGGTCGGGCATGAGGCCTGTGGCCTCAGAATCGGTTCACGCGCTCTGCCATGCGTGCCGACCCGGTGTCACCGCTCGGAGTCCTGTTCCTGCCGTGCGACTCGTCGCGCCTCCTCCTCGATCTCGTCGGCGGGAATGCCTTCGGTGATCCACGCGGGAGCCGCCTCCCCCTTCAGGTAGTGCCCGAACCACTCGAGGATACGACGGTGATAGTCGATCTGGTTCGGCTTCTGGCGAAAGCCGTGGTCCTCGCCGTCGTAGACGAGCAACACCATCTGCTTGCCGGCCCGGCGGGCGAAGTTGTAGAACTCCGTTCCCTGGTCCCAATCAACGACGCCGTCCTCGTTGCCGAACGCCATCAGCAAGGGGGTCTCCATCTCGTGGACCTTGTGGATCGGCGAGTTCCGATGGTGCGCTTCCGGGTCTTCCCAATACGGCACCTCCATGCGAGCCTGGCCCGTCTCCCAGTGATCGAGCTCCGGCACGCCGGGATTCCAGTGGAGCGCACCCATGAAGCTCACGAAGTCGGTGAGCGGTGCGCCGGCGACCGATGCGGCGAAGATGTTCGTTCGCGTGGGGAGGAACGTCGCCTGGTATCCACCCCAGGAGTGGCCGATCAACCCGACGCGCTCCCGATCGACGAGGCCCATCTCGACCACTTTCGCCACAGCCGGCCGGACTGCCTCGATCGCGCTGATGCCGGGGTCCCGCGCGCGGTAGACGATGTCGGGCAACAAGACGAAGTACCCCTTCTGCGTCCAGGTCGTGAAGTTGTAGTAGTCCCGCTCGCTCGGCACCTCGTAGGCGTGGACCCGCGGAGAGAGGATCTCGTAGGTGTAGACGATCATCGGATAGCGGCGACCCGCGTCGTGGTTCGCGGGATAGAGCAGCACGCCCTGCAGCCGGCGCCCCGCCTCGCTGACGTACTCGACCAGCTCGGATCGGCCCCAAGCGAAGTCTGACTGAAACGGATTGGTGGCCGTGACCTGCCGCGGCGACGAGAGATCCGGTCCCGCGACGAACAGATCGGGCGACTGGTCGAACGCCTGAGCCCTGAAGAGGAAGACGTCGCTGCTGTCGGCCTTCGCGAGTCCCGAGATCAATTGGTCGCGGAAGATGAGACGCTCCGCTTGACGACCGGGACGGATCCGCGCGTAACCACGCTTCTCGCTCCACTCCCCTCGGAGTGAGAGGTAGAGCGGTACCATGGGATCGAAGGCGTCGGCCTCCCGATCGAGGCGTATCGTCCGATGGATCACGTCCTCCTCGGTGCCGTGCGTGAGACGCTCGCCGCCTGATCCGTCGGGTGCGACACGCCACACGTCGAACTCGTCGTAGAGCAGCACCGCAGCGTCAGCCTCGTACCAACCTCCCACCCCATGCGGCGGCAGCTGATCCGTCGGTACGTCGTAGGCGGTGTCCGCAAATGTCGCCGGCAGCTCTTGCGTCAGGTTGATGCGACGTCGGGTCTGGAGATCGAGCGTCCAGTAGTCCCGCCCATCGAAGAAGAGGAGGTAGCGTCCGCCCGGACTCTCCCACGAACGGCGGACCCGCTCCAGCGCCACCTCCCGATCACCGGTGTCGAGATCGACGACCCAGACGTCGAGGTACGGACGGCCGAACATCGCGCCCCAGGGGTACGGGGCCGTCACGCGCTCCAGGCCGTAGCGCCATCCCTCGAGCACCTCGCTGGTTCCCAGCAGGTCGGTGCCCACCTGCACGACGCGACTGCGCGCCGGCTCCCAGATGGCGAGGAGGGTGTTGGTCGAGTCATGCGACGCGGCGGCCTTCTGCTGCGGCACGACCCGCACGTCCGTGCTATGCCAGATCTCGAGCCCGGCCAACTCCTCCTCGTCGTCCCCGGCTTCGGCGGAATCGGCCGCGGCCGCGGTATCCTGCGGAGCGGGTCGAAGCCCGATGGCCAGACGCGTCCCGTCGTCGGACCACCGTGGTCGCATGTGTCGCGCGACCTCCAGCGTGTCCGCGACTCCGGCGGTCGCCGGATCCAGCTCCAGCTTCTCGGGATCACCGTCGAGTCCGCGCCATGCCAACACCTGGTAGGCGGTCTCGTCTTCGCTTGCCGGCGCCGCCGATCGCAGCACGGCGAGATCGACGTGATCCTCGCGCCACGCGAGCTGTCGATAGGCCGACCCGGACGCGTCGAGGCCCTGAAGACGACCGGAACGCGCATGGTAGACCTGAACTCCGTTGCCGGCATCGGCCCCGGTGGACAGTGCCAGAGCCAACAGTGACCCTGAGTCACTCCACGCGAACTCAGACACGTTGCCGAAGGTCACTTCCGTCCCCTGCGCGAGGTTCATGACACGGAGATCGGCACCCTTCCCCTTCGGCTCCTCGGGTGCGTACCCGTGGAGGACGAGAAATGCCCCTGTCGCGTCGAACGCGGAGGCCGCGATCTCGTCGAACGCGCGTTCCGTTCCGCTGTCGAGATCCAGCAGTCCGACGCCCTCGCGCACCGGCTTCTTTTCCTTTTCGAGTCGCTTTCGCTCGTCGGGTGACACACCCACTGCCCACACGAGCCAGCGACTGTCGGCAGAGAATCTCGGATCGGAGCCCCACGGCACGACGCGCGTCGTATCTCGCCGCAACGATCGAATGCGCAACTCGTTCTCCTCGTTCACGCGCCGAATGCCGTACGCGAGCCATCTGGCATCGGGCGAGAGCGTGGCGCCGCCAAGCGATTCCCACTGCCCGTAGTCACCGGGCTTCACGGTTGGCTTCTCTTGCGCGAGGATGAGGCTCGATGGAGCCACGAGGACGAGGCACGCGGCGGTCAGCGGGAGGAGGCGGGCGGAAGACATCGACGGCATCCTGTAAAGGGACTCGGACGGGGGAGTCGGAATCTGCAGGAGAGGGTTGGGGGACGCAAACGGCAATCCGAAGGCTCTGACTGGGGCTTGGCGACCGGAGTCCACTCCAGGCGCCCACTACTCGGGCCTGCGCAACTCGCGGATCAGCTGGAGGGTGTGGTCGAGCATCGCGTCGCGACCGGCCATCACGTCCTCGATCGAGGGCTCAAACTCGACGTCCGGGATCAAGCCACGATCGGCCGGACTGTACCCCGCAACGGCTGAGGAGTATTTCATCAACGGCAGATTCACCCTGACTCCGGTGTTTGGAAGGACCAGCCGTACCGAGGCGCCGGACACGTTCCCGTAGTAACCCGCGCCGCTCTCCTCGCCGACGAACACAGCGTCCGGGTAGTTGTGGTGCAGGACCGACGTAAACTCTCCTGTCGCGGAGAAGCTTCCGCCGTTCTGGAGTACCCAGAGGCGTCCGCGGTAACCGGGTTCCAGGGGCTGCTGGGGCCCGAGGTTGGGGTGGCCCAGCACGTCATATGTGCCGTGGTCGTTCAGTCGCCGCTGGCTCTCCGGGAACTCGCGGTCCGGCATGTTGGTGTACCGCTGAAAGTCGAACCTGTAATCGTTCAGCTCCAGTGCCGCGTAATAGTCGAACGCGGAGTCCGCGAAGTACGCGAACAGCATCTTGCCGTACGCGTCTGACCCGCCACCGTTGTTCCGAACGTCGATGATCAGGTCCTCCACGCCGCGCTCAGCGAAGCCTTCGAATGCGTCGCGCAGGAACTCTCCGTAGTCGATGCCTGCCTGCGTGTAGGCCCCGCCACCGAACGTCCGAACGGTCAGGATCGGGATCTCTTCCCGGTACTGGAGAGCGATCGGTGGCTGGTCGGCAGCGAGATCCGCATAGCGTTCTTCGAAGCGCCGCGTGAGGACGTCGCTCGTGATTCCGGATACCGCAACGGCCCGCGTCGAGCCGTCCGCGAGCCGTAGCTCGAGCTCGAACTCCGTTGTCCACCCGTACATGGTGCTGAAGAACCCGCCGAAGCTCTCGGTGCTTTCGAGCCGGCGATACTTTGAGGTCTGGATCCGTCCATCCGACGGTATCAGCGTGAACAGGTCCTCGACGATCACTCCCATCGAGCGTCCGTTCAACGAGATCACTTGCGCGCCCAACAGGTCGTCGTCCAACTTGCTGTAGTTGCGGTGCAGGTAGGCGCGGCCGCTGATGAACACGAGCTTGAAGGGGAGCCGCACCCGGCCCGCGCGGAGGTATCGGCCAAACGCCGGCGTACCGCTCACCCGGGTATGGCCGTCATTGACATGCGCCAATGTCATGCCCACAACCCGGAGAAACTCCAGCTCGGCCATCGGCTCGGTGATCATCGCGGCGATTCGCTCGAAGTTCCTGTCCATCTCCGCGGGGGCAGAATAGCGGTACAGCCCCGGATGACCTTCTTCTAACGCTGCGCGCAGAATCCCAAAATCTTCCTGGAGTTCGACAGCCGAGTAGTGATGGTCTGGATCGTATTCCTGGGCCGCTATCCTGTTCGAGCCAAGGAGCAGGACTGCGGACAGTAGGGCACCGGTCAGGGAGACGCGCACAAGTAGTCCTCTCAAAAAGGGGGTCGGGCCCTCAATCGATCACCAGCCCGAGCTGAGGTTGGTCGATTCCGCGCTGCGCCACACTTCAGCGGTCAAGCGGGGCACTCCGCTGGCGACCGGGGCTAAGATGGGGTTGGCACTGGAGTGCCGCTAGATTCGCCGATAGAACTCCCCCTCCAAGTCTGCAGCGCTCGTCGTTGATTCCTCGTCGCTAGTCGTTATGTTTTCGTTGGCGGTGGAAGGCCGCCCCCCGGCCTGCGGAAAGGGTTGAACCCACCTTTCGTGTAGAGTCCTCGACAAGACCCTCCTTTCTGTCCGTGTGAGCAGGCCCCGGAGCGTACGGAAAGGAAGGTAGTGAATGAGCCCCACACTCCCGAGTCACCCCAGCCTCGAACACCTCAAGAAGCAGGCGAAGCAACTCCTCGGTGCTCAGAGACACGGTGTGGCACAAAGCTGCTCGTTTCTTCGGCGGCTCCACCGGTTTGCGGATGCCACTGACGAGGAGATCCTGTCTGCCCAAGTGACGCTGGCGGAGACGCAGTTGGTCGTGGCAATGCACTACGGCTTTGCGAGTTGGTCCGCGCTCAGAGAGGAAGTGCGGACGCGCCCCACAAGTGATGTCAACTCTCTCGACGCGGTGGTGGATCGGAGCAGCGAGGAGATTCCCGAGTACGCGGGTCCCGGGGTGCCCCTGGCGGTGGTGGCCGCTCTCAACCACGCCGGTGTCGAGATCGATTACATGGAGTTCGCGGCTGCGAGCGGGTGGGCCTTCAGCTTTGGATACCACTACGAGGATGTCTCGCCGGCACACATGGCGGTGCGCGGAGATCCACAGTCGGATGGCCCGATGGAAGTATTCGCCTTCCTCCCACATGAGTTCGGATTCGAGTATGAGATGGCGCTCACGCGCGACCCGGACGCGCTCTGGCGCTTCGTGAAGGAACGCGTCGAGGCGGGCACCCCGATCATGAGTGAGCACATGGACGGAGGGCTCATCACCTCTTGTCGAGAGCGGGACGGTCGCCGACAGCTCTTCTTCGACGGGACGGTGATGCCGGGATGGATCGA
>JBDHCY010000107.1:0-18737 GCA_039591795.1 Gemmatimonadota bacterium | reverse complement strand
ACAGCGCCACCGGAAGCTCGGGCACGGCCTCCTTCATCGCCCTGACCACGACATCAGTTTTTCCCGTACCGTCAAAACTCGTCCCGACCAGCAGTCCGACCGCGCCGCTCTTCGCGGCGGCACGCGCCACGTCAGCGGCTTCGGACCCGGTGGTGCGTGCGGGATCGACCAGGACGAGGAGACCGCCCCGCTCGTCGAAGGGAGGCGTGCCGCTCATGTGGTGGCTCCTGTCTGTCGTGCGAGTCGCTGGGCCCACGGCACGAGCTCGTCGGGGGCCGTGGTCGCCCGGGCTTCGAGAGCGTACGTGATCAGAGCATCGGCGGCGAGCAGGTGTCGCGCCACCGGCCGGCCCTGGTCGCTCGACGCCGCCACGCGATCGACCGTGTCGACTGCAACTTGGGCCAGCGCATCGGAGACGTTGGACGCAGCGGTCACGTCGGTGGCCATGACCGCCGTACGGATGTGCTCGCTCAGGCCAGCCGGCGGTTGTGGCTCGCGACCGGCAAGCCACTCGAGCAGCGAGTCTCGTGTCACTTCGCGACGAGCTCCGCGACGATCGCCGCTGCGCGGCGGCGTGCTTCCGGCAATCGGGCAACGTCACCCATGCCGGCTGAGGCGAAGTGCGGCCGCCCGCCTCCCTTCCCCCCACTCACCGCCGCGATTGCATTGACGACGTCACCCGCTCGGTGGCCTTCGGACACGAGATCGTCGGTGAGGGCGACGTGTACTCCCGCACGCTCACCTGCCGTGAACAGCACGCTCACCGCGCGTCGGTTGCGCTCGCGAAAGGCATCCATCAGGAGCGCCACCTGCTGCCGATCGTCGACCGGGGAGTCATCGACGAGGATCGTAACATCTCCCACCTCAGTGCGCTCCGCCTCGCTCCCGGTGCCGGCGCCCCCACTTCGCAGCAGCTCTGCCACCTGCCGCTCGAGGCGCCGTTGCTCCTCGAGCATCGCCTCCAGCCGCCGCGCGATCGCGTCCGGCTGGGACCGCACGAGATCTGCTGCCTCTCGGAGCCAGGATTCGTGCATTCGGATCGCCGCATACGCTCCGGGCCCGGTCAGGGCCTCGACACGGCGCACCCCAGCTGCCACACCGGTCTCGTGCGTGAAGCGGAAGATGCCGATCGTTCCCGTGCCGTCAACGTGCGTTCCCCCGCAGAGCTCGAGCGAGACACCAGGGATCTCGACGACACGAACGAGGTCACCGTACTTCTCACCGAAGAGCGCCATGGCCCCCGCCTCGATCGCCGCCTGGTAGCTCATCTGCCGCGTTTCGATCGAGAGGTTCTCCCAGACGTGCGCGTTCACCTCCTCTTCGATCGCCTTGAGCTCCCCCTCGGACAGCGGACCGTGGTGCGTGAAGTCGAACCGCAAGCGGTCGGGCGCGACCACCGACCCGGCCTGACGCGCGTGCGGGCCGAGCACCCTATGGAGCGCGGCGTGCACGAGGTGCGTGGCGGTATGGTTGCGCTCGATGTTCTCGCGGCGCAGCCGGTCCACGAGAGCCACGACCGGCGTCGGCTCGAACTCCTCACCAAACGACCCGACGACGACACTCTTCCCGTCTACCTTGCGGACGTCGCCCACCTCGAGCCGCCAGCCCTCGCCCTCGACCTGCCCGGTATCGGCGACCTGACCACCTCCCGGGGCATAGAAGGGGTTGTCGTGCAACAGAAGCTCAAGCTCCTCCCCAACGCGCCGGAACTTGAGGATCGCGGTCTCGGCACGCGTGGTGTCGTAGCCGACCCACCGTTGTCGTTTTCGCGGCGTGACCGTGATCCATCGCCCATTCCGTCCGCGGCGAATCGCCGGGGCGCGGCCTCCATCGCCGCCGCGATTTCCACCCCCCTCACCGGCGACCTCCACGGTCGCGGCAGCCTGCGAGCCCATCCGCTGCCGCTCGAGCGCACGGTTGAACCCGTCCACGTCCACTCCGTAGCCCCGTTCGGCGGCGATCAGCTGCGTGAGGTCGAGCGGGAACCCGTAGGTGTCGTGCAGCCGGAACGCGTCGCCGCCGCCGATGGTGCCGCCCGCGCCGGCCATGAGCTCATCGAGCCGCCGAAGTCCACCGTCGATCGTATCGAGGAATCGCTCTTCCTCCACCCGGGTCACGGTGCGGATGTGGTCAGCCTCGACGCGAAGCTCGGCGTAGACGTCGGCCATCTCGTCGATGACGCCGTCGACGACGTGGGTGAGGGTTGGCTCGCGGCGGCCGAGCAGCCATGCGTGCCGCACGGCACGGCGGAGAATGCGCCGCAGCACGTAGCCGCGACCATCGTTTGATGGGTAGACCCCGTCTGCCAAGAGGAAGCTGACCGCCCGCGCGTGATCGGCAAGCACCCGGTGTGAGGCACCGCCGTCTCCTCGATCGTACGGACGCTCCACGACTTCCTCCACCCGGCGGATGACCGGAAGGAAGAGATCGGTGTGGAAGCTGGAGTCGCTTTCCTGGAGCACGGCTGCGAGCCGCTCGAGCCCGGCGCCGGTATCCACCGAGGGCGCCGGGAGCGGGTCGCGTGAGCCGTCGAGCTTGAGGTCGTACTGCATGAAGACGAGGTTCCAAATCTCCAGGAACCGCCCCGCCTCGCTCAGGTCGTAGAACTCCTCGGCTGTGAGGTCGGGCCCCGACCCACCCTCACGGCTGGCGTCTACGTAGATCTCAGAACAGGGCCCCGACGGGCCCGTGTCCCCCATCTGCCAGTAGTTGTCTTTGTCGCCCAGGCCGTAGATACGGCGGTCCGATATGCCGGTCACGTCGCGCCACAGTCGGCGAGCCTCGTCGTCTTGGTGGTGCACGCTCACCCGGATCCGATCCGGCTCGATGCCGTAGAACTCCGGCGACGTCACCAACTCCCAGGCGAACTCGATCGCCTGACGCTTGAAGTAGTCGCCAAACGAGAAGTTGCCGAGCATTTCGAAAAACGTGTGATGTCTGGGCGTGTGGCCTACGTTTTCCAGGTCGTTGTGCTTGCCGCCCGCTCGTACGCACTTCTGAACCGTGGCCGCTCGGACGTAATCCCGCCGTTCCAGCCCCTGAAACACGGACTTGAACTGGACCATGCCTGCGTTCGTGAACAGCAGGGTCGGATCGCCTGCCGGCACCAGGGGAGAAGAAGACACCTCGCGGTGCCCCCGACCCACGAAGTAGTCCAGGAAGAGCCTACGGATGCGATGCGCTTGCATAACTACCGAATATACATCGAGATCGGCCGCGTCACCCTAGGGACGCGTGAGCACCTCCTCGACCATCCGGCGGACCTCTGCGCCGTCATGGCCGCGACGCGCGAGGTACGCCAGCAGACGCCGGCGGCGGGCCGGGCGCGGAACCTTGGCCAGCTGTCCGGCCCGACGCTCGGCCAGACGACGCGCCTCTTCCATGGTGTCGACGGATTCGTCGGCTTGTGCTCCGCGGATGGCCTCGTCAGCAATCGAGCGATCGACGCCGAGTGCCAGCAGATCGCGAAGCAGCCGACTCGGCCCGTGCCCGCGGCGGAATCGTACCGCTGCGAAATGCCGCGCGAAACTGGCATCGTCGAGCGCGCCACGGGTCGCGAGCCGGTCCAACGCCGGCTGCACGGCCGTGCGGGGGTGACCACGTCGGAGCAACCACCGGTTGAGGTCGGCTCGCGCCCGCGGCCGACGCGCCAGGGCGCCAACCGCGGCCCGCAGAGCGGACTCTTCGGCCGCCACTCGAGCGAGCCCGTCGAGCCGGGCCTCGTCGAGCGTTGCGCCAACGGCGAGCCCAAGCGATCGTGCCCGTTCGACAGGGAGCGACCCATACCGCCGCCCTTCGATCTCGACGACGACGTACCCGGGCGCTCTGCCGTCGGCGCGGAGTGCGGTGACCGACGACACTGCTCTACTCCTCGGTGCCGGCGCCCTCCGTCTCGCTGGGCGCCGTGGGCCGCGGGATGTTCAGATGCTCGCGCACTCGTGTGTCGATCTCGACCACGACGTCCGGATGATCCTTCAGGTAGAGCTTGGCGTTTTCACGACCCTGACCGATGCGCTCCTTGCCGTACGAATACCAGGCACCGCTCTTCTCGATGATGCCGATCTCGCTCGCGACGTCGACGAGGAGGGCATGGTGGCTGATCCCCTCGTCGAACACGATGTCGAACTCTGCCTGGCGGAACGGCGGTGCCACCTTGTTCTTGACGACTTTGACGCGCGTTCGGCTGCCGATGATCGCGTCGCGATCTTTCACGGGACCAATGCGCCGGACATCGAGCCGCACCGATGCGTAGAACTTGAGCGCCCGCCCACCACTCGTCGTCTCGGGGTTGCCGAACATCACCCCGACCTTTTCCCGCAGTTGGTTGATGAAGACAACGGAGGTCTTCGAGCGGTTGATGGCGCCGGCGAGCTTGCGAAGCGCCTGGCTCATGAGTCGCGCCTGGAGACCGACGTGTGCATCGCCCATCTCGCCCTCGATTTCCGCCTTGGGAACGAGCGCTGCCACCGAGTCGATCACGACGACGTCTACCGCTCCCGACCGGACGAGGATCTCCGTGATTTCGAGACCCTCTTCGCCGGTGTCGGGCTGCGAGACCAAGAGGTTGTCGAGGTCGACGCCGAGCTTCTTCGCATAGTCGACGTCGAGCGCATGCTCGGCGTCGACGAAAGCCGCAACCCCACCGGCACGCTGTGCGCTGGCCACGGCGTGGAGCGCGAGTGTCGTTTTGCCCGACGACTCCGGGCCGAAGATCTCGGTGATCCGACCCCTGGGAATGCCCCCGATGCCGATCGCCGCGTCGAGCGTGACCGCGCCCGTAGAGATGGCCGGCACGCGCACCCGGTCTGAGTCCGCACCCATGCGCATGATCGAGCCCTTCCCAATCGTCTTCTCGATCTGCGCAATGGCGAGCGCTAAGGCCTTCTTGCGGTTTTCCTCGAGGCGCGAGGCCTCTCGATCTCCAACAGGCATAGTCACCCTCATCATGGTTCGGTCCTTGTTCGGCTTACGCCCGAATATACGCCGAACGCCGCAACTCCGCTAGCCTACCTCCAACCCGGCCGAAAAGCGTCTTCGAGGTACTCGAGCCGCTCGCCGACAATGCCGATCACGTCGAACCGGTAGACATCCCCCGGCGCGCCATAGCGGTCCATCCACGCTCGGGCGGCCCGCACGAGATCCCGCCGCTGCCGCCCGCGGAGTGCTTCGAACGGCGACCCAAATCCATCGCCAGAACGCCGTTTGACCTCGACGAAGGCAACGAGCTTGCCGCGGCGCGCAACGATGTCGACCTCGTGCCGGGCGGCCCGGAACCGGTGCGCGACGACGGTCCACCCCTGCGACTCCAGGAATGCCATGGCCGTGTGCTCCGCAGCCACCCCATCTCGATGGCGAGCGTCCCTCCACGACGCCGGGTCTGACCGCAATCCTGATCGCACGCTACAGGGTAACACCTCGCTCAGCTGTGTCGCGGACCAAACCACTTCGGTGCGGTTCCCCAGCGTGCGGGCTCTGCTCCACCCGCGGGGGCCTGGAGGACAGAGACGCTCAGCGCTCGTCGAGATCCTCGAGCCCGGCGAGCACGTCGCGCGGCTTGCTTCCGTTCGCCGGCCCCAGCACACCAGCGAGCTCGAGCTGATCGATGATGCGCGCCGCCCGGCCATACCCAATCGAGAGCCGCCGCTGGAGGAGCGATGTCGAACCCAGGTGGTGCTGGATGCAGATCTCCGCCGCCTGGCGGAACAGGGGGTCGCGTTCCCCGGCTTGCTCCGAGCCGGCGACGGCCTCTTCGGCCTCCGCGACCTCGAGAGCGGCCATTTCTGCCAAGATGTCCGACTCGGCGCGTGCCGCGGCCGCCCTCCGCTCGGTGTACCACTCCATCAGGCGCTCCGTCTCCTCCGTGCCGATATAGCACCCTTGGATCCGCACCGGCTCGCTCCGGCCCGGCGGGAGGAAGAGCATGTCACCGTTGCCAAGGAGCGTCTCGGCACCGTTCTGATCGAGAATCGTGCGGCTGTCCACCTTGGACGCAACCCGGAACGCGATCCGGCACGGGAAGTTGGCCTTGATCAGCCCCGTGATCACGTTCACACTCGGCCGCTGGGTGGCCAGCACCAGATGGATCCCGATCGCGCGAGCTTTCTGCGCCAGGAGCGCGAGCGGCGGCTCCACCTCGTGCTGCACGGTCATGATCAGGTCTGCGAGCTCGTCGACGATGAGCACGATGTACGGGAGCTGCCCATCAGTGTAGGGCACCGGTTCGCCATTCGGTGTGCCGCCGAGCGGGGCCAGCATCTCGGTGTTGGCCGCGTCTTGCCGCGGCACGACGAGCGAGCGTCCCTCGCGCACCTTCTTGTTGAAGTCGGTCAGGTTGCGAGCGTTGTTCGCGTGTAGGAGGCGATAGCGGCGCTCCATCTCGTGCACTGCCCACTTCAGCGCCGTCGCGGCCTCGTGATTGTTGGTGACGACCGGGTGGCGCAAATGGGGGAGCACGTTGTACATGGAAAGCTCCACCATTTTCGGGTCGATCATGAGCACGCGGAGCCGTTCCGGCGTGTGGCGGTAGACGAGGCTCGTGACCAGCGTGTTGACACACACCGACTTCCCTGAGCCCGTCGCTCCCGCGATGAGGAGATGTGGCATCTTCGCGAGGTCGGCAATGACGGCCCGGCCCTGAAGATCTCGGCCAAGGGCGATCGGCAGGGTGAGACGGTTCGAGTGCCACTCATCGCCCTCGATCAGCTCACGGGCGGTGACCAGCCGGGCGCGTGGGTTGGGGATCTCGACGCCCACAGCCGCCTTTCCTGGGATCGGCGCGACGATGCGGATCGACTGCGCGCGCATGGCAAGCGCGAGATCGTCGGCCAGGGAGGCGATCCGCCCGACCTTCACTCCGGGCCCGGGCGCGACCTCGAACTGGGTCACGACCGGTCCTGTCGTGCGACCGACGATCGCCCCCTCGACTTTGAACGTGTTCAGGGTCTCCACCAGGGTCTCGCCGAGCCCCTTGAGCTGCGCCTCCCCCGCATCGCCGTCCTCGATGGGTGCGGACGCGAGCAGGTCGATGGGCGGAATGAGATCGGTAGCGTCCGACGTGGCGCTGCCCGGAGGGCCGGTGTCCGGCTGCGACTCGACGGGATCGGGCTCCCCTTCGAGCTCCTCGTCGCCGAGGACCACCGCCACCGACGTCGGCGGAGGCGGCTCGGGCTCCGGAGTCTGGCGTTTACGGCGAGATCGGCGGCGCGCGGGTGGGTCGGTGGTCTCCTCCTCTGCATCGGAAGTCGACCCGGAGCTCTCGGGGGCCGGCCGTAGCGCGGCAAACGGGTGCCAGCCGATCGTCGTGAGTGTGAGCGCCGAGGCGCCGAGGACGGCCACGAGAACACCCCCAGCCACGCCGAGGAGGCCGGTGACGACGTGCGCCAGGAAGGCTGGTCCGAGGCCCACCAGCCGCGCCTGCGCGGTCCAGTCAGCCAGTGGGGGGTCGAAGGCGGCGGGTTGAACGCGTCCCAGCACGCCGAGCGCGAACGGCAGGAGGATCCCGAGGCCCCCGAGGAGCGCCGTAGCACGAAGGGGGCTCATGGTGCCGAGGCGGCCAAAGATCGCCAGAGCGACGGCGAGGCCAAGCGCGGGCACGGTGATCGCTCCGATGCCAAGGACCCGCCAGAGGGCCCCTCCCAAGCCTGCCCCGATCGCCCCGGTCAGTGGCCACGGGAGGAGCGCGAGGGCGACGAATGTCCCGCCGATCAGGGCGGCCAGCGCTGAGAGCTCTCGCTTCATTCGATCACGCCGTGACGGCTCGCGGGGGAACCCACCCGGCCCGCCCACTGCCTCACGCGGGGTCGCTCCGGAGGTGTTCCTCTCGCTCCAGGAACTTCGTGTCGATGTCCCCCGCCACGAAGTCGGGGTGAGCAATCACGCGGAGCAGAAACGGTATCGTCGTGGTGACTCCCTCGATGATGAACCCCTGGAGCGCATGCCGCATGCGGGCGATTGCTTCTGCGCGCGAGTTGCCGTGCACGATCACCTTGGCCACGAGCGAATCGTAGTACTGAGGCACGGTATACCCTGCGTAGATGTGCGTATCCACACGAACCCCGGGCCCTCCGGGCGGATGGTAGGCCGTGATCATGCCCGGCGAGGCCTGGAAGTTCCGCGCGGCGTCTTCGGCATTGACTCGGCACTCGATGGCATGACCGCGCACGCTGTCTCCGCGAAGCACGAGCGACAGCGGTTCGTCGCCGCACACGCGGATCTGCTCTTTGACGAGGTCGAAGTGGGTCACCATCTCGGTGACCGGGTGTTCCACTTGGATGCGGGTGTTCATCTCCATGAAATAGAACGACCCATCCTCGTCGAGCAGAAACTCGACGGTGCCGGCCCCCACGTAGTCGATTGCCGAGGCGAGGCGAACCGCCACCTCGCCCATCTCTTGGCGCGTCTCGGTCGAGAGCCCCGGGCTCGGTGCCTCTTCGATCAGCTTCTGGTGCCGGCGCTGCACCGAACAGTCTCGTTCGTAGAGGTGCATCACACGGCCGTGCTGGTCGCCCATGACCTGGATCTCGACGTGGCGCGGCCGTGCCAGGTACTTCTCGACGTACACTGCGCCCGAGCCGAACGCCGCCAGGGCCTCGTTCTTGGCCAGCGAGAAACTCTGCCGAAGCTGCTCTGGATCGTGCGCGACGCGCATCCCCTTGCCGCCGCCACCGGCCGCCGCCTTGATGATGACCGGAAAGCCGATCGTCTCACCGACGGCAATCGCCTCTTCCGCATCTTCGACGGGCCCCGGAGAGCCCGGCACGACGGGGATTCCAATCTCCTGGGCCAGCGTGCGCGCCGCGGCCTTGTCGCCCATCTGTCGAATCTGATCGCCCGTCGGACCGATAAACGTGATGTTCGACGCCCGACAGGTATCGGCGAACTCGGCGTTCTCCGCCAAGAAGCCGTACCCTGGGTGGATGGCGTCGGCGCCCGTGATCTCCGCGGCTGCTATGATCCGCGGGATCACCAGGTACGACTGACGCGCGGGAGGGGGGCCAATACAGACGTCGTCGTCGGCGAACCGGACGTGAAGCGACTCGCGGTCGGCCTGGCTGTAGACCGCGACGGTGCCGAGGTCGAGCTCACGGCACGCGCGGATCACCCGCAGCGCGATCTCGCCGCGGTTCGCGACCAGTACCTTCTTGAACATCTAGTCGCTGTCTCGGTCGAATCCCGTCCCGGTGCCGAACGCCCGGCTCGCCGAGGAGTCGACACCCGACACCTTGAGCGCGAACTCGCTGGGGTTGGTGGCGTAGAACAGCGCAGACTCGTAGCTGATCACGCCTTTCTCGTACCACCCGTAGAGCGATTGGTCGAAGCTCTGCATGCCGTACTGGATCGAGCCTTCGGCGATCAGTTCGGGGATGGCGAGCTGCTTGGTCAGATCGCGGATGTGATCCGACACCGCCGCGGTGTTCATGAGGATCTCCGACGCCGGGACGCGCCCCCGCTCGTCCTGCCGCGGCACGAGCCGAAGCGAGACGACGGCGGCCAGCGCGGTGGACAGCTGGTAACGCACTTCATCGTGCTGGTGCGGGGGGAAGAACGAGATCACCCGGTTGATCGTTTGCGTGGCGTCGGTGGTGTGCAGCGTGGACAGGACCAGATGCCCCGTGTCGGCGGCCTGGAGAGCGGTGGACAGCGTTTCGAGGTCGCGGATCTCGCCGATCAGCACCACGTCGGGATCCTGCCGGAGCACGTGCCGCAGCGCCGAATGGAACGACAGCGTATCGCTTCCCACCTCGCGCTGCGAGATGCTCGCCGTCTGGTCGCGATGCAGAAACTCGATCGGGTCCTCGATCGTGATGGCGTTGCAGCGACGGTGCAAGTTGATGTGGTTGATCATCGCCGCGAGCGCCGTCGATTTCCCCGATCCAGTGACTCCAGTTACGAGCACGAGTCCGCGAGGCTTCAGCGCGATCTCCTCGAGAGCTGGCGGCAAGTTGAGGTCGCCGATCGTCTTGACCTCGTAGGGGATCGAGCGGAACGCAAAGGCAAGCGTCCCACGCTGCTGGTACACGTTGGTCCGGAATCGCCCCACGCCCGGCACACCGATCGCGAAGTCGGACTCCTTTCGCTCGGCGAACTCCTTCACCTGCCGCGGCGTCATGAGCTGTTCCGCCAACGCCTTGAGCTGCTCGGGTTTCATGGGCATCGCATCGAGGCTCACGAGCTCGCCATTGATGCGGATGGTGGGCGGCCGCCCCACCTTGAGGTGCAAGTCGGACCCATTGCGTTGCACCATGTTCATGATGGCCTGCTTGAAATTGAAAATGCCTGGCTCAGCCATGCGGATCGACTCTGAAGAGGACTTGTCCGAATTCGACCGGCTGGGCATCCTCGACGAGGATCTCGCGAATCACGCCGGTCACTTCCGCCTGAATCTCGTTCATGATCTTCATCGCTTCGATAATGCAGACGCTCTGCCCGGGGCGCACGCCGGCCCCGACGCTCACATACGGTTCAGCCCCGGGCTCGGGGGCTCGGTAGTAGGTCCCGACCATAGGAGACTTGATGTCCACGAGCTTCGGCGCGCCCGCTCCGGGGGCCGCCGTGGACGCCTCGACCCCGGCACCCGAATCCACAGCCACCGGAGCAGCGGTGGCGGGCGCCTGCACGACCACGTGTTGGGCTCCGGGCGACCCGAGCCCGTGCTTCGAAACGCGCACCGTGGTGGAAAACCACGTTCGCTTCACCTCGATGGTCTCGACCTGCGAGTCCTGCACTAGGCGCACGAGGTGCTCGATCAGCGGTACGGCGCTCATGCGCGGGTGAGGTACTTGTCCTCGCGGCGGTCCACGCGGATCACGTCCCCCTCCTGGATGAAGAGCGGCACCTGGACGACGGCGCCCGTCTCGAGCGTTGCCGGTTTGGTCCCGCCGGACGCCGTGTCACCCTTCACGCCCGGCGCAGTCTCAGTCACCACGAGCTCGACGAAAACCGGCAGCTCGACGGCGATCACTCGGCCATCGTGCACCAACCCCTGACACTCCATGCCCTCTTTGAGGTAGCGGAGCTGGTCTTCGCCGATCACCTCCTCGGCGAGCGGGATATCGTCATAGGTCTCGAGGTCCATGAAATGGTGGAAATGCCCGTTCCGGTACGACAGCTGCACCGGCCGACGTTCGAGCCGCACGCCGGTGACTCGCTCCCCCGCTGTCCACGTCCGTTCGATCACGTACCCGGTCAGGACATTCTTGAGCTTCGACCGGACGAACGCCCATCCCGTTTCGAAAATCGGCAGTTGTCGCCACCGGCCTCCCCTGTGATCGTGCTATAGCTCCCGCAGTCCGGTCTGGCCATCGCTCAGCAGGACCGGGCCCTCGGCCGCGAGGTGGATGTCGTCTTCGAGCCGGACACCTCCCCAACCGCGCACATAGATCCCCGGCTCGATGGTGACGACCGCGTCCGCCACCAGCGCCTCGGTGACGCCCCGTGCCAGGCGGGGCGCTTCGTGTACCTCGAGGCCCAAGCCGTGGCCCAGCGAGTGACCGAATGCGGGCCCGAAGCCGCGACGCTCGATTTCGTCGCGCGCCAGCGCATCCGCCTCCTGACCCGTCATCCCAACCCTGACTCGCTCGAGCGCTTCGCGCTGTGCAGCCTCGACTGCCTCGTATACGGCACGCTGACGAGCGTCGGCCTGCCCCAACACCACGGTGCGCGTGAGATCGGCGCAGTATCCATCCACCTGCGCACCGAAGTCAAGCAGAACGAAATCACCTCGCTCGATCGCTCGGCCGCTCGTCCCAGCGTGTGGAAGCGCTGCGCGCGGACCGCTCGCGACGATGGTCGGAAACGGATGCCCCTCGCTTCCACGCGTCCGGAGCGCCGCTTCGAGGCGACCGGCGACGTCGTGCTCAGTGAGCCCCGGAGAGACACCGGCAAGGATCTCCTCGAAGGCCTCTCCGGCAAGCGCCGCCGCTCGGCGAACCGCCGCGACCTCGTCGGGCGTCTTCTGGACCCGGAACCGCTCGACGACGCTCCACGTGGGACGCCATGGCCACCGCTTTCCCCCCTCACCGAACCGCTCGGCATCCCGGACGGTCACGACGTGCGATTCGAACCCCACCGCACTGATGTCGCCCTCGCTGAGCAGCGTCCACAACCGGTCCCACAGATTGCGCTGCTCTACAACCACTCGAGCGCAAGCAGAAGCCTCATCCGCGGCCTGCGCCTCGTATCGGAAGTCCACGAGCAGCACGGTCTCGGCTCGGTTGACGATGGCGAGGCCCGCGGATCCCGAAAACCCAGTGAGGTACCGAATGTTCGGCACGTGACTGACGAGCAGGGCGTCGACCCGCTCAGCTTCCAGTGCCGAACGGACCGCTTGCTGCCGCTCGAGGCGCGGGTCAGCCGCGATCCCGGAGATACTCAACGAGCGCCTCGAGCCCGAACACGTACGACGACGGTCCGAACCCCGCGATCACACCGACGGCGAGATCGGCGAGGACGGAACGGTGTCGGGCGCGCTCGCGCGCGAACACGTTGGACAAGTGCACCTCGACGAATGGGACCTCTGCCGCCAGGGCCGCATCCCGGAGAGCGAGACTCGTGTGGGTGTACGCGGCGGCATTCACAACGGCCCCGTCAACCTCGCCCCGGAGCTGCTGCACGGCCTCCACCAACGACCCTTCCTGATTGGTCTGGCTCCAGGAGATCTCGACTCCAAGCTCCCCGGCGCGGTGGCGAACGGCACCTTCGACCTCCGCGAGCGTCGCGCCGCCGTAGAGGGCCGGCTCCCGCACGCCAAGGAGATTCAGATTGGGGCCGTTCAGGACGGCGATGAGCACTAGGATTTGAGTCCCCGGAGCCACGCTTGAAATTCGTCAAGGTCGCTCTCGGAATCCTCGTCCGTCTCGGACGTCACCTCGGGAGCCGTCGTCTCACCGCCAAAGAAGGCCTCGAAGGAGAAGCCGTCGGGCTCAGGCGCCTGCGCGGATGGGGTCGCTTCGGGCGCGGTCGCCTCCGCCGGGGCCGCGTGTTCACCAACGGCGGCCTCGGCGTCCGAGGCATCCTCGCGTTCCGTCCCGCCGAACACTTCCTCCAGCGACAGTGGGCCTTCGACTCCGTCGGCAACGGGTCCTTCGCCCGCCCCCGCTAGCGGCGCGAGCGCCTCGGGATGAGACACGGGCGGCTCAGCCAGAGCGGGGACAGCTAGCTCGGCAGCAGCCAACCGCTGGAACAGCTCGCCAACCGTCGGCCCCGCGCTTGCCGCCGGGCCTTGTTCGAGCACCGCTAGGCGGCGTTCGAGCGCGTCGTCACCAGGGTTCGCATCGAGGAGCTTGCGGTAGACCCGGATCGCCTCTTCCACGTGCCCCTGCGAGACGAGGAGCTCGGCCATCGTCTCGGTCACGACTGGTTCGGCACCGCCGAGCGTCTCGTGGTCAGCGGCGCTGTAGTCCTCGTCGACCGGGGCTCCGACACTCGCAGCGGGCACCGCCGGCGTGTCATCCTCCGGAATGAACACGGGAAGGTCCGCGAGCGCCGAGTCGGCTCGAGCGCGTGCCCCCTCCCCCTCTTCGACCTCCTCAACCTCCTCGAATTCCTCTGATTCCTCGACTTCCCCGACGGCCTCGACTTCCTCGACCGCCTCAATGTCCTCGGCGACGTCGGCCTCCTCGTCCTCACCGGTAGCGGCCCCGGCCTCCACGTCCCCCTCGCCAAAGAGCCTGTCGAGTGAATCCACGTCCTCCTGAGCTGGCGGCGCAGGTTCCATCCATGCAGGCTCAGTTACTGCCGCTGGTTCGACAGGGGCCTCCTCGCCCGACACCTCATCGCCGCCGCTCGGCGCAGCCTCGGCCTCGCCGGGCTCGGCCGGTGGGAAGGCGCCTTCGAACTGCGTCGCTGCGAGTCCCTCAACGGGTGATACGTCGGCCTCCTCGGGCTCTTGCTCGGGCTCTTCGAGCTCGAGATCGAAGTCTTCCGCCTCGCCCTCGACCCCCGCGAAATCCACACGGCCCTCGAACGGCACGATCGTCCCCTGGTCGATGCCGGTCGGCATCCACGGCTCCCCACCCTGCGGAACCGACTCGGGGGATGCGCGCTCGATCTCCAGATCGTCGAGGGTCGGGCTTGGCTCATCGAGCCCGCTCTCCGGCTCGTCCTCGCTCTCGGAGCGCACCACCTCGAGGTCGAAAACGGGCGGCGGGGTTTCTGTCTCCGGTTGGGGCTCCGCGGAGCGCTCGACGACAAACGGGTCGCTGACCTCAGCGACTTCGGGCTCCTCAGTCTCAGCCTCCACTTCCGTCAATTCGGGCTCGTCTGCCGTGTCGAGAGGAACAACCGGGGTCTCGAGATTCGCGCTCGGCTCGGCAACCGTCTCGTCCGGAACAGGCCGCATTGCTTCGAAGGGGACTGCCTCGGCCTCGAGACTCGCGCTTGGCTCAGCAGCCGTCTCATCGAGGACGGGCAACGCCTCTTCGAGCGCCTCGCCAGCGGGGGCGTCGACATCATCCGGCTCCCCCCCGGCGCTCGGCGCTTCGGCGATCGGTGGTGGGGTGGGTTCCTCCTCACCAACCGCGGAGTCGGCCTCGGGAGGCGGGTAGGCTGGGTGCGCGGACGGGACGGTGGCTGCGGCGGGCGGTGTCTCACCGAGCTGAGCCTCGACTCGGTCGAGCGCGTCCCGGACGTCGGTGTTCATCGGGTCGACGTCCATCGCAAGCGTGAGCCATCGAGCCGCGTCGGCGAGTCGGTCCTCGCGTTCGGCGAGCTCGCTCAGCGTGCGGAGCGCGATGATGTTCTCGGAGTCGAGCTCGTAGACACGCTCGAATGCCGCCCGCGCCCCGCTGGCATCGCTCCGGTCGATGAGGCAGCGCCCCAGCACGATGTGCGCGGAGACGTATTCGGGGTGCTTGAGGAGCCCTGCCTGCACCAGCTCCACGGCTTCCGCCAACCGGCCAGCACGCCGATACGCGTCCGCGAGCGGCGCGAAGGTGCGGCCGTCGGGACTGTCTCGATGTCGCTGCTCAAGCTTCTCAATCTCGCTATAGCTGGCCATGGACGACCGTCGAATCGGCTAAGTGCCTGTGGCGATTGCATTAAGATAGTGTCGCACCGATGCGACTGTCAACGCTCCGACCGCACCGCCCAGTTGAGATTGCCTCTTGGCGCATTTAGACTTACGCCCTCCTCACGAGAGGTGTGGGATACCAGTATGATGCGGTCTATGCGTCGGAGCGCCCGGTACATCATGTGGGTGCTCGCGATTGCGTTCGTAGCGTGGCTCGCGCTGGACTACAGCGGGCTTATGGGCCAACGGTCTGGCTCGGTGGGCGACGTCGTGGGCAAGGTCAACGGCACCGAGATTCGCCTCCAGGCCTTCTACGAGGCGGTGCGCGCCGCCCAGGAGCAGCGCCGCGCCAGCGGCGATGAGTCGCCGCTGACGCTTGAGGGTCAGCGGGAGCTCGAAGACCAGGTCTTCGAGCAGATCGTTCAGCAGATCGTCCTCGAGCAAGAGTACGCACGACGCGGCATTCAGGTGTCCGACGAGGAGATCGTCGAAGCGGCCAACAGCGCCCCCTTGCCCGAGCTCATGGAGGCGCCGCAGTTCCAGACCGAGGGCCAGTTCGACATCGAGAAGTACCGGCGCTTTCTTCAAGCCGGTGCAGGCCCCGAGGTACGCCAGGCAATCGAGGCCCGCTATCGCGACGAGCTGCCCCGCATGAAGTTGTTTCAGCAGGTGCTCGCGGGCCACGTCGCGTCGGACTCCCAGTTGTGGCGGATGTACCGCGACCGGCACGACTCGATCGCCGTCCGGCTGGTTCGAATCCGGCCGGATCTCGCCGTGCCGGACTCTGCCGTGACGGTCGTCGAGGAAGACGTTGAGCGCTACTACCGGGAGCATCGCGAGGACTTTCGCCAGCCAGCCCGTGCGTTTCTGAGCTACGTCGCCATTCCAGCGGCGGTGACGCAGGCTGACAGCGTCGCCGCCCTCGAGCGAGCGCAGTCCGTGCTCCGGGAGCTTCGTGAGGGCGGGGACTTCGAAACCATTGCCGCTCGTGAGTCGGGCGATTCTCTCTCGCGCGTCGAGGGTGGGAGCCTGGGCTGGATTCAACGTGGCCAGACCGTCGCCCCGTTTGACAGTGCGGTGTTCCGCCTGCGTCCCGGGGTCGTATCCGACCTCGTCCCCACGATGTTCGGCCATCACATCATTCGCGTGGACGCCGTCGAAGACGATTCGGCCGAGGTACGGCACATCCTGATTCGGGTGGAGATCGCTGAGGCACGGCTCGATACGATCGAAGCACGGGCCGATTCACTCGACCGCATCGCGGCCGAGCAGGTGGACGGCGAGCTCCTCGACAGCGCCGCCGCGACCCTCGGCCTTTCGGTGGGTCGCACGGAGGCTCGGGTTGGCCAGCGTGTGGTGTTGGATGACGGGCGATTCGTGCCCGATGCTGGGCTGTGGGCCTTCGAGGCGCGGGCCGGCGAGACGAGTCTCGTGATCGATGGTCCGTCGGCGTACTACCTCTTTCGCCTGGATTCACTGCTCGAGGAGCGCGTGCCGAGCCTCGAGCAGGTCCAGCCTCAGGTGAGGCGACGACTCATCGGGACGCTGAAGACCGTGGCGGCGCAAACACTCACCGAAGCCATCGCGGAGCGCGTTCGGGCCGGCGTACCGCTTTCGGTCGCCGCAGAGGAGCAGGGACTCACCGCCACGACCACAGAGCCCTTCACCCGGCTCGACCCGGCGACCCAGCTCTACGGGCGGCCCGTCGTGCTCGGAACGGCGTTCGGGTTGGGTGTGGGGGAGACTGCCGGACCGCTGGCGTCGGGGGACGACTTCTTCTTCGTCGAATTGCTCACACGCCAGCTCGCCGAGCGCTCCCAGTGGGAGCTGCAAAAGGAGGCGCAGCGTGAGCAGGTGGCCGCTCAGCTGCGCCAGCAGCGCATCGGTGAGTTACTCCAGTCGCTGCGCGCCTCCGCCAGCGTCGAGGATCGCCGGCGCGAGATCGAGCGCACTCAGCGCGAGTTGGCGGAGCGGCAGCCCGGGCCCCTCGGCTACTAGGACCGCTCCGCGGTCACTCAGCCAGCCGTTTGGGCTCGCTGCTGCGAGAAGGATTGTCGGCCGCGCCCGCGTCGCCTTTGGAACCGACGGGTGGGCGCTGGCCGGGCTCGTCGATCCGCGCGTTCAACGCATCGGTCGCCTCGGTCAGACTCCGTTTGAACTCTCTGATCCCCTTGCCCAGCGAGGCGCCCATTTCCGGAAGGCGACGGGCCCCAAAAATCAGCAACACAAAGAGCATGAGGATCAGGATCTCACCCATGCCGAGACTGTTCAGACCCATGTGCCCTCACCTCCTTCCGCTAGTCGCCGAGCCGCTTCGGGTCCCGCTCCACCGGGCGCTCTTCGACCCCCGCTTCACCAGCTTCGCCCTCGATGCCTTTTTCGTCTTTGATCCCCTTCTTGAACTCGCGGATCCCCTTGCCTAGGCCGGAGCCAAGCTCGGGGAGTCGCCGCACGCCGAAGACGAGAAAGACGACGACGAGGAGAATGAGCAGGTGCCACAGGGAGAGGTTGCGGAGCATTTGCCCTCGCTAGAACAGCGCGCGTGCCACAAAGAATGCGATGGCGACGCCAACGACCGACAGGATGGACACGCTGAATCCGATCGGTCCTAGGGTGACCGCCACGACGAGCAAGTCGAGGTGCACGGGCCCGAGCGTTGGCGTCACTGCCGTCGTGAAGAACTCCTTCGCGGCGCCGTCGGGCAAGAACCGCCCCAGAAACGCCGTGAGGAACCCCCCGAGGACAAAGCCCGTCGTGAGCACCCCTAGGTAAAATAGCGGCCTTCGCGGTCCCTTCGCCACAGCCTCAGCGCCGACGTTCCGTCACGTAGCCGACCGCCGAGCGCAACGCCTCGCGTGCCGGCGTCTCAGGGAGCGCGTTGAGCTCTTCATTCGCCCGGTCGGCGAATGTCGCTGCCCGGCTGCGGGCGTACTCGAGCCCGTCGTGCTCCTCGACGAGTCGGACCACCTGGGCGATCTGGGCCGGGGCGGGCTGCGAGGTCTTGAAAAGCGCCTCCACGTCGCGACGTGCCTCCTCGCCCATGTGGGGCAGCGCCGCGATCAAGGGGAGCGTGACCTTGTGCTCCTTGAGGTCGAGACCAGCGGGCTTGCCCGTGACGGCCTCGGATTCGGTGTAGTCGATCAGATCGTCAGTGATCTGGAACAGCATCCCGAACGCATGCCCGAAGGCACGAAGCGCTCGGCGTTGCTCTTGAGCGGCCTTGAGCGCGCCGCACTCGCACGCGCCGGCAAAGAGGGCGGCTGTCTTGCTACCGATCAGCGCGTCGTACTCGGGTTCGCGGTAGGCGAGTCGGTCGACCGCACCAAGCTGGTGCATCTCCCC
Source organism: Gemmatimonadota bacterium (assembly GCA_039591795.1). GTDB lineage: Bacteria > Gemmatimonadota > Gemmatimonadetes > Gemmatimonadales > GWC2-71-9 > JBDHCY01. The sequence goes on along the minus strand of JBDHCY010000107.1, from coordinate 388 downwards.
AATCGTCATCTCGTTGGTGACGCGGGCAAGGACCTCGAGCGGCTCAGGATCGCGCAGCCGAGCCAGCTCGATCACGGCGCGGGAGTAGAGGTAGTCGCCCATGATCACTGACACCTGATGCGAAAACAGGTGATTCACGGTGGGCAAGCCTCGCCTCAGCACGCTGTGGTCCACCGAGTCGTCGTGAACCAGCGTTGCCACGTGGATGAGCTCCACGACGGCGGCCAACGTCAACACACGATCGTCCGGAGCCCCGGCTGCACGATTCGAGAGCAAGAGGACCGTCGGCCGCATCAGCTTGCCACGCATCTGCAGGAGGTGCGAGTTGACCTGCTTGATGATGGGGAGATTGGCCGTGAGGATGCGACGTAACTCCTCGACCACACGC